>JBMFPH010000368.1:0-509 GCA_049969215.1 Anaerolineae bacterium | reverse complement strand
ATACGTATTCCCCACGCACGTGGGGGTGAACCATTAGGTGAAGATAAACCGCTGGCGCACACAAAGTATTCCCCACGCACGTGGGGGTGAACCATTCGAGTTCAGAAAGTGAGAGCGCTGCGATGTGTATTCCCCACGCACGTGGGGGTGAACCATGGGCGCGTCGGATCAGCGGCGCTGTCAGTGACGTATTCCCCACGCACGTGGGGGTGAACCATGATAGCAACCTCCCATCAGCCGCGCGCTTGACCGTATTCCCCACGCACGTGGGGGTGAACCATATACATGTGGTGCCACCCGGACGGTCAGCCCGTATTCCCCACGCACGTGGGGGTGAACCGTCGGCGCCTGTGTTTGTATCATTGCCGAGGATGTATTCCCCACGCACGTGGGGGTGAACCGAACCCTCCTCTCGGCGTGCGGTACAGGAATGTGTATTCCCCACGCACGTGGGGGTAAGTGGCACCGGGCGCAGATAGGGCAGCGGCGAGCCACGTATTCCCCACGCA
>JBMFPH010000367.1:0-586 GCA_049969215.1 Anaerolineae bacterium | reverse complement strand
TGGCTCTTTCCCAGGGAGATGCGATACATCTCTTCGGGCACCGGGCCTTTGACCTTGTAAAGCAACTTGTGCTCAACAAAAATGACCGGGTTGTCGTCCTCAATGGCTGCTATTAATAACCCCTTGGCATCGTAAGGGGTGCTGGGCATGACCACTTTTAACCCTGGAACATGGACAAACCAGTTTTCCAGGCTTTCCGAATGTTGGGCTGCCGCGCCGGTGCCCGAGCCACCCGGCATACGTAGGACAAACGGCACTTTGGCTTTGCCGCCAAACATAAAGCGGATCTTGGCCGCCTGGAGCACCAGCTGCTCCATGCTCAGGGTCACAAAGTCCATAAACTGGATTTCGCCCACCGGGCGCATGCCAGTCAAGGCAGCACCAATGCAGGCGCCGGCAATCCCGGCTTCGGAGATCGGGGTATCAATGACCCGCTCTTCGCCAAATTGCTGAATCAACCCTGCGGTTGCCCCAAAGGCACCCCCATAAACCCCAATATCCTCCCCGATGAGGAAAACCGTGGGGTCCTCAGCCATCTTTTGGGCGAGGGCTTCACGAATGGCTTCGACGTAGGTAATCTCACGCA
>JBMFPH010000366.1:0-613 GCA_049969215.1 Anaerolineae bacterium | reverse complement strand
GCCCACTGTGCCGCCCACCTCGACGATGACCACGTCGGCGCCGCTCTCGCGCGCCACCTGGACGATCCCGTCCTTGATCAGGTTGGTGACGTGGGGGATGACCTGGATGGTCTTGCCCAGGTAGTCGCCGCGGCGCTCTGAGGTGAGCAGACGCTGGTACACCTGGCCGGCGGTCAGGTTGCTGGAGCGGGTGAGGTCGGCGTCGATGAAGCGCTCGTAGGCACCCAGGTCGAGGTCGGTCTCGGCGCCATCCTCGAGCACGAAGACCTCGCCGTGTTCGTAGGGCGACATAGTGCCGGGGTCGACGTTGAGGTAGGGGTCGAGCTTTTGCACTGCCACGTCGAAGCCGCGGCTCTTCAGCAGGCGCCCCAGCGAGGCGGCGGTCACCCCCTTGCCCAGGGATGAGACGACACCACCGGTGCAGAAGATGTACTTCGTCATCGCATCTGTGCTCCTCAAGCCATTGCCAATCTACACAACACCATGCTCCCTGTAGCGCGCGCCCCTTTGCTCCCTCGTCCGCTGGTCGGCGATGTGCCCCAGCTGGCCCATAGGGGCGCGCCATGGCCCCTTATCCGACATGGTGACGCTGGTATCATAGCATGCCTTCGCC
>JBMFPH010000365.1:0-667 GCA_049969215.1 Anaerolineae bacterium | reverse complement strand
ATGCACCAGGCCGCCGCCTGGTAATCCGGGATGTGCCCCTCGGTATAACCCTGGACGAAGAACTCGATCTCGGCCGTGGAAAGCTCGAGTCCGTCGCGCTTCTTGGCGATGATGTCAACCGCACGCAACGTCATGTCACACCACACCTCCTCTTTTGAAGCTGGAAGCCATGCCTAAAGCCAGATTATAATGCGATTCCCTGAGTTGCCATAACGGCGGGGTGAGGGGTCTCAAAATAGCGCGTGGTGGAAGTGATTTCATTCTTGAGGAAGGCGGAAGTCAAACCGAGCCCGAGCCGCGCGCGTAGGGGCGACCGGCGGGTCGCCCGTACACCATGTACCGCTCCCTAACGGTTGCGGCTCGGTTATGGGTTATAGGGTCGCGGCTCGGACATACGGTTGCCATTCCGGGGCATTGCTTCCATCTCGCCCCCAATTTGTGAAATACACCCGCATGGTAGATCATACTTCTCGTTTTTGCCCTTCACATGTTACAATCCCATTGCGAGGGAACGGAACATCCCCTGGCATCACAACGTCGTGTAAATGAGGCAAGACAGATCAAGCGAAACTATCCTCACAATAGGGGCAGAGGACTGACAGGGAGGAGAGCATATGAGACGAAGCGCGTTTTTCGTGCATTGGCTTGTAGTTTTGGTGGCACTGAC
>JBMFPH010000364.1:0-692 GCA_049969215.1 Anaerolineae bacterium | reverse complement strand
CAGCCCCAGATTGGAGGTTCACCCCCACGTGCGTGGGGAATACGCTCGGCAGGGGTTGCATCATAGCGGGAGTACGCGGTTCACCCCCACGTGCGTGGGGAATACATTTAGACCAATGACCCTCCGCCAGGCGCTAGCAAGGTTCACCCCCACGTGCGTGGGGAATACGTTAACATAATTGTTCCGGCCGACCTGCCCTACGGTTCACCCCCACGTGCGTGGGGAATACTATCGCCGCGCCAGGCCACGACGTAGGGTCTATATGGTTCACCCCCACGTGCGTGGGGAATACGGAATTGAGGTGCCTGAGGTGTTGAGCAACGCATGGTTCACCCCCACGTGCGTGGGGAATACAGGAGGAGCGGCGGACTCGATAATCGCCATGGCACGGTTCACCCCCACGTGCGTGGGGAATACGCTGATAACGCCTACCGCGCCGGCGAGCACTATGGTTCACCCCCACGTGCGTGGTGAATACTCAGCGTCTCAACCACACCGCTGCCGGTCAGGAAGGTTCACCCCCACGTGCGTGGGGAATACGTGGGTTGCTACCGACTGGCGGCTGTGCTACACTGGTTCACCCCCACGTGCGTGGGGAATACAATGGCACACGCAATGGCGCGGGCAGGTGGCAATTGGTTCACCCCCACGTGCGTGGGGAATACGTTTACTCACTAGGATCGTTGGGGACT
>JBMFPH010000363.1:0-769 GCA_049969215.1 Anaerolineae bacterium | reverse complement strand
GATGACCCCGCTCACGTTCACGTATTCCCCACACACGTGGGGGTGAACCTGCTCACTTAACAACAAAACCACCTCCATCATCGTATTCCC
This sequence comes from Anaerolineae bacterium, assembly GCA_049969215.1. Classification (GTDB taxonomy): domain Bacteria; phylum Chloroflexota; class Anaerolineae; order 4572-78; family NAK82; genus NAK82. The sequence goes on along the minus strand of JBMFPH010000363.1, from coordinate 679 downwards.
CACACACGTGGGGGTGAACCTGCTTGGCGGCACGATTGAGGATCGCGCTGCTAGTATTCCCCACACACGTGGGGGTGAACCATCGCACCTTTCGTTATATACGGCTCAGTTTTTGTATTCCCCACACACGTGGGGGTGAACCGGCGAGGTTGATTGACTCGCTGGCGCTGGCATTGTATTCCCCACACACGTGGGGGTGAACCAGAGGCCTTAGCGTGCACGTTGGAACAGTGTGTGTATTCCCCACACACGTGGGGGTGAACCGATCTCGCGCATTACCAGGTCGGTCGGCTCATCGTATTCCCCACACACGTGGGGGTGAACCAGGAGGCGTAACGATGCTGCAGGTGACTGTTACGTATTCCCCACACACGTGGGGGTGAACCGTTGGCGGCCGGCCACTGCCGCCACCAGCCTGCGTATTCCCCACACACGTGGGGGTGAACCGGCCTGCGGCAGGTCCTCGTACTGACCGAATTTTGTATTCCCCACACACGTGGGGGTGAACCGAGCTACAGAAGGCGCTCCAAGGGATTGGCTCAAGTATTCCCCACACACGTGGGGGTGAACCGATAAGGAGAAACGCGTTGCTTAACACCTCAGGCGTATTCCCCACACACGTGGGGGTGAACCAATTCAATCAGTAGGCGATCGGATATGGCAAGAGTATTCCCCACAC
>JBMFPH010000362.1:0-825 GCA_049969215.1 Anaerolineae bacterium | reverse complement strand
CTGCAACAAGTCGCCACCCATAAACAGATTCGTCACCACGGCCACTGCCCCGCCCGCTGAGGTAGCCCGCACCACAGCCGAACCGAACCAATTGCTGGGTAGACCTGCCTCAGTGCTGAGATCGTAGTAATAGGAGGTGCTACCTGGGATGCTGATCCCTGTCTTGGTGAAGGTCAGCGCACCATTGGAGTTATTATAGAAATCAACCGCCACACTTACACTGGAAGTGCCAGTGTTTTGAATAACGATCTCAGCGTTCACTATACCACTGGCACTACTTCCCTGTTTTGCCACTAGGGGCGCGTAGACCTGGGAGCTGCCTGCGTTCGCCCCCGAGTACGCCCCTGAGCTCGGCACCTGATTACGCGCCAGGATCTGCGCAATTGCACCCAGCGGTTGATCAGAAGAGAGCACCACCGAACCTTTTCCGGAGGACATGTCGGTGTCGAAGTATTGGCGCAGTTGTTTACTCCCACCATTAGCGGCCAAGGTAAATGGCCCCTGGTAAGCAGCCCCTACAGGCCATAACGCTCCGGTGTTCTTGCGGTATTCGAGCGAGACGGTTGCCTGCACAGTTCCCAGGTTAACCATCGTGAAGTTGGTGCTGAGCGCCTTGCTGGTAGCCGCAGCTGCATTCACACCAGCGTTTTCAGCTTCGAGCACCGCATCAGCTTCCTCAATGATCGACATCTCGCTGGGTTCAACTATTTCTTCCTCAGGGTTCTCGATGATCTCCTCGACCGGAACGGTTTCCTCGGTCGGCACTTCCGTGGGCTCCTCGGTCGGCACTTCCGTGGGCTCCTCGGTCGGCACTTCCGTGGGCTC
>JBMFPH010000361.1:0-858 GCA_049969215.1 Anaerolineae bacterium | reverse complement strand
CGTGGGGGTGAACCTATTGGCCGGGCCAACCTCAGGCGGCCCGGCAACGTATTCCCCACGCACGTGGGGGTGAACCGCTGGTTATCGTCAGATGCGGTCAGTGTGCGCTGTATTCCCCACGCACGTGGGGGTGAACCGTAGACCGCCGCGCTCCTGCCTGGGCAGAATGTGTATTCCCCACGCACGTGGGGGTGAACCGCATGGCACAGCAATTCTTGCGTGCGCGCGGGATGTATTCCCCACGCACGTGGGGGTGAACCATACACGTGCGGCGCAACGCGCACCGTCAGGCCTGTATTCCCCACGCACGTGGGGGTGAACCGTAGACAAACTCCAATGCCCATCCACGTCCAACGTATTCCCCACGCACGTGGGGGTGAACCGGTGACCCCAGACGACACGACGCAGGTCCTGGTTGTATTCCCCACGCACGTGGGGGTGAACCTGCCGCAACTGCGGTCGACGATCTGACCACCGCGCGTATTCCCCACGCACGTGGGGGTGAACCTTCGAATACCCACGCGAGCTGGTTGACGTTGGGGTATTCCCCACGCACGTGGGGGTGAACCAATCGCGTCATTATGCGTTGTTCTGTTGGAAATCGTATTCCCCACGCACGTGGGGGTGAACCGTACACACCAGCCAACGGTCAACCACCCGTGCAGTATTCCCCACGCACGTGGGGGTGAACCTCACACAGCACGTACCGAAAATTCATTGTAAATGTATTCCCCACGCACGTGGGGGTGAACCGTTCTGGCGGGAGAAGTTAATCCGATTGTCGTACAAGTATTCCCCACGCACGTGGGGGTGAACCAGCCGGCTGCGGCTGGTGAATATGGTCGAGCAGGGTATTCC
>JBMFPH010000360.1:0-961 GCA_049969215.1 Anaerolineae bacterium | reverse complement strand
CCAGAGACGTCGATCTCCGCTTCTACCTGGCCGAGCTGTATCACCGTCACGGCGAGTGGGAGCAGGCCGAGGCAGCCTATCGCGCCGTCCTGGAGCGGGACGCCGCCTATGCACAGGCAATGCTGCGATTGGGGATGGTGTTCCAGGCGCGCGGCCGGCTGGCCGAAGCAGCCGATTGGTATGCGCGCTATCGGGCGCTGGCGCCAGACGACCTGCTGGGCCTTCAGCGGCTGGCCGAAGTGCAGGAGGCACTCGGTGCACTTGAATCGGCCGCGCTGCGCGAGCAGCTGCGCGATCGAAGCGACGACCAGCGCATTGCGGCGCAGCTGCTGGGAATCCCGGCGGACGCGGTGCAGCTGGGCGAGAACCTGGTCCGGAACGGTGGCTTCGAGAGCTGGCTGAGCGGGCGGCCGGAGTGGTGGTCGGTATCCAACATGGCCACCGGCGATCCGTGGAATGAAGGGTTGTTCATCGGTGGTCGGGAGGAGCTGGATGCGCCGGGTGGAAGTGCCCTGCGCATTCAGGGCATGTGGCTGCGCCAGCAGCCGGATAAAGAGCCAGGGCGGTGGGACTACTGGTACTACGATGAGCGTTCCAGGCGCATTGCCACATTGCCTCTCGAGCCGGATGGCGTGTATTTGATCAGCTTCGATTATCGCAGCGACGCGGAGGAGGGGCAAGTCGCCGCCGTCTATGTTTCCGACCGCGAGGAAATCTTGTGGAAAGGGGACAGGCGCCTTGCGAAGACGGGCTCTGCCTGGCATCATTTCGTGGCGGTCGCCGCGAACCGCGGTGGTGCAGAGGCGACGATGCGGCTGCTGCTGCGCAGCTGGGGCAGCGGGGTCGTGGCGTTCGATCGGGTGCGGGTGGCACGGCTGGAGCTGCCTGAGGAGCTGCACGGCGCCCTGGACACGGCACGATTCTGGAGCGGTGGTTTGTGACGGGGGAACGGATGTCCACT
>JBMFPH010000359.1:0-985 GCA_049969215.1 Anaerolineae bacterium | reverse complement strand
CCCTTGAGCTATGTTATACTTTATACTAGAGACCCGTTTTCGCAGATTTCGGTGGCGAAGTCCCGTCTGTGACCGCACAACAGGGGCGTTCAGGATGCCCTTGTCTCTTCAGCCGGAAGGGAAAGAGAAGAAGTGAAGATAAAGGAGCATTAAGGAGATCGCCGGTGTCCTCAGCTCGCTATGTTCACCTTGGTCGTGGCGACTGAGCTGGGCCGTTGGCTTGCCTTACACTCAACTCCAGGTCTCTGGTGACGTGAAAAGATGGTAGAGGAATTGCCGTTCGACGTGGATAAACTGATCGAACTCTGCCGTCAGAACGGGGTAGTGCAGATTGCCCTTTTTGGCTCTGTTGCGCGTGGGGAAGCTGATCAGCAGAGCGATATTGATCTGATGGTAAAGTTTTCTCAGCGTATTAGTCTGTTGAGATTTGCCGCTTTGGAGAGGCAACTTTCAGAAGCTCTAGGAAGGAGAGTAGACTTGCTTACCGAAGCAGCCATTAGTCCCTATCTGCGGGAGACGATCAAGCGCGATCTGCAGGTGATCTATGAAGCGCAGTGATGCGGTTTATTTGCGACACATTTTGGATGCCATAGCGAGGGTGGAAGCGTATTTGCGCGGCAGGGATGAAGCGGCCTTCAACCAGGACACATTGCTCCAAGATGGGATCATTCGGCAGATCGAGATCATAGGTGAAGCCACCAAGCGGCTTTCTGAGGGATTAAGAGCCAGGTATAGACACCTTCCGTGGCAAGATATTGCTGGGATGCGTGACAAATTGATTCACGACTATTTTGGGGTGGACATTGATCAAGTATGGCTTACGGCAACGGAAGATTTGCCATTGCTGAAGGTTGAGATAGAGAGGATATTGGCAGAATTAGAAGAACAGGCGAGCTAACCCGCGCTTAAGCCGACCGCGCTCCGTTCGCGTCCGCATAACTGGCGGTTGGAGCTGATGTTGGCGTCGGCGCTGACGCGCCTCCGC
>JBMFPH010000358.1:0-991 GCA_049969215.1 Anaerolineae bacterium | reverse complement strand
AGCGCTGCCGGGAACAGAACGCGTTCCACTGGCGAATCATAGACTCCAGGACGTCGTCCGGCCGGGTGCGCCAGGTAAAACCGCGTTCCTGCCATGGGGAGACTTCGTCGGGGCCAAATGCGAGCGTCTTCTGACAATAGGTGTAATAGTCCTTGAAGCGGCGCAGCGTCACCTGCACCGAGAAACGGCCGGGTTCGCGGCTGATCGGACAGCAGGGATCAAGGGTGTGCGCCTGGTTGATCATCTTCAGCAGATGGGGCGGGTACATCCGGGCGATCTCCTCTGCCAGGCGCAATGTCTCGCGGAAGGAGCGCTCGTCCTCGCCCGGCAGGTTGAACGAGAAGTACACATACAGGGGAATACCCACCTGAGCGAGCGCGCGGAGGACGGGATAGAGGTGTTGATTCGAGAAGAACTTGCCGTTGTTCCGCCGCACCCTTTCACTGCCGGAAAGGAGAGTCAATGCAACCTCCGAGCGGGAGATGTCCGCCGTTTCCGCGAAATCGCGCACAAATTCCAGGGACGGGAGCTGGAAATGCTCATTGTAGATGCCGATGCGCACATGGCGCTGCCGCAGCCCGGCAAAGAGCGCCCGCCAATAAGTCTCCTCGAAGATGGCCGGATCCAGATTAAAGGCAACCTGATCAATCCCCTTCTGTGCCAGTCGCACGATATCTTCGACCACGCACTCCACCGCGCGCAGGGTGACCTGTTCGCGTCCTGCCAACAGACGATGCGACTCCTTCCCCCCGCCGCAGAAAGCGCAATCAAAAAGGCACCCACGCCCGATACATAGCCAATGTCCGCGCAGGCCGCTCATAGTGCGGGTCAGATTGGTGGGCTCAAACTGGAGCACCCCGTACCAATCGGCGTGCTCCAGAAACTCCAGCTCCACAAAGTCCAATGTAGCCAGCTCGGCAGAGGTGGCACAGTAGGTGAGCGCGTTCTCAATCACCTGATCGTGCTCGCGGTAGGAAAGATTGGGAATGGC
>JBMFPH010000357.1:0-1049 GCA_049969215.1 Anaerolineae bacterium | reverse complement strand
CCCAGGTGTTATCGGCTGAAAACGGGTTGGTCCGTTACGTTTACCCATTGAGCCCGGAAAAGTTTTCACCACAACCGCTGCAGGATGCTTCCATCAGCGTGTCCATCACCTCGAAAGAGCCCCTCAAGGCAGTCTACTGCCCCAGCCATCCCATCGCTATAGACCGTCAGGATGACTATCGCGTGCGCGTGGGATGGGAGGCGCACAACGTCAAACCGGATAAGGACTTTGTGCTGTTCTACAGCGTGTCGCAACAGGTGCTGAGCGCCGACCTGCTCACCTATAAGCCACGCGGAGAGGATGGCTTCTTCCTGTTGCTGATCACACCCCAGCTGCGCGTGGAGAGCGAACGCGCGGTGGCCAAAGACGTCATCCTGGTAATAGACACATCCGGCAGCATGGAAGGGGAGAAGCTGGAGCAGGCAAAGGATGCCCTGGTGTATGTGCTCCAACATCTCAATCCGCAGGATCGCTTCAACATCGTGCAATTCAGCACCGGCGTTCACGTCTTTGCTGAGCGCTTACGTCCTGCTGCCGAAGCATCCGAAGGGATCGACTTTGTGCGCACCTTAGGCGCTGCCGGGGGCACCAACATCGACGGTGCCCTGCGTGAAGCATTGCGCATCGCCGCCGACACCGCCAGCGCAGAGCGACCTGTCACCCTGATCTTCTTGACCGATGGTCTGCCCACCGAAGGGGAGGTTGAAATTCCGGCCATCTTGGACAATGTGGAACGCGCTCTGCAGCCCAATACACGCATCTTTGCCTTTGGCGTGGGCGATGATGTCAACACGGTGTTGCTGGACAATCTGACACGCCAAACACGCGGCGCCAGTACCTATGTGCGATCCGGCGAGCGCATCGACGAGCAGGTCAGTGCCCTCTACGCTAAGGTGAGCACGCCGGTATTGACCAATGTCACACTAGAAGTGGAGGGCACCCGCGTGTATGACCTCTATCCGTATCCTCTGCCGGATCTGTTCGCGGGCAGCCAGCTGGCCGTCGTGGGGCGCTATTACGCAGGAGGTACCGCGACGATCACCCTGCGC
>JBMFPH010000356.1:0-1297 GCA_049969215.1 Anaerolineae bacterium | reverse complement strand
GTCGTTAGTGATGCAATAGGCCAGATATCGTCCGCTCGGCAAACCTATTCGCCTTGCCATCTCACCGAACCAATCATACAGGTCTCCAGCGCTGGAAAGCCACGGACACCCCAACGCCTGCAGCACGCCTAGCGCTTGGCGAGCGTGTCGAAGCGTAGGCGAACCGAAGACCTTTAGACCGCTCCTTAGGTGTATCACAGAGTATTCGCGGTCCTTCTGCCGGCCCGTGAGCGCGGAAACCCGATGGACACCCACACCAAGGCCTGGCGCGATGTAGCCGGCCACCTCTTGTGCTTTGTCTTGTTCCCCATTTACTGGTCGTAGCACGGTCACAACCCCACGCTGCAGCCGCACCGACGGAAGATAGCGCAGCAGCACAGCCGCAGCGTCCCTGAGCGTCCAGTCGTTGTAGCTCATGACTCCCTCCTATGGATGCTTATCAACCACGTGTTCTCCACGCGCCATTCGATGGCCTGGGCACACAATCGTGCCGTCGGCATCGTGTGACCATCCGGCGCGAATGGCAAGTTCTAGGGCTTGATTAGGGGTTATTCCCCATGGTCCAATGTTCTGACAAACATACGGAAACGGGTCCCAGTGCGCCGAGCACTGGATGGAATAGGCTACAGTCCTGCGTTGCAATAACTCCCACATAATTCACTTCCTTCAATCGTCAATGACAGCTACCAGTTCATAGAGCCAATAGTCCTCTGGGCAGCCCTCCGGTTCATGGTCCCGGAAGGCTTCCTCGGGAATGTCCCAGCTGGGATGGTCAGCTATCCAGTCGCGCGGCTTCCTAGCGGCTTCGAGGAACTCCTCCAGGTAATCCTCCCGCAGGTACCAGGTTTCGCTTGGTTCGTCCACAACGTACCAGCCAGGATCGTCACCGAACGGCCCAAACACCCTGCAAGCCATATCACACCTCCTCGGTACGAATGTAAGTCCCATCCCAAACCCTGTCAAGCCCCCGCATCCGGCAACGGCCATTGCTCGCACCTGGCAGGAACCGTGAGCACATGCCTAAGCCACGCACCGAGGGTTGCACCATACCGCTTGCCGGCTATCGCCATCTGGAGCGGAGCCGGAGCGCTGTCATTGAGCAACAGCGTCGATGCCAGTTCATCCGCGCCTTTGCGGATGCGAGAGCCCTTCGGGAGAGCATCAATCCGCGCTGCCACCGCCTCTATCCACTCGCCCACGGCATCAGATGGCATAAGCTCATAGAGCATCCTACTCAGCAGCAGAACATCCGCGTAAATGTGGCCACACCAATGACCAGCGAATTGCCATCCGTAGC
>JBMFPH010000355.1:0-1574 GCA_049969215.1 Anaerolineae bacterium | reverse complement strand
GCTGGGGCAAGATGTACGGCAAGCCACCGATGTGATCCTCATGGCCATGGGTCAGGAAGATGGCTTGGACGTAGTCCGGGGCTTCCATCAGGTAACTGATGTCGGGGATGACCAGGTCAATCCCCAGCATGTCGCTTTCCGGAAACATCAGACCGCAGTCGATGACGAGGGCGTGCTCGCCATACTCGACCACGGTCATGTTCTTGCCGATCTCGCCTGCTCCTCCCAGGGGGATAATGCGTAGTACTTCGCTCAACTTATCACCTCAATCACGCAAGAAAAGATATCGTCGCCGGGAGACGCTTTCTCAAAACAGACTCAGTTGCTGCGGCGAAAGGGGTGGCTCAGGTGGATTGAGGCGTTCCGCCTGCGCAATGATCGCCGGAAGCTTCTTAAAATCCGTCTCGATGGTGGCTTTCCATTGGGGCTGATGGAGCGCCGCGGCGGGATGCAACATCGGCACAACCATGACGCCGCCCACCTGACGCGCCTGCCCGTGAATGCGGCTGATGGATTGGCCGGGGAAATAACGCGCCATCGAGTAACGGCCCAATGTGACGATCACCTTGGGGCCAATCAGCTCGATCTGCCGATCGAGGTAGGGCTTGCACGCCTGGAGTTCGTTGGGCAGCGGGTCGCGATTACCCGGTGGGCGGCACTTCACCACGTTTGTTATGTAAACCTGCTCCCGCTTCAAGCCGATGCTCGCCAGCAGCTCCTCCAGGAACTGCCCGGCGCTGCCCACGAAGGGGCGGCCCTGGCGATCTTCGTGGAAGCCTGGACCTTCCCCGATGAACATGATGGTAGCATCCGCCGGCCCTTCGCCGGGCACCGCGTTGACCCGCCCGCTATGCAGCGCACACCGCGAACACGTGCGGATCGCTTCGACAAGTTGTTCTAGATTCATTTGGCTGATTTCCGGCATCATCTCCCACACCTTATGCGTTTATGCTTGCGACGTAAACTGACATCGCCGGCAGATGTTACAGCGCTCACTCCACCTGCCAGCCGTCCTGCAGCTGGTGCGTCAGCCGCCTGATCAATGCCGCGCGGTGCGCTTCGATCCTCTGCCAGTAATTGCCCACCGTAAACAGTGGGGTGGTCATAATGAGCGCATCCTCGTTGTTGTCGTGATAGTAGGCGGTGCGCCGCCCTGTCTCACGAAAGCCATACTTGGCGTACAGCGAGCGCGCCACCGCATTGGAGACCCGCACTTCTAAGGTGGCTGCCTGAGCACCCAACCGACGCGCTTCGTCCAACAGCCCCAGCAATAGAAACTCTCCCAGTCCATGCCCACGCATATCCTGGCGGATCGCCAGAGTGCTGATGTGCGCCTCGTCCACCATCATCCAGAAGCCGCCATAGCCCAAAATCACCTCCGCTGGCTGCTCAGCCGCCTGCTTGAAGGTGTTTCGGACACGCCCCCACCACGAAGATGAGTGCGCTGGCTGCGGCTCAGCCGGCGAGCGGAAGCACAACACATAGTAATGCGCCAGCTCGTTCCGGGTGATCTCGTGGCGATAAGCGCCCTCCGGCCAGGGCAATGAGAACGCTGTGTACTCGATCGCCATCAC
>JBMFPH010000354.1:0-1645 GCA_049969215.1 Anaerolineae bacterium | reverse complement strand
GACGAGCGCCAACAGTACCAGTGCACCGATGCCGACATCCAGCTGGCAGCTGGACAAGCGGCGCCATCGCCCCACTGCGGCACCAGCCAGGACGGCCAGCACGCCTGCCAGCGGCAGCAACATCAGCGGCATCAGCGACCAATCCGCGTCCGCCAGCCAGCCCGTATGCGCCGGTGGAAAGACGGTGGCAAGCGCACCAAGTCCCCCCAGGCCAACCAGCACCCATGCCACGCCATCCCATTTCGACGGTGGCTGGAACGTGACCAACAGGCGCCAACCTCGCCGCACGACCAGGGCCACCGCCACGAGCACGAGCAGCACCTCACTGAGCGCAATCGTGCGCCCCAGGAGCGGCTTGGGCAACAGGAAGAAGGGGATGCTGAAGATGATCACGGTGAGGCCCAGATCAGGGCGCGGCAGCAGGCACAAAAACAGGGGCAACAGAAGCACAAGCGACAACAGGGCGCCGGGCGCGAAATAGAAGGCAGCAGTGGCAGCGACGAGCAACCCGAGCTGCCCGGATGTGCCCAGCGTTCCATACCACCTCCCCAGCGCGACGACCCAGGCGCGCCAATTCAGGCGGCGCAGCGCCCAAAGCGTGCCGCCGAGCGCCACCAGCGCCGACGCCCCTGCCGCTGCCAGGCCAACACCCAGCAGGCGCACATCCGCCTCACGGCTGACCCGCCAACCGATGAGCGGCCACTGATACCACCCTCCTTCTGCCGTGATGGTCGCCCGATGACGCCCGTCGGGCAGATAACGTGCCACAGTGATCTCCGTCTCCTCTTCCAGCGGGTCAAACAGCCACACATAGGCGCGTCCATCCTGCTGCGGCAGCTGATTGGCGGGCTGATCGTCCACGCTGACGTACAACAACCCCCGATATTCCCCGCGGCGCAGCAACAAATCGAGCCGCGTGCCCTCGAAATGGATATCCAGCTGCGCGGGTGGGTATCGCGGCACGTCCAATCCGTCCGGAGAAGCGCGCCATGCGCCCTGGCGCTGGCCGGAAGGATGGGTCGCCGGGTACATGCCCACCGTGGCAATGTCACCGCGCAGGTTGCTCATCTGCCAGCCGGTCAGCGGCGGCAGCGCGCGTTCGCCGTCCACCAGCGCCAATCCACGGCGCGGATCACCCGGCGCCAACCCCTGGGCATCCCACACCGGAAAGAGCATCGGCCCAACCCATGGCCATTGGGCACGCGCGAACGCGATCGCCTGGGCCGTGTAGCGCTCCTGATCCTCCGGAGACACACTCGGCCACGGCGAAGGAGCGCCATGCCAATCCGCGGGCAGCGCGCTCCAGCCAAAGCTAGTGATCCACACTGCCTTGGCGTGATCGCCGTGCCGTTCCATCACACGGCGCAGCAGGGTGACGCGCGCGAAATTCAGCTGATCCGGTGCCGCTGGCGCATCGGGTGGCGCGCGGAAGCCATACGGCTGCGCTGCCACCCCATCGAACCACGGTGCGGCATGCGCTTGATAGAGCTGCTCCAGGAAGTCCATCTCATTTAAGTTCAGCGGCCCACGTTCGACGGTGGGTGCCAACGCAGCGGTCACAATGGTGGCATCGGCATCGCTTGCGCGGATGCCGATGGCGGCTTCACGCAGCAGGTGGGCATACTGGCGCGGCTCGACATAGCGG
>JBMFPH010000353.1:0-1649 GCA_049969215.1 Anaerolineae bacterium | reverse complement strand
CCTCCAAGGAATAGCGCCGGCACTGTGGGCCATCGCTCTCGATGACGTAGGTGGCGGAGAGGCTGGCCATGCGGCCGACGATATCCCAGGGCAGGTTGTGCAGAAAGCCCTTGATGATGCCGGCGCGGTAGGCATCGCCCACGCCAGTGGGGTTGACGACCTGCCGCGGGGGCGCCGGCGGGATGTCAATCTCTTCATCCCCCACCATAATGGTGGAACCGCGCTCCCCCTTGGTCACGATGACGATCTCGGCCAGCTCGCGCAGGGCCTTCTCGCTCAGCCCCGTCTTCTTTTTCAGCATCTCGAACTCGTACTCGTTGACGATGAGCATGCGCGCCCCGCGCGTGCCCTCGATCAACTGTTCCCCGGTCAGACGGATGATCTGCTGGCTGGGATCATAGATGTATGGGATGCCCAGCTCCTTGCACTCCGCGGCATAGTTGACCATTGCCTGGGGGTCGTTGGGGGAGATGATGACCAAGTCAATCTCGCGGTGGTTCAGATTGCGGAAGGACAGCTCATGCGCCCGCCCCATGGCGCCGATGTAAAAGCTGGCGATCTGGTTGTTCTCCAGGTCGGTGCTGACGAAGAAGCTGGCGGTGAACTCGTCCTCGATCTCGACGATGCCTGAGGTGTCAACGCCCTGTTCTTCCAGCCAGCGGCGGTACTCGCCGAAATCGCGGCCGGCGGTGGCCATGATGGTCGGGCGCTCTCCCAACAGTGCCAGGTTGTAGGCGATGTTGGCGGCACAGCCCCCGCGCTGTACCCGCATCGAATCCACCAGGAAGCTCACGCTCAGCACGTCCAGGCGTTCGGGCAGGAAGTGCTCCCGGAAGCGCCCGGGGAAGGCCATGAGATAGTCAAATGCCAGAGAACCAGTGACGATGACGCCCAAAGTCCGTTTCCTCCATGCATAAAGTGCTGTGGGACAGCCGCGCTATCCCTCTCCTTTCACCATCCTGCGCAGGCTGATGCCAAAAGGCGGATAGGCGATGCCGTTTTCCGTGATGATGCCCGTCAAATAGCGATGCGGCGTGACGTCGAAAGCGGGGTTGTACACCGGCACGCCCTCGGGGGCGATGCGCCGGCCGTCAATCACCGTCACCTCTTCCGCGGGGCGCTCCTCGATGGGAATCTCATCACCGGTGGCCAGCGAGAGGTCAATGGTGGAGGTGGGGGAAGCTGCATAGCAGGGTATGCCATTCTCCTTGGCCAGCACCGCCAGTTTATAGCTCCCGATTTTATTGGCCACATCGCCGTTGGCAGCCACGCGATCGGCGCCGAAGAGCACCAGGTCCACCCTGCCGGCGCGCATCAGGTGGCCGGCGGCATTATCCGCGATCAGCGTCATGGGGATGCCATCGCGCATCAATTCCCAGGCGGTGAGCCGGGCCCCCTGCAGGCGCGGGCGCGTCTCATCCACCCAGACATGCACCCGCTTGCCCTGCTCCACCGCCATGCGCACCACGCCCAAGGCCGTGCCGTAGTCCACGGTCGCCAGGGCGCCGGCGTTGCAGTGGGTGAGGATATTGGCCCCATCCGGCACGATGGCCGCCCCGACCTCCCCAATGCGGCGGTTGATCTGCACGTCCTCATCCGCGATGGTCCGCGCCTCTTGCTCGAGCGCGTCGGTAAGCTCGGCCGCGCTC
>JBMFPH010000352.1:0-1662 GCA_049969215.1 Anaerolineae bacterium | reverse complement strand
CGTGCTGGAGCGGGAGTTTCAGCGCTTCGACGATCGGATGTCGAATGCACAACACAAAGTGTCCGCTCTTCGCAAGGCTGACTTCTTTGTCTGCGCCGGTCAGAAGCAAAGGCTCTATTTCCTGGCTTGGCTGATGGCGGCTGGCATCCCGCTGGAGTCCCTGGACATAGCCGTTGTACCAGTTTGTCTGTCACCACAGCTACCCACGCATGAGTGGTTTGATGGTGAACCAATTTTTGTGTATGGTGGGGTATTCCTGCCATGGCAAAACCCCTCTGCAGGGTTGCATTCGCTGTTGCGATGTATGGGAAGGACAGGCAAAGGGCAGCTCAAGTTCTTCGGTGGTTATCATCCTTTCTTGGCAGAGGACTTTGGAGAGATCAAAGATTTCCAAATATTGGAGAAAGACTTGCGGGATCATGCGCGCGTGGAGTACATAGATTTTGTGCCTCACGATCGTCTCATTGAAGAGTATCGGCGTGCCCACGTGGCGCTGGATGTGATGGCGCGCAATCCGGAACGCGAGCTCGCCTTCACCACTCGCACGGTGGAATACATGTGGTGTGGGCTACCTGTTATCTACCAAGATTTCTCGGAGCTGTCACCCTTGATCCGAGAGTATGAAGCCGGTTGGGTGGTCAATCCTGCTGACGAAGCGCAGGTGGAGGCAGCCATTGAGGAGGCGCTCACCTGTCCTCATGAGGTGCGACGACGGGGCGAAAATGCCCAGCAGCTGGTACGTGAACGATTGGTCTGGGATAAGGTTATCGAGCCGTTGGATGCATTCTGCCGCAATCCTCGACAGATTGAGCCGTTGCCGATGCCTATGTGGTCTTGGAGACCTAAGAGTATTCCCACGTTATTGCGAGAAGTGAGGCGTAATCTCCGCCGCGGCGGCTTGAGCGCAGTCCTATACTATAGCAGACGTTACATCAAGAACCAATGGGAATTCCTGAGAAGGTGAGGAGCCAAACAATGAAAGCACTTGTCACCGGCGCAGCCGGGTTTATCGGTTCTCATGTCACGCGTCATCTCTTGGACCGCGGCATGGAGGTGGTCGCCTTGGACGATTTGAGCGGCGGCTACCAGGAGAATGTCCCACCTGCGGCGCGCTTCGTGCGTGGATCGGTCACCGATTACTGGCTACTGCGCAACCTCTTCGAGGCAGAAAGTTTTGACTACGTGTATCACCTGGCAGCTTATGCGGCGGAGGGACTGAGCCACTTCATCCGCCGTTATAATTACGAGAATAACCTGATCGGTTCCGTGAATCTGATCAACCTAAGCGTATTGCATGACATAAAATGTTTCGTCTTCACTTCGTCGATCGCGGTTTACGGGGCCAATCAGCTGCCAATGACCGAGGATCTTACCCCGCAGCCGGAGGATCCTTATGGCATCTCCAAGTACGCTGTCGAGCTGGATCTCCGTGCTGCTCACGCCCAGTTCGGCCTCCATTACATCATCTTCCGCCCACACAATGTGTATGGCGAACATCAAAATATCGGAGACAAATATCGCAACGTTATCGGTATCTTCATGAACCAGATCCTCAGCGGGCAACCGCTCACCATCTTTGGCGACGGGGAACAGACGCGCGCTTTTTCGTATATCGACGATGTCGCTCCCATCATCGCACAATCAGTCTTTAACGAACGTGCT
>JBMFPH010000351.1:0-1711 GCA_049969215.1 Anaerolineae bacterium | reverse complement strand
ATCGCGCTCAGACGAGCGACAGAGATCTCCTTGCCGACTCCCTGATGGCTGATGGGATAGTTCTGGCAATAGAGGCAGCGCAGATTGCAGCCGGTGAAGAAAATGGTGCCGGAGCCGCGCTCACCCGAGAGGCAGGGCTCTTCCCATGGATGCCGAAACGCTTTGGCGACGCGCACCGCGGCGCCGCTGCCACAGTATCCACGCGCCGTGTGCCGATCCACACCGCACTGGCGGGGGCACAGCGTACAACCGCGCAGTTGCGCAGCGAGTTCGGACGGGAGTTCGACGGGACAGGCTGAGTGATCGAACATGGTGGATAACTACACGTCCAACACCACCGGGAAGATCATCGGGCGGCGACCTGTGCGCGCATGGAGGAATTCCGCCAGGCGGTCGTGAATCAAAGTGCTGAGCGTATCGCGGTGTCCCGATCCGGTCACCGCGCGCACCACGTCCTTCGCCTCTTCCATCAACGCTTCGGCATCGCGCATAAAGACGAAACCGCGTGAGACCAGCTCCGGGCCATCCACAACGGCACCGGTCTCAGCATCCCGCGCCAGCACCACCACGACGAAGCCGTCCCGCGAGAGCATCTGGCGGTCGCGCAGCACCACCTCGCCCACATCGCCCACGCCCGCGCCATCTACCAAGACATGACCGCCCGCTACCCGTTCAGCCAGGTGTGCCCCCTGCCCGTCGATTTCGATCACCTGACCGTTGCGCACCACAAAGACGTTCTCCTCGGGAATGCCCAGCTCTTTGGCCAGCTCGCCGTGAAGCACGAGATGGCGATATTCGCCGCTGATGGGGATGAAGTAGCGCGGTCGCGTCAGGCTGATCATCATCTTCTGTTCTTCCTGGCTGGCATGTCCGGACACGTGCACCGGACGCAGGCGCGGATAAAATACCCTGGCGCCCAGCTTGAACAGATTGTCGAGCGTGCGATGCACCAGCTCTTCGTTGCCCGGTATCGGCGTGGCCGAGAGGATCACCGTGTCGCCCGGCTGGATGCTCACCTGGCGATGCTCCTGGTTGGCCATGCGCACCAGCGCGCTGGTCGGCTCACCCTGCGTGCCAGTGCAGACGATCGCCACCTGGGATGGCGCGAGGCGTTCCGTCTCCTCGGGGCGGATGAACAGGCTGTCCGGCGCGTTCAGGAAGCCCAGCGAACGCGCCATGCGCACGTTCTCCACCATGCTCCGTCCCACGATGGCCACCCGCCGCTGGTAGCGCACGGAACATTCGATGACCTGCTGGATGCGCGAGATGTTGGAAGCGAAGGTGGATACAATGACGCGTCCGCGCGCATGCTCAAACACCCTTTCAAATTCCTGGCTGACGACGCGTTCCGAAGGGGTGTAGCCGGGTTGCTCCGCGTTGGTGCTGTCCGACAACAGCGCCAACACACCTTTGCGCCCGAAATCGGCCAGCGCGCCGAAGTCGGTCAGCTGCCCATCCACCGGGGTGTAGTCAAACTTGAAGTCACCCGTGTGGACCACCAATCCGAGCGGCGTCTCGATCCCCAGACCCACCGCATCCGGGATGCTGTGGCAGACGTGGAACGGGTGTACCACAAAGGGCCCGATTTCAACCGGTTGGTCGGGGGCGATCGTGTGCAGCTCCGCTTCGCTTAAGAGGCCCGCTTCGCGCAACTTCACCTCGATCAGGCCGCGCGTCAGACGTGTGGCATACAGCGGCGCCTGCAGCTGGG
>JBMFPH010000350.1:0-1713 GCA_049969215.1 Anaerolineae bacterium | reverse complement strand
GTGCACCCCATCCGGGATAATTTCCACCGTCAGGCGGTCCTCTACCAAGATATAATCGGTCAGTCCAGCAGGATAGACACCCGGATCGGTCATTGCAGGCACATCAAAGGTGTTGTAGAAATGGGTCACCAGCCGGAGCCCCGCTTCCACAACGTGGCGTGCCTGTTCGATCGTGGCGGAGCTGTGTGCCAAGCTGGTGACGATGCCGTGGTCACATGCCCAACGGACAAACGCATCAGCGCCCGGCAGCTCTGGGGAGACATCCCAGATGCGGATGAACCCCTCGCCCGCCTCGAAGAGTGCCTGCGTGATCTCCGGCATGATGGGCCGCAGGGCAGAAGCCAATCCCGCTCCTGACTTCGCCACGTAGGGGAACTCCAGGCGAAAGCCCAAGAGGTTAGGGGTGCGTCGGAAGCGGTCGGTTTCTGCAAGGCCTTGGCGCATGCTCCGGATAAGCTCCTCCGGCGCCGCGAAGAGCGTGGGCACACATGCAGTGACACCCTGTTCCAGCTGCAGGCGGGCATAGCGCAGCCAATCACCCCGCTGAGGCATGACGTCCTGGAGACCGTGCGTGTGCAGGTCAATGAAGCCGGGCAGGACATAGTGATCGGCTGCTTCGATGACCATCTCGCCGGGTCGCTCGCGGATAGTTGGCGCAATCTCGGCGATGCGGTTGCCCTCGAGCTGCACACAACACTCGCGCAGCTGACCGTCAAGCAACACCGTGCCATTCTTGATGAGCATTCGCGTCCACCTCGCATATTCTGCCAAAAGGTGGCCTTATCCACAAAACGAAAAGTGCCTCCGCTGCGAGCAGGAGATAGCAGCAGAGGCACTCTGGTGTAGATCTCAAGGCACCAGCACTGCCTTGATGACCTTCTCGTTGCCGTCCGCGTTCATACGGAAGATGCGCTCGGCGTCGGCGAAGCCAAAAGTATGCGTGATCAGCTTGGAAGCATCCACCAGCCCCTCGCGGAGCAGCCGGATGGCGACCGGGAACTTAATGCCGGGCTCGGCGAAGGTGGGCCGCAAGGTCACCTTGTTGAAGATCAGTTCATTCACATCCAGCTCGACGGTGCTTTGACCGCCCAGATTGATGCCGATGAAGGAGACGATGCCGCCGAAAGCGCTCATCTTCACCGCGGAGGGCAAGGTCTTGGGTGGTGAGGTGACGATGACGCGGTCGGCGCCGTTGGGAAATATCGCGCGCACTTTCTCCACGGGATCGTTGTCCGCCGCATAGATCAAATAGTCAGCGCCCAGGTCGGCGCCGGCGTTCATGCGTGCCACCTCGCGGGGGCTTTGGGCCGAATAGCCTACCAATGCCACCTTGGCGGCACCTTGCAACCGCGCCACGCGCACGCACATCAACCCGATCGGGCCAGGCCCGTAGACCACCACGTTGCCTCCCAATGGGACGTTGCTATTGAGCACCGTGTTGAGTGCCACGGCCAGCGGCTCAGTCAGCGAGGCGGTGACATAATCCATGCCATCGAAGCGATTCAACAGGTGTTCGCTCACCGCCATATACTCGGCCATGCCGGGCTGGCCCTTCAAGTTGTAGTTGTTGCGACAGCGATATGCCTCGCCGTTCTTGCAGTGCTCGCAGACACCGCACATGCCCACATCTTCCACAATGACCTTGTCACCGACCTGATAGTTGGTAACCCCCTTGCCCAGCTCCACCACTTCGGCAGCGATTTCGTGGCCGAG
>JBMFPH010000349.1:0-1730 GCA_049969215.1 Anaerolineae bacterium | reverse complement strand
GCCTCCGTCGGGAAATTCCCGAGGGAGGTCTTTTCATTCGGGATGGCTTTATCGAACAGGTGGGGCCGACCTCGGAATTGCCCGAGACGGCAGATGAGGTGCTAGACCTGCGTGGCCACATTGTGATCCCGGGGTTAATCAATACCCATCATCATTTCTACCAGACGCTCACCCGCGCGGTGCCGGCAGCGCAGAATGCCAATCTGTTCAACTGGCTGAAGACGCTATACCCAATTTGGGCACGGATGACGCCGGAGGATATCTACGTCTCTACCCAAACCGCGCTGGCAGAACTGGCGCTTTCAGGATGCACGACGGCCTCGGATCATCTTTACCTGTTCCCCAATGGATCGCGTCTGGATGATGAGATTGCCGCTGCCCGTGAAGTGGGGGTGCGCCTGCACGCCTCACGGGGTTCGATGAGCTTGGGAGAAAGCCAGGGCGGTTTGCCGCCAGACAGCGTCGTGGACACAGAAGATCATATCTTGCGAGATAGCCAGCGCTTGATTGAGACTTATCATGATCCTAAACCAGGGGCAATGGTGCAAATTGTGCTGGCGCCGTGCTCTCCCTTCAGTGTTACCGGCGACTTAATGCGCGAGAGTGCGCGCCTGGCGCGGCAGTATGGTGTCCATCTCCATACCCACTTGGCTGAAACTCAAGACGAAGAGGTCTTCTGCCTGCAAAAGTTTGGTTACCGACCTGTGGCTTACATGGAGAGCCTGGAATGGGTTGGGGATGACGTGTGGTTTGCCCATGCCGTGCACGTCAATGCGGCTGAAATACAAGTATTTGCCCAAACTGAATGTGGAGTAGCGCATTGTCCGAGTTCGAATATGCGCTTAGCCTCAGGAATTGCGCCGGTCATGCGTTACCTTGCTCGCGGAGTTAAGGTGGGCTTGGGAGTGGATGGGTCTGCGAGCAATGATAGTTCGCATATGCTGGGTGAGGCTCGGCAGGCAATGTTGCTGGCACGGTTGGCTGCCGGGTTAGAAGGTGCCTCGCTCTCGAGCCAGGATGCCCCGCCACTGATGACGGCACGGCAAGCGCTGGAATTAGCCACCCGCGGCGGTGCTGCTGTGTTGGGGCGCCCTGATATTGGTTCGCTGGAGCCGGGTAAATGTGCAGATTTTGTTGCATTTGACCTGAATGCCCTTGATTACGCAGGGGCACTTCATGATCCGGTGGCGGCGCTGGTTTTCTGCCAGCCACAGCGGGCGAGTTACACGGTGGTTCATGGTCGGATGATTGTTAAGGAGGGAGTGTTGCAAACACTGGATTTACCACGTTTGATCGAGCGGCATAATCGAGCCGCTCAGCGGTTACTGCAAGGCTAGGTTCGCGTTTATTATCGGTTTTTCAACCTGCTCTCGTCAGGGCTCTTCACCAAGGAGGAGATAATGTCCCAACAGATGACCCACGAAGTGACCCGCCGATTAGTAGATTGCGCGATGGGGCGCTTGCCCGCCGACAAGGTGATTCGCAATGGCTTGTGGGTATCGGTGCAAACGGGAGAGATTATTCCCAATACCGATATCGCGATCTTGGGCGAGCGAATCGCTTATGTAGGGCCGGATGCCAGCCACACGATGGGCAAGCGAACCGAGGTTGTGGATGCGCAGGGTGCTTATCTTGTGCCCGGCCTTTTGGATGCCTACATGCATGTGGAGTCGGGCATGTTGACGGTAACCGAGTTTGTGCGCGCGGTGGCGCCGCATGGCACCACGGGC
>JBMFPH010000348.1:0-1764 GCA_049969215.1 Anaerolineae bacterium | reverse complement strand
GCAGCGCTCGGACCAGCTGGTTAGACAGGATTGTGATCACGATCAAGATAATGAAAGCGGCCGCAATTCCCACGCTGACATAGTAATAGGAAAACGCCTGCCGGTAGGCGTAGAGACTGGCGAATTCGGTCGCCCGGCCAGGGCCACCAGCTGTCATCACAAACGGGATGTCGAACGTGCGCAGCGAGTCGATCACACGCAAAAGCAGCGCGATCAGGATGAAGGGCCGCAAGAAGGGCAGTGTCAGGTGCACAAAGGTCTGCCAGCTCGATGCTCCGTCCACCTTTGCCGCTTCAAATGGCTCTTGGGGCATAGCTTGCAGGCCAGCCAGTAACAACAACACGAACAAAGGTGTCCACTCCCACACGTCGGTGATCACCAAGGCAGGGATCACCGCTTTTGCGTCACCCAGCCAGTTTGGCGGTTGGATGCCGAGCTGGCGGATAAAGTAGTTCAGCACACCCGTGTCATAGTCGAGCATGTATTTCCACGACAATCCCACCACCACAGGTGCGATCATCATAGGTATGACCACAATGGTGCGAATAATGCCAATCCCCAAGATCGACCGGTTCAATAGCAAGGCGATGCCAAGGCCAAGTAGCAACTCGATGCTGACCGCTGCCACGGTAAAGTAGAGCGTGGCCACGAGCGAGTAATGAAAATGACTATCGCTCAGCACACGCCAGAAATTCTCTAGCCCTACCCAGGGCATTCCCAGGTACGGTTTGGAGAGAATATATTGCCGCAGGCTCACGTTAATGGAGTAGAGCAGTGGGTACACACTAAAAGCGATCAGGTAGATCAGTGCCGGTGCGAGAAAAACATAACCGGCATAGCGTCTTTCCGATAAGAAGGAAAAGATGCCACGACCCGTCTGGCGCTGCAATGGCAGAATCTGCGACCCATCCTTCACCCGCTCTGTGCGGGCGCTGGAATCTGCCATAGTCTTCTTACCTCCCTGTGCCGATTGGTGATGGGGGAGTGTAACGAGTCATGTGCCCGCTACACTCCCCATTTTCCTCACCTGTATGTCAGGATAGGTTGGTGAGCACGCACCTAATTAGGGATTGGGATAACCGGCGTCTCTTAACACCTGGCGCATGCGCTCGGCAGCGTCCTTCACTGCCTGTTCAGGGGTCTTTTGCTGCGTTAGCGCCTCGCTGGCCATCTCGCCGAAGATCTGGCGGATCTGTCCCCACTCTGGGATGGGGGGCTCGGCCCAGGAGACCAGCATCACTTCCATCACCTCGGGCAGGAAAGGATAGACGGCGGTCACATCAGGGTGCGACCACGCGGCCATCCATGGTGAGGCGCCGCCCAGGGCAGCATACTTGACGGTGGCTTCTGGATCAGTGGTGATCCACTGGGCAAACTGAAACGCTTCATCAACGTGCTTGGAATCGGCCGGGATGAACATCGCCCAAATGCCGGTGCGTGTCTTGGGCTTGTTAGGTGGATTGGCTGGCGTGGGCACGAACTTGAATTTGCCCTTAACCTTGGTGTCTTCGAAGCCCAAGCTCCCGTTCAGGTGTGCAGCATGAGACGGGCTGGGCAGGATACCCATGGCACCCTTCCCAAGGCGCAGCACTTCTTCCTGCTGATTCTCCTCGAAGGTGGTACTGGCGGGCGGTGAAACGTGCCACTTGGTCAGCAGCTCGGTGTACATAGTAAGAGCGGCAATGGTCTCTGGGCTGTCCACCACCACCGTATAGTCCTTCGGACCATTCTCCCTCAGAATGTCGCCGCCCATACCCCACATGA
>JBMFPH010000347.1:0-1764 GCA_049969215.1 Anaerolineae bacterium | reverse complement strand
GCGGATGAGAAATGTGTTGATCCCAATCACCTCGCCGTGCTGGTTCACCAATGGCCCACCTGAGTTGCCCTTATTAATCGCGGCATCCGTTTGAATGAGCCCGCTGATTCGATTATTGCCGTCCAGGTCGACAGAACGGTTGATGCCACTGATAACACCCACGGTGACGGAGTTGGGAAAATCGCCCAGGGCACTGCCGATCGCGACGACCCACTCGCCCAATCGGACGGCGTTCGAATCACCCCAGACTGCAACCGGCAGGTTGTCGTGTTCCACTTGCACCAGTGCCAGCTCTCGCTGAGCATCGAGAGCTACCAGGCGCGCCGGCAGCTCCTGTCCGGTCGCTAGGATGACAGTCAGCTGACCTGCTCCTTGCACCACATGATAGTTGGTAGCAATGTACCCGCGTGCATCGATGATGGTGCCCGATCCCCGAATACGGGTGTTCAGATCATTTCCGCCAACACTGGTCGCCGGGCGTTGATTCACGATGGTCACGACGGCAGGCAGAACACGCGCCACGCTGTCCGCAAGGGAGGGTATCGCCGTTGCTGTGGGAGGAGCTGGGGTTGGTGTCAGCGTTGGCGTCTGTGTCGAAGTTGGAGTGGGGAATGCGAGAAGGGGCTCAGAGACCACAGTCTCACTTTGAGGCGGATCACTCATCGCAAGCGGTGTCGGTGACGCACTCAGCGGTAAGCCCCCGGCCCACAAGACCAGTCCGCCCCCAACGATACCACCCACCAGACCACCAATAGAAAATGAAACCGTAACCAGTACCACTATCATACATGTGGTGAGCGATGAACGTTGTGACAAGAGACGTGACACAGTGGATGTTGAGGAAGATTCTTCGTTCACACGTCTCATTATACCCGTAGAATTTCTATCCTAGCAAGTTCTGCAAAACAACGGTATTCTGCCCTTGGCTAAAGCGTCTCCACTATGCTCTCGCCATGTTCTTTGCGCACGCGCACCACATGGTCGGTCACTTCCTCAAAAGTATCATCGTGACTGATGATGAAGAGTTGGGACAAGCCGGTGTTGCGGATGGCAGCGATCTGCTCGGCCAAGTTTTCGCGCCGCGTGCTGTCCAGATTCGAGGTCGGTTCATCGAAGAAGGCCACATCAACTGCCGACAGCTCGCGCAATAGTGCCAGCCGTACGGCCAACGCGGCGGCCATCTGTTCACCGCCCGACAGATGCTCGAAATCGCGCTCGCGGCCGTCCGCCTCCAGGACAATACCGTAGTCCTCCCTCCAGCGCAGGCGCAAGGTTGGATCCGCCATAATCTCCCGGAAAATGCGTGTGGCGGCTGCGGAAACCCGCCCTGCCACCATGCGCACTATCTGTGGGCCTGCTTTGCGGATGACATTGCGCATGAATTCGACCACCCGGTCGGTGCGCTCGAGCTGGTTGAGCTCCTCGAGCGTGCGTCGCAATGTTTCCTTGGCAGCTTCAATTTCCGCTCTCTCTTGCTCGACTTGCCTCAATTGCTTTTTCAGAATCTCCAGTTCGCCCTCCAACCTGGACCGCTCGCTTTCCAGTCTCTTCTCTTCCTCGCGCAGTACCTTTAGCTCATCAGCGTTGAACTTGTCGGCCATTTCTTTACGCTCCTGGGAGATCCGCCCGAGCTGTGACTCAAGGTTTTGAAGTTCCTGTCTCAGGCGTTCGACCTCGCTCCGCCGTTGTGGCAACATGTCGGCCAGGGGTGAATGCTCCAGATAGCGCCTGTAGTTCGGCTCTCGAGCCGCCATTTCAACACGC
>JBMFPH010000346.1:0-1767 GCA_049969215.1 Anaerolineae bacterium | reverse complement strand
AAACCTCTGCGTGCTCGGCGCTCTCTGCGGTGAGAAAGTTTCCCGCTCCCCGACGGTCGCGGCGCGGATAACCCTCGCAACTCTGGATTACCGCTTCAACTCGCCCCCCAATTGAAATACACCCCCAATTTGACAGAGCGCATAACCCGGTATTATATTGAGCGCATACAAGCGATGAGGCTCGCTTGTGCGCAAGCAAACCGCCGAACGTTCGGCTGATAGCCTCTGTCTGTGGCGAGATCGCGGGCAGAGGCTTTTTGTTTGGGCAGGCGAAAGGATATATCAAGTTTTTGGCGCTAATGAGGAGTGAGGCGTATGGGTCGCACCATGAGCTTTTATGATCTGCGCGATGCGATGGCATTGCCGGGTTGCCCGGTGTGCCGTCTGAAGGCGAATGCCGTGCGCCGGCATCTGGACAACCTGCTGTGGGAAAGCGTCAACGACGCCGGCGTGCGCCGGGAGATCCGCAACGCACGCGGCTTCTGCCAGCAACATGCCTGGCAGTTGATAGAAGGTGGCAGCTCCCTCGGCGTGGTGATCATCATGCACGACGTGATGCAGCATGTATCGCAGCTGCTGGAAACCGCCGAGTTTCAGCCGCCTGCCCCCACCCTGCGCCAGCGTGCCCGCAGTGCGCTCGATCCTTCCCGCGCGGCGCCAGCCAATGCCGGATTGCTCGCCAAGCTGCGCCCCCAGGCGCCGTGTCCGGTTTGCGTCCACGCCGAGACAACCGAACGGGTGCTGATCAGCACGCTGGTGCAGGAGCTGCTCGCTGAGGACGGCCTGTTGCCCGCCCTGCGCGCTTCGGAAGGGTTGTGTTTGCTCCACCTGCGGCAGGCGTTAGCCCAGACCCCCAACGCCGAGGTCTTCGACGCATTGGTCGGTGTCCAACGGGAGATTTGGCGGCGCCTGATCGACCAGCTCGCCGAGCTCATCCGCAAAGAGGACTATCGCTTCCGCCACGAGGCACGTGGCGCGGAGAAGGGCGCTTCCCTGCGCGCTCTGGCGATCCTCTCCGGGCCACGCATCATCACGGGGGCTGTGGGGTAGCGTCGCAAAACGTCACGAAACGAGGAACTGCGGGCACCAGCTGCACCGTTGCCTGGAGATCCTTGACAATAAACACTTTTTCACCCTTCAGCACCGCATCAATCAAGTCACGTAAACGGAGAGTGTTGAAAAAGTCCCTTGAGTGATCAGATTTTCGTAGGAAAATGGGCCAATAAAGCAGGTAACTAAAGGGTTTTTCAACACTCTCGAACATTGACATTTGCGCGATAGTATGTCATACTATAGACGACAAGAGCGCCCGCCTCTTGTCCTGGTGATGCTATCCTAGGACATGGAGGTGATGCCAATGGACCAATGTTTTAGTCATAGGCTAAGCGCCGTGGCGTCACCTCCGATTGATCGGTAGTACGCCACGGCGCGGCATGGGACCTTCTCACAGCGGGAAGGTCCCATGTTCTTGTCACCACACCATCATCACCACATCCGGGTAAAGACTATGACGACACCGCTTCCGGTGGGCAAACTGCCAGCAGATTACCTAGATGCCCTGTTGACGCGTTACCGTCGTCCGGACGCGCGCCTGATCGTGCCGCCGCAGGTGGGCGAGGACGCCGCCGTGATCGACATGGGCGATCGCTATCTGGTGGCCAAGAGCGACCCCATCACCTTCGCCACGGACGAGATAGGCTGGTATGTCGTCCACGTCAATGCCAACGACATCGCCTGTGCCGGCGCCGTACCGCGCTGGTTCCTGGC
>JBMFPH010000345.1:0-1794 GCA_049969215.1 Anaerolineae bacterium | reverse complement strand
CAGCAATCCGCCCAGCGTCAGGCCCAGCCGTGCCAGCGGATGACGCGCTCTCCCCACGGCAACAAAGGCAAGCGGGATGAGCGGCAGAAGTGCGTTGCCCACCACGCTGGGGTTGAGGCGTTTGGCGCCCAGTGCCGGCAACGTGCTCAGCTGGGCGTGCACTGGCGCCAGAAATGCAGCGCCACGACGCTGTGCCAGGGGCCAATCGGTCTGCAGATAGCCTAACACAGCCAGGGCACAGCCGGCCAGCACCAACAGCGTCACCAGCGACCACACGCGACGCGCCGGATCACGACTGCCCCAGTGCCAGGCGCCGTAGAACACGGCAAGGCCGCCCAATACCCCAAGGAATGTGGTCAGGCTATGCGCGCGGTCCACCGCCGGCCACAGGCCCAGCGCCATTGCTGCCACGTAGAGCGCAATGGGAGCGTCCAGCGGCGTGCCGCGCCACGGAGTCCCGTCGCGCACCCAGCGCGCCAGGTAGGGCAACGCAATGACGACTAACGCCAGGTAGCTCAGCGAAGACGGCCAGGCCAGCGTGGGGTCGCCCAGGCCATCGTAGGCGTTCAGGCCACGCTGTGCCCGCCAGAGGTAGCTGGCCGGCAGGATCAACGCCGGCACCGCCAACGCCAACACCAGCGGCTCGAGCTCGGTCAGTCCAATCGCAATACGCCTGGATAGTCCCACTTTGCTCTGCGGTATCACCCGTCTCTACGTCCAGCCCAGATGACGCCAGCCGACCTCCAAAGCGGAACGCCATGTGCTCGGGTCGGCCAGCATCTTTAGGTAGGTCCACAGCGGCCCGGGGCGCAGCGACCACTCGCGGAAGGCACGCCGCTGCCAGTATTCCAGTCGCTCGGCCGGCAGGCCCGGATAGTCGAGCACGGTCGAGCCATCCATATCCACCTCCTCCCAGCGTGTGCCGGGGCGGAACCAGCCACGTTCGACCACCTCGAAGAAAAAGGGTGTGCCGGGATGCGGTGCGGCGATGTGAAACAGCGCCAGGTCGAGTGGCAGCCGCTTGGCAAACTCAATTGTGCGACGGATCGATTCCTCCGTCTCGCCGGGCAGGCCGATGATGAAGTAGCCCCAATTCTTGATGCCGACCGCCTTCGCCCAGCGCAGCGCTTGTTCCGCCTGTTCCAGATGATAGCCCTTACGCACGCGGCGCAGGATCTCAGGGTCACCCGATTCGATGCCCCATGAGATCAACCAGCAACCGGCCTGGGCCATATGACGCAACAGCTCCGCATCCACGAAGTCCACACGGCTGTTGCACGTCCAACGGATGCGCAGGCCCTCGCGACGGATCAGTGCGCACAGGCCCATCACCTGCTCGCGGCTGACGGTGAACAGGTCAGCGTACATATGGATATTGTGGATACCCAGCCGGTGCAGCATCCGCAGCTCTTCCATGATGTTCTCCGGCGAACGCAGGCGCACCGTGTGCTGGTAGCTGACGTGCTTGATACAGAAACGACAGCCTGCCGGGCAGCCGCGGCTGGTGACGACGAAAGTGTACGGTCCCTTGAGCATCGGAATGCGATACTTATTCAGTGGAAGCAGATCGTGCGCCGGCAGGGGCAAAGCGTCCAGGTCAGGGATGAAAGGACGGTCCGGGTTGATCACGATCTCCTCGCCGCGCCGCCATGCCAGACCCTTGATCCCGGTCAGCTTCGCGACATCATCTCCATCTGTCGGTTGCCAATCCGGATCGGCCATGCGCAGCAGTTGGACGATACGGGCACTTGGAGCGCGCCCCTCCAACGCGGGCAGCAGCTCGCACAGCGTCAG
>JBMFPH010000344.1:0-1828 GCA_049969215.1 Anaerolineae bacterium | reverse complement strand
GCTCTACCTGTTGGCGCTGGGCATCTACGTCGGTTTCCGCATCTATCGCACGCGCCAGGGCATCGACGTATCGAAGATCTACGCGGAGATCCCGGTGGAATAGGTGGGGGTTGCGGTGCTCCGGGCCAGTAGGGGCGACCGGCCGGTCGCCCCTACACCGCGGCGTGGGGGTAGGGGGAACATCCGCCGTGTACGTCCGGAATCCGGTGCGGTGAGAGGAACCTGAGGCAGGCGGCCGTTTCCATCCGCCCTTTAATCTACCCACCTGTTTGCAGCGTAGGGATGTTATGGCGTACAATTGTTTCATCTGAGGGCATGCAGAACGGGGGATATGCCGGAAATTAGCCGCTTCTTGGGGATCATCATCCGGATGTTCGCTGAGCCCGGCGTGCCGCATCATCGTCCCCATTTCCATGCCTATTCCCAACATTATGGGGCAGTTTTCAGCATTGCGCCGATCGAAATGATCGGGGGTGATTTTCCCCAACGCGAAAGGCGTTTGGTGGAAGCGTGGGCGGAGCTCCATCAGGGTGAGCTCCTGGAGAACTGGCAACGCTTACAAGCGGGCAAGTTACCCTATCGGATAGCGCCTTTGCGCTGAGGTGAGAAGGCTTGCATGAGGGAACACGCCGTGTATCGGGTGGTGAGCTTTGACATCATCGCCCCCTATACTTTGAAGGTCTGCTTCGATGATGGGCACGTGCAGGTCATCGACTTTCGCCCTGTCCTGGCCGGGGAGTTGTATGGCCCGCTGCTGGACGAGCGTCTTTTCAATCAGGTGGAAATCGACCCTGAGGCGCATACCCTGGTGTGGCCGAACGGCGCCGATTTTGACCCTGCCATTCTGCACGACTGGCCCGATTATTTGGAAAGCATGCAGCAACTGGCCAAGCGCTGGAAGGGCCAGAGCGTGGCCGCGGCATCGTAAGCGGCGCGCACACCGCTTGGACGTCCACACCTGGCCCCCATCCGCGTGCTCCCGTAGCTATCGCACGTGCCAGGGCAGCGACGTGTCGAATACGGTCACGGCGCGGACAGGGCTATCCGAGCCGCGCGCGTCAGCAAGCGGCAGGGATTTTACCGCCGAGCACGCCGAGAGCGCAGAGAATTGACAGGAGAAAAAATCTCGGCGTCCTCTGCGTTCTCTGCGGTGAGTTTTGTGCCGCTCCCTTGCGGTCGCGGCTCGGATAAGGCGATGATACCGCTCCCTGACGGTCGCGGCTCAGATAAATGGTCGCGGCGCGGAGATATGGACGCGGCGTCCTGGGGCGGACGCGCACAACGCGGTGGGATGAAGAAACACCCCTGAGAGGGGGTCGAGGGGGAATGGCTGCATCGGATTATCTGGAGGAGGCGTTGCGCCGCATCATCGCGGCGGGCGAGGCCCAGGGCGTCCTGCTGCGCGCCCTCGGCGGCCTGGCGATCCACCTGCATTGTCCGAGCACCAACCATCGCGCGTTGGAGCGCTGTTATCCGGACATCGACCTGGTCACCTTGCGCGCGCATGCGCCGCGCCTGGAGGGGTTGATGGTGGGGTTGGGCTACACGCCCAACCGGGTGTTCAACACGCTGAACGGCGATCGCCGCCAGATGTTCTTCGACACGCTGCGCGGCGGGCAGGTGGATGTGTTCATCGGTGACTTCGAGATGGCGCATCGCATCCCCCTGGCGCGCCGGCTGCACCTGGAGCGGCTGACCGTGCCGCTGGCCGAGCTCTTCCTGACCAAGGCGCAGATCGTCGCGCTCAATCCCAAGGATGTGCGCGACATGCTGGCGCTGTTGCTCGACCATGCGCTGGGCGAGGGCGACGTGGAGACGATCAACCTGG
>JBMFPH010000343.1:0-1843 GCA_049969215.1 Anaerolineae bacterium | reverse complement strand
TCGCCAAAGAACCCGGCAGTGAGACCATAGATCGTGTCATTTGCCTTGTCCATCGCTTCTTGCAGTGTCTCGACCCGTGCCAGGTGCAGAATGGGTAGGAAGAGCTCCGTCTTGACCAGTTCGTGATCCTCGGGTAACCCTTCCACGATGGTCGGTTCGACATAATAACCGCGTGCCAGAGGTCCTTCCGTCAGGACACGCCCCCCGACCAACGCCGTTCCATCGCGTCGCGCGAGCGCCACATATCTCTGGTAGTTCTCATACGCCGCACGATTGATGACACTTCCCATAAATACGTCGCGATTTGTCGGCACCCCTACCTTAAGGGCACGGGTCATCTCAACCAGCTTGGTCTTGAAAGCGTCGTAGACGCCTTTCTGAACGTAAACGCGCGAGCAGGCGGAGCATTTCTGACCGCTCAGCCCAAATGCCGCCCGTACCACCCCCGTCGCCGCCTTGGTCACATCCGCAGTGTTGGAGACGATGACCGGGTTTTTGCCGCCCATTTCGATGATTGCGAACCGCGGATAGACCCCGCTGGCTGCCTTTCTGTACAGTTGCATGCCGACCTGATGCGAGCCGGTGAAGGTCCATCCACAAATGTCGGGGTTGTCCTGCAGCTCTTGCCCAACTGTGCTGCCTGGGCCGCTCAAGGTATTGAACACCCCCGGCGGTAAACCGGCATCTGCGAAGATCTCCGCCACCTTCCAGCTGGTATAAGGAGTTTCCGAGGATCCCTTGAACACCACAGTGTTGCCGGTGAGCAGAGCAGCGGCGATGGGTGCCGCGGACAAGGCCATGGGGAAGTTGAAGGGGGAGATCACGGCCCACACCCCATAGGGTCGCAGCACGCTGAAATTGCGCTCGTGCGGATCCTCCGGATTCAGCTTGCCCAACTCGTGGATGAACCCGTTGTTCTTTTCCATCGAATTGGCGTAGTAGCGGAACAGATCCGCGGTTTCCTCGACCTCACCCAATGCCTCCAGACGGCTCTTGCCCACTTCCAGGATCATCAACGCTGCCAGTTCCAAGCTGTTCTCGCTGATCTGCTCGGCCAGCTTGCGGATGAGCGCGACGCGCTCCTGCCATGGCACCCTGCGCCATTCGGGAAACGCCCTCTTCGCCGCGGCAATCGCTCTTCTGGCATCCTCGGCTGTTCCGTGGGCGAAGTTGCACAGGTGCAGGGTGGTGTCCATAGGGCTGAACTTCTGCCCTACGCGGTCACTTGACACCCGCCTGCCATCGATAAACATCGGAAGATCAACACCCAACCACGTTGAGACCACGCGATCGATCGCGCGATCAAAGGCGGATTGGAGCTCCTCGTTGTCGGCGGACATTGTTGCATAGGTGATCTTCATACGCTGCGTCATCGTATCGAGCCCTCCTCAGAGCGAGATCGCATGACAATCCTTACTCGACATCAGCACTGCCTGCAAACTGGAGCGTGCCGTCTTGAACTCTCAAGAAAAAAGCTCGTTTGAGGGGATTGTGTTGTGCATCGAAGCGCCAGCACCCCGTAACGCCTTCATACTCCATCGCACTGAGCACACCTGCCACTGCCTCCGGTGATGTGCTCTGGGACTGCTCGATGCCCTGAGCGAGCAACATCGCTGCATCGTACGCCAGGGCAGCCAGCGTATCAGGCTCCACGGCAAAAGCCGCACGATAGCGCGCTGCCCATTGCTGTGCGGTCGGATCAGTGATCTGCGCGCTATAGTGCGCCACCAGGTAGACATCTTCCACAGCAGCCAGGCGGACATCGTGTATATTCCACCCATCGCTGCCCAACACAGGTCTGCTGATGCCCTTCTGTCGCAACGCATCGCGCACGCGCACAACA
>JBMFPH010000342.1:0-1863 GCA_049969215.1 Anaerolineae bacterium | reverse complement strand
GAGAAGCTACGCACGCTGCGCCGGCGCCTCATCTCGGCGTAGAACGCAGAGGCGCGCTCACCCATCTCTTCCGGCGGATATTCGACGAACTCATCGAGCGGCTTGAAACCGGCTGCGCTCACGCATGCTCTCCTTTCTCATTGCCTCCTGTCACATCCCCAATTCGGCGCGCGTGCGCACGTAGCGCAGAATCTGCTCGCGCGAGAGCAGCCCCAAGATCTCATCACCCACGGTGACCGGGATCTGGTTGACCTGCGCGTCGTCCATCATCTTCAAGGCAGTGATCAGCTCTGTCTGGGGATCAACCCGCAGCAGACGATCGAAGGGCACCATCGCTTCCTCGGTCTTGACGGTGTTCCACTTTTCGCGCGGCACCTGGGTGAAATCGCGCAGCGAGAGCATGCCGAGCAGCTTGCCATTGTCCGCCACGAAGAAGCAACGCTGGCCGGCGCCCAACACGCGATCTTCCACCAGCTGCGCGATGGACATATCGGCGGGGACGCGGATACACTCGCGGCTCATCAGTTGCCCCACCTTGACGCCACGCAGCGAATGCTGCAGGTTGGCCTGGGCGTAGCTGCTGGCGGCGGCATTCTGCAGGAACCAGCCGATGAAGACCAGCCAGATTCCATTGAAGAAGCTACCGGTAAGCACGACCAGCAACCCGATGCCGATGAAAGCGAAGGCGACTATCTGGCCAGCATAAGCAGCCACCTGAGTGCCGCGATAATAGCTCTTTGTCCAGCTCCACACCGCGGCGCGCAATACACGTCCCCCATCCAGCGGAAAGCCCGGGACGAGGTTGAAGAAAGCGAGCATCATGTTGATGCGCATCAGCCAGAGGCTGGGGGCCGCCAGGTACGGGATCGGCTGATCCAGCAGGTACACGATGCCAAACACGAGGGCCAACAAGAGGCTTGAAACGGGGCCGGCGATGGCGATGCGGAACTCATCCCGTGCCGACTTGGGCTCCTCGCCGATCTGAGCCACGCCGCCGAAGATGAACAGCGAGATCTCGCGCACCGGGATGCCATGGCGTAGCGCGACGATGGAATGGGCCAGCTCGTGCACCACTACCGAGGCAAAAAAGAGGACACTGGTGACGGCGCCCAGCAACCAGTATGCTGCCACCGGGATATTGGGATACTCGATCGGGAAGTAACCGCTCGCGAGCGACCAGGTAACCAGGACAAAGATGAGAAACCAGCTGACATGCAGCCCAATAGGAATCCCGTAAATGCGTGCTATTCGAATGTTGGCCGCCATATCGGCAATCTCCTTGAAAATGCTCTCATGGCCTCGTTTTCCTCCTCCTTTCCGGCCGAAAGGAGGGGAGATCAAAAAAGTCCTTAGCGTTCAGAAGCTCGCAGGCGAAATCTGCGAAAACGGGTCTCTAGTATAAAGTATAACATAGCTCAAGGGGGGCGACAAGGGGTCGTATTCTATCACGTAAAATGTTACCGGAGGGACTATGTCCATCGAAGGACGATTGACGAACGGCAAAAGTATCTACACACGCTGCACAAAACGGTATGTCAAGTCTGGGCGGGAAGAATGCGGAAGGCTGTTGGATGAGATGGTCGCGGTAACCGCACTGCATCCCAAGAGCTCGATTCGGTTGCTGAAGGGCTGCTGGCGCGCTAGCGGCGGCTGCAGCCGCGTGGGCGCACCTATGGGGCTGACGAAAATTACACGAGCAATCACTATAGTTAAGCTGAGTAAAATACTGTAAAAAAATAACTTCTAGATACGCCTCGGTTCTTCACGACGAGCGCCCCTTTCTGCCCGTACGGTGTGATCCTGAATCGGTTCGTCCCTCCGATCAAGCTGCCCAACGGCGCAGCGGTTGAGCTGCGCGCCGCG
>JBMFPH010000341.1:0-1911 GCA_049969215.1 Anaerolineae bacterium | reverse complement strand
GCCCCTGCGCAATCCGTCGATGCCCGCCAGCCCGAATGCGACTTCCGCCGCCCTCCTTATCCGCGTCTGGCCCGGCTGAACGGCGAGAGCGGAACCACCTTGATTCGCCTGACACTGGCCGCCGATGGCCAAATCACCACTGCCGTGGTAGAGCGCAGCAGCGGATTTTCCGCACTCGACGCCGCCGCGCTGGCCTCTGCCCGTGCCGGGCGGTGCTCCCCCGGTGCCAGCGCGAGGCTGGCCACGGTGCCCTTCCACTTCCAGTTAGATCCTTGAAGGAGACTTCCCAATGCAGACATTTGGCATGAGCGTTCTGTGGCAACAGGGCGATGTGGTGAGCCGCGCTACGCTGCTGATTCTCTTGGGCATGTCCTGCCTGTCCTGGACCGTCATCCTGATCAAGAGTTTCGACTTGTTCCGCTTGTCTCGCCAGGCCGCGCGTGTAGACGCCCATTTCTGGGAATCGCACGATCTTGAATCGGGCGCTTCGCTTTTGGGCCAGCCAGGCACGCCATTTCATGCCTTGTACCTGGAGGCCACCCAGGCCATGGCGCACCACACCGCCCATCCTCAGCATCTGCATACCCGCCTTGATCTGGGTGACTGGATGGCACGCGGGCTGAAGATGACGCTGGAGGAAACCGCCGCGAGGATACAAAGCGGGTTGGCTGTGCTGGCCTCCATCGGCAGCACTGCCCCGTTCGTCGGCCTGTTCGGCACTGTATGGGGGATCTATCGAGCGCTCATGGCCATCGGTGCCAGCAGCCAGGCCGGCCTGAACCAAGTGGCCGGCCCCATTGGCGAGGCTTTGGTGATGACGGCACTAGGTCTGTTCGTCGCCATTCCCGCCGTGCTCGGCTATAACGCGCTCACCCGAGCCGCGCGCAGCCAGGTGGCCAAGCTCACCCGTTTTGCCAACGGCCTGCACGCCCTGCTGCTCACAGGTGCCAACCCCTCCGCACTCAAACCCGCACCACGCCTAAAGGCTGTCGTGGCCCGGAGCGCCTGATGAACGCGCTCGACACTACTACGCTGGACATGCCCATCGACACCCCGCTGATGGGCGAGATCAACATGACCCCGCTGGTCGATGTGATGCTTGTGCTGCTCATCGTCTTCATGGTCACTCTGCCGGCGCTGGTCGACGCCGCCCAAGTGCGCCTGCCTCAGGCACGCAGCACACCCTTGCCGCGCAACCTGACGCATGTCGATGTGCAGCTCGCCGCCGAAGGCGCGCCGCGTTGGAACGGCGCGGCCGTGACCACCGAGGCGTTGCATGCCCGGCTGCGTCAGGTGGCGCAGCAAGATCCGCAGCCGCAGATCCGGCTCTACGCCGATCGTGCCACACCCTACGCCTACGTGGCCGATCTGCTCGCCATGGCTCAGCGCGCAGGCGTGCAGGGCGTGGCCTTCGTGACCACGGTGCCCACGGGCACGGGCGAAGCGCCTTGATCCACGCGTCTATCCGTCCTTTCCCATCCGCCCCTCTCCCTGGCCCTTCCTCTGGCTGACCGAGAAGCTAGGAACGAACTGCTCGCCAATGCTGATGTTCTTTGTGTTAGGAACCGCTGATCAACCCCCTGCGTCGATCAACCACCGGGCGGTGAATCCACACTGTCTGCCACTGGCAGTGCTCTGGCGATTCTGTCATGCGCCTATGCCTGCATCAATGCAGTCATGCGCCCATCATTGATGTCAATGAAAGCAGATAAGGGGTTTTGGATATGGCCGCCCTGACAGTGCGTAACCTGCCTGATGAGGTGCATCGGGCGCTTCGCATGCGCGCTGCCCTGCGCGAGCGCAGTACGGAAGCCGAGGTGCGTGCCATCCTGGAAAACGCGGTCAAGCCGGCGGAGCGCATCCGCATGGGCGATGCCCTGGCGGCGCTGGGTCGCAAAATCTGCTTGGAGG
>JBMFPH010000340.1:0-1950 GCA_049969215.1 Anaerolineae bacterium | reverse complement strand
GCAGGACTAATTGCTCCCGTCACAGGCAGTGTAGTGTCCCCAAACTGCCTGCGCCTAATGGAAAATGGATCCTATATCGCCAGTGCCCGACGTGCCACCTCGCGGCCCATCTCGACGGCGTAGTTGGTACCGCGATCCCATGGATACACCTGGCTCATGCTCGCCCAAAAGAGGCCTTTGATCGGCGTTGCCAGGTCAGGGATATTACACGAGTGATGCAAGCCCGGCACCGGCTGTGCATACTTCTCGCGGAAAAGCCAGCTGGCACGTACCCAATCCGGGGTGAAGTCGGGGTTAAAACGCTTCAATGTAGGCAAGAAGCGCGCCAACATCTCTTCATGCGACAAGTTGAAATACTCATGATCCGGTTTGAGGTAATCACCGCAATAGACCAGATAATCGCCCCCATAATGTTTCCGATCGATGAAATTGGTGTGCTCAACCAGTGCCAGGAACGGGAACCCTTCCCCTTTAGGAAGGTTGATCCAATAGTGACCCTCGGTCAGGCGCTGCTTAAGCGCCAGGATAAGCACCACCGCGCCCAACGATTTCAGCTGTTGCAAGCCAGCCAAATAGTTTCCGGGTAACTCAGGCACCATAC
Source organism: Anaerolineae bacterium (assembly GCA_049969215.1). GTDB lineage: Bacteria > Chloroflexota > Anaerolineae > 4572-78 > NAK82 > NAK82. The sequence goes on along the minus strand of JBMFPH010000340.1, from coordinate 1,349 downwards.
GCGCCAATAAACCAGGTGACAGCGTGACAATTACACGGTCATATGGCTCTGCTTGCCCCTGTGAGTACACCACCAGGCGATTGGTCACCTCCCCGGGCGCTAAAGACAACGTTTCTGTTTCGATGCGCTCCACAGGCGCGTAGAGTCGAATCTCGCCGCCTTGTTTGCGTACTCGGTCTGTCAAAATGTCCAGAAGCGCTTGAAATCCCCCCACAAAATAACCCAGGCGCGGCGAGCGCTTGTGGATGCGCGCCCAGAACCAGGCCATATTGACCTCTTGATAATATTCACCAAACTTGCCCACCAGCAACGGCTCCCACAAAATCTGATAACCGCGCTGTCCCATCCAGCGCGTCAGCCACTCATGCGCCGTGTAGCGTTCCAGACGTGGCCAATCGCGCTGCAGACGTAGATAAATCGCCACAGGCGCTGCCCGTAACTTGTCGATCAAAGAGAGATGGGGAAAGAGCATCGCGCGTACATAGCTATCAAAGGGATAGATGCGTCCCTTGTACCAGATGGAGGTGATGGGACGAGGGAAGAATAGCTTGTCTTCCTGTCCCAGCTGGCGAATCAGGTCGATGATAGCATTATCAGAAGTAAACCAGTGGTGGTAGAAGCGTTCCAATGACCATTCCCAATTTGCATCACGAAAGCCCGATGCCAGTCCACCCGTCTGCCCGGATGCTTCATATAGCACCATCTGATGTCCCAATGCGCTGAGATGGTACGCCGCGGTCAATCCGGTCACTCCAGCACCTATGATTGCCACCTTCACCTTTCTTATTCCTCCTCGTTGTCTCCTCGGGCCTCTACAGCTTGACGAAAGTCACGCCAGCTAATGCTCTCGCGCGCCATATAATAAAATCCGAGCAGGGTGATCGGCAACCAGAGAGCGGCATGCAATACCAGAGTGTAACCGGCAGCCACGCTGCGCAACACTCCCCAGATGCTCAGGATCTCGATACCTGGCGCGTCAAATGTGCCCACATAGCCGGGGGAAGAGGGGATAGTGGTCGCTAGATTGACCACACCATTCATCAGCATGAGCACATAGAACGGCACCGCAAAGTCAAACGCGTGCATGACAAACCAATACTTCACCGTCTCCGCCAACCAGATCACGATAGAAGTGATAAAAAGCATCAGGACACCGCGACCGCTGCGCAGAACGCGCAGACCGGTAACGAAACGCTCTGCAAAACCGAGCACACTGGTACGGAAACGTGCCGGCACCAGATGCTCAATCAGCCAGCTGTAGATTGCTTCGGTGCGACGCACATCAATCGCCAGCCAGATAAAGGTGGCCAGCGCGCCAAAGAAAAGTGCTGAAGCCGCGATCACCATCC
>JBMFPH010000339.1:0-1961 GCA_049969215.1 Anaerolineae bacterium | reverse complement strand
GCGCTTGCCGTCCAGGATCACCGGGATGTCGGCCGGGATGGCACGGATCACGCGACATAGCGCATTCATCCCCGCGGCGCCACAGCGCTCGAAGAAGGCGCTGTTCAGCTTGAAGGCACAGGCATAGGGCGCCGTCGCCTCGATCAGGCGGCGACACTCCGCCTGCAGTGCCTCAGCCGTCTCGGCGCGCGGATCCAGCCCTACGCACAGCAGCGAGTCGATCGCGCGGGCGCGTAGTCCCAGCCAATCGAAGAAAGGTAGCCCGTTCATGCCTTGCCCAGCACCATCGCCAACAGCGCCATGCGCACGTACAGCCCATATTCCACCTGGCGGAAGTAGGCAGCGCGCGGATCGAGGTCGACGTCCAGCGCGATCTCGCTCACCCGCGGCAAGGGGTGCATCAGGATCATTGCCGGTTTGGCGCGTTTCATCGTCTCGGTGGTGATGACGTAGGCATCCTTGACCTGCTCGTATTCGTCCAAGTTATCGAAGCGCTCCTTCTGCACGCGCGTCACATAGAGCACATCCGTCTCGGAGAGCACGTCGTCCAGCTCGGTGTACTCGTGCTGTGCGATGCCCTGGCGCTCCAGCTCCTCGACGATCTCACGTGGCATGCGTAGAATTTCCGGTGAGACGTAGTTGATGCGTGCATCGTAGAGGGCCAACAAGCGCGCCAGCGAGTGCACCGTGCGACCATATTTCAGGTCGCCCAGCATGGTAACGGTTAAGCCTTCCAGCCGCCCGAGCTCCTCGCGGATGGTGAAGAGGTCGAGCAACGCCTGGGTAGGATGTTCGCCGGTGCCATCGCCCGCGTTGATGATCGGCTTGCGCGCGTAACGGGCGGCCAGGGCTGCCGCGCCGGTCTCGGGATGGCGCAACACGATCACGTCCGAGTAAGCTTCGAGCGTGCGCACCGTGTCGGGCAGTGATTCGCCTTTTGCCACCGACGAGTAGCGCACCTCGTTGATGGGGATGACACTGCCGCCCAGCCGTTCCATCGCCGCGGTGAAGGATGAGGACGTGCGCGTGGACGGCTCGTAGAAGAGATTGGCGAGGATCTTGCCCTTGAGCAAGTCGAAGGTACCAATGCGCTCGACCATCGTGCGCATCTCGTCGGCGACGGCGAAGATGTACTCCAGATCGGTGCGCGCGAATTGGGAGACCGAGAGGATATGCTTGCCGTAGAAACGCCTGTCGCTCCGTTCTCCCAAAGGCAGATGGGCTGCGGTGCCACGCCGCCGATTAAAAGAATATCCGTTCATCTGTCTCTATACTCCTCTCCTGATGCATTCGGATTTGCGTCTGTCGGTGCTCGCACGTTCCGGCCACTGCCGGGCGGGGCAAGCACGCTGCCGTTCTCATAGGCAAGTTGGCCGCGCAGGACAACGCGGGTGACGCGCCCGCGCAAGCGCCAACCTTCGAAGGGGCTCCAGCGGGCGCGCGTGTGCAGCTCTGCGCCGCGTACCACCCATTCCGCCTCTGTGTCCACTTCGATCCAGGTGTCGGGCTGCTCGGGCAGGTGGAAGATACGCCGCGGGTTGTACACGGTGCGTGCGACCAGCTCGTCAAGGGTGAGCAGTCCCTCGTGCACCAGCTCCAGGTAGAGCGGCAAGGCGGTCTCCAGGCCGGGGAAGCCGGGCGGAGGGTTGGCGCCATCCTTCTCTGCCAGCGTGTGCGGCGCGTGGTCGGTGGCAAAGCAGTCGATGAGCGCTAAATGGGCGCGCAGGGCAGCGCGGTCGCGTGCATCGGCCAGGCGGGGGCGCACCTCGCTGCGCCCCGTGCCGATGGTGGCCACATCGGCGGCGGTGAGGAAGAGGTGGTGCGGCGTTGCCTCGCAGGTGATGGCCAGCCCCTTGTCGCGCGCGCGGCGGATCAGGTCGATCTCCTCGGCGCGACTGACATGACAGATATGCAGACGCGCGCCGGTCAGCTGCGCCACCAGGATGGCAGCCGCCATGCTA
>JBMFPH010000338.1:0-1968 GCA_049969215.1 Anaerolineae bacterium | reverse complement strand
CCGCTCTTGCGACCGACGAAACAAATGCCATCTTGTGCGAAGTCAGGTGATGGAGCAATGGCGTAGACGTAATCCCGAAACTCATCCATCTCCTGCATAGGAAGCACCCCCTTTCATAGTTTGAGCTACGATCCGGCAGCTTTATGGTGTGCCACTGGTGGATCTTTCCGTTGCACCAATACCTCGATCGTAAGCGCGAGACCGGCGGCGCTGATCACATCCGTGGCGATCGCTTTTTGTACCGCTGCCGAATCAAGGATGCCCGCTTGTGCCATATGCACCACGCGTCCACTGCGCACATCGAAGCCGTGACCTCGTCCGGCCAGCTTGACCTCAGCGAGCACCTCGCTGGCATCATAACCGGCATTGGTGACGATGGCGCGCATCGGCGCCTCAAATGCCTGAGCCAGGATGCGATAAGCGGCACGCTCATCGGCATCAGATGCCTGCTCGAAGCGAGCACGCAGGCAAGGCACACAGTCCAGTAATGCCGTGCCACCACCCGGCACCACCCCTTCGCGTAAGATTCCACGCAAGGTATCAGAGGCATAGATGGCCAGCGACTTGCGCGCTTCGATGTGAGATGGGCCCAATCCCCCTACCCACAACACGGCTGAACCGCCTAACAGTCGTCCGATACGCTCGCGCAACCGCTTGCGTTCGTCCACGTCACGCGCACGCGCAAAGGCCTCTTTTAGGTTGTTCACGTGTGCTTGCAATGCTCTGGGGTCACCCTTGCCACCGATAATACCGAACTTGGTCTTATCCGCCCATATCAAGCGGGCATATCCCAGACGCTCGAGGTTGAAGTTGCTAAGCGTCTCACCGGCGTCGTGGATCAGCGGGCGCCCACCGGTCAAAGCGGCCATATCCTCCATCACCATGCGACCTTCGGTGCGTCTGCTATCCGGTGTGCGCGCCGCTGCCAAGTCGAAGGTGCCCGGTCGGCGGTTCGCTAACAGGAGAGCTCGCACGGATGGGGACATCTCATCGACTGTGATCATCAAGGCACGGATGCCGGCACGGCGCACTGCTTCCAAAACTGGCACCAGTTCGTACGGTTCTTTCATCGCCAGGTCGCTGATCAAGATGGCCGCATCTTGCAAATCCACCCGAAGGGTACTATGGTCCGTGATCATATCCGGCGAGAGCACGCCACTATTCCAGTAGGTACCTTCGACGTATTCGCGATCGATCTCATGGCGACGACCGTCTCGGATATCCAGCTGGCCATATTCGCCAATGATGTCGTGAATCTCGCCCAAGATGGTGGCGAGCTCGTGATCGTGGCAGATGGATTCGGCTAGCTGAGCGAGTTGCGTTGCACCCTGCACCTGCAATGTCATCGCGTCGAGTTCACTTCGGATGAGTGGGATCGCCTCCTCGAAAGCACGCCGCAGGGCAATTGGATTGCCGCCCGCTACAATGTAGCGTAGGCTCTGGTTGTACAGTGACTGAAACAACACAGCAGCTGTGGCCGTCCCATCGCCTACATCGTCTTGCAGCCTCCACAGGACGTGTCGTAGGAACATTGCACCCATATCCTCGTTACGACGTGGGAGTTCCTGGATGCGCCGCGCGATCAACGCGCCGTTGTCGAGCATTTCGGGTGGAAGGCTGAGCGCAGTGCGTGCGACGGCCACCTTGCGCGGCAGCGGCCCGAGTGTCGGGCGTACTGCCTCGGCGATCAGGTTAACGCCTCGCTGAAATCCTCGATAGGCAATCGGATTGAATACTACACGTGGCTTGCGCAGATCTGGCTTAGGAATAGGGGCACGTCTCACCGTTCTACCTCAATGTCCTCCGCATTGTTACCGTGTTGGCACACGACGGCAACGAAGTAGAATTGTAGCACAAATGGCGTGTGATGCAACCATCCTCAGCTTTTGGGCAGGGCTTTTCAGTTCTGTCGTGAGCAGGTATCATTGCGATGATCCGACAAGCACAAAGGAGGGGCAATGGAGAAGA
>JBMFPH010000337.1:0-2010 GCA_049969215.1 Anaerolineae bacterium | reverse complement strand
CGCCTGACTCACGGTTTGGTAATCGTAAAGCGCGGCTATCTGGGCCATATCGGGGGACCCAAAGCGATCGAATTCGTCGAAGCAGGACATCCTGTGCCCGACCAGGCGGGAATGGATGCTGCGCAGCGCATCGTGGAGTTGCTCCAGCAGACAACCGCGCGCGATCTGGTGATCTGTTTGATCTCCGGCGGTGCCTCTGCGTTGATGACTCTGCCGGCACCCGGTATCTCGCTGGAAGATGTGCAAGTGCTTACGCGTGCCCTGCTTGCCTGTGGTGCCACCATTCACGAGATCAACACCATCCGTAAGCATATCTCTCAGCTCAAAGGGGGCCAGCTGGCGCGGTGGGCTGCGCCTGCACTGGTGATTAGCCTTATCCTGTCGGACGTAGTAGGAGATGCTCTGGATGTGATCGCCTCCGGTCCCACAGTACCCGATCCCACCACCTTCGCCGATGCTTGGTCCGTGTTAGAGCGCTACAGCATTGTGGACAAGGTGCCACGATCCATTGTGGCGCACATACAGGCCGGGATGGAGGGCGCCGTCACCGAGACACCCAAGCCTGGCGATGAGATCTTCGCCCGAGTGCACAACATAATTATTGGCAGCAATCGCATCGCTGCGCATGCAGCCGCTGCGACAGCGCGTCAGCTGGGCTATCAGACCCTCTTGCTGACCACTTTCTTGGAGGGTGAGGCACGCGAAGTGGGCAAGGTTCTGGCCAGTCTGGCAAAAGGGATGATACGCGGCGAAACGCTCCTTCCGCCTGCTGTCGCTCTGCACCCCCCCGCTTGCCTAATTCTCGGCGGTGAGACCACCGTCACGCTGCGCGGCAACGGCTGTGGTGGCCGCAATCAGGAGATGGCCCTTGCAGCAGCGATTGCCCTGGATGGTTGGCCCCATGTATTGGTGACCTGCTTGGCTACAGATGGCAACGATGGCCCTACGGATGCTGCGGGTGCATTCGTCGATGGGAGCACGGTGCGGCGCGCTGCCGCATTGGGCTTGAACGCCGCCGATCATCTGGCGCGCAACGATGCCTATGCCTTCTTTGCACCATTAGGTGATCTCGTGATTACCGGTCCAACGCACACCAACGTGAACGATCTGGCGATAGTGTTAGTGGGCAGTTCCTGAGAACCCCCAATCGGTCTACCCGGATGTGGCCTCAACCCCCTATCAGCTTGGTACGCACGCGTCCCCAAGGCAGCCAATTCCATATCAGCTGCATATCGGTTTGGCGCAGCCCGCCAACTGCTACCAGGGTGATACCATAGGTGAGCAGGGCAATCCCCAGCCGGACGAATACGCCGGTATCGCGTATCCACCATAGACATCCCCCCATCACGGCCGCAGCCAATGCCGGCCGCCAGGCGATGTCCATCCATGGCACCACGCAGAGATGTTTGCGCACTGCATAGTAGAAGGGGATGAGCAAGACCCACTCGCTGAGGATGGTGGTAATGGCCGCTGCACGGTAGCCGTATTGCGGGATGAGTACCAGATTGGTGATCGTGTTAAAAAGGACACCGATGATAAACGCGCGGGTTAGAAAACGTTGCTGATCGATCGCAATCAGCACATATTGCGTGATCTGGTTGATGAAGCTGAACGGCAGGAACCAGATCAATAGCTGTAGTGCGATCATCGAATCGGGCAGGTATTGGCCACCGCCCAGGAGAAGGATCAGCTCGCGTGCGACAAAGGGCGTGCCGACTGCCAGCGGCAGCGCGATGAGGAGCAGCAGCCGCAATGACAGAATATAAGCGCGCACCAGAGAATCGCGCGCCGTGTGCGCATAGCGGCTCATCAGCGGAAAGATGGCCAACGTGAAGTATGAGGGGATGATATTGATGCCATCGATGTATTTATAGGCGGCGCCGTAAAAGCCTACCGCTCGATCACCCCAGGTCGGTTGAAGGATGAGCACGTCAATGCGGAAGAAGAGCGTTGCCAGCAGGTGATTGATCATCAACGGCAACGCCTCACGCAGCATATGACGGCGCAATG
>JBMFPH010000336.1:0-2017 GCA_049969215.1 Anaerolineae bacterium | reverse complement strand
GCAGAAGGTGGCCGCTTGGGTTCGGGCCCGCAACGAAGCGAAGACGGCCGTTCACTGGCGTTTCACCTCCCGGGACGCTCGGCAACGTTTGGGCCGTTCATACCCAAAAATTTCATCTTAACAATGCACTAGAAGGTATGCACTTTGCTCGAGCAGCCAGACTTGGGACTCCTCAAAGGCCCGGTACCCCGGTGTCGCGGCCGGTATGCCGGCTGACTCCCGTGTTATCTGCAATGCCTCGACCTCGCTAACTTCCAGTGCTGTGACCGAGTCCGTTTGCACCTTCTTTTCTTTCCTCATCGGATTGCCCAGGCCGCCTAGCGTCGCTGCTGTCTCCGCACCACCAGTGCCGGCTGGCGGCAGTGACGCACCACGTTTTCCAAGGTGCTCCCGGTCAGCAGTTCCTGGCCCACACCGCGGCCATATGAGCCGAGGACGATCAGGCAGGGGTCCACTTCGTCCGCCACCTTCAGCGTCTCGCGGAAAGGAATGCCGTGCCGGAGAATGTACCTGGCTTCCAACCCAAGGAAGCGCAGCGTACGGCAGAGCGATTCCAGCCGTTCGGTGTCCTGTCGGTCAAATTCGGCGATCTGTTCAGCCGGCCGGTGGCGCATCGCCCGCTCGTCCTGCACGTGGAGTACAATCACTTCCTCTGTGCCGACTTGTTTCAGCCCCTTGACGATCTGAAAAGCCTCGCCGGCGCAGTCGGAGAAGTCGGTGGGATGGAGCACGCGGGTGAACGTCTGTTCGCATACGCGCCGGCATTCGACATGGCCCAGTTTACGGATGACGTGGAACTTGTAGACCAACACCGGTACGGTGGCGCGACGCATCACCTCGTAAGCCACGCTGCCCAGCAACAGTTCCTGGGCCAGGGTCCTGTCTTGAGCGCCGATGACGATCAGGTTCACGCGCTCCTCCTCCGCCACCCGCACGATCTCCGCGGCTGGCGAGCCGTATTCGACCCGTGTGATCACCCGGAGCCCCCGGCCCTCCAGGGCCATCCGGGCGATGTTCAGTTGCTCCTCGACGCTCCAGCGCACGCGCTCCAGGCTCTCCTGGTTGACCTCGAGCCAGGGGGACATCGCTCTTGCAGATGATGCTCACCAGAACCACCTGGCTCACGCCGGCCACCTTCAGTTCTGGCAGGCAGGCAAGGACGGTGTTGGCATAAGCGGAAAAGTCTGTTGGAAACAGCACCCGGCCGAACATATTGGTCCTCCATTGCCGTTTGGCTCTGCAGGCGACGACGATCTGGTCAGCGCAGGGGCGAAAGGGCCAGAACCTGGCGCTTCATCGCCGCATGCCCCCGAAGGTCTGCTCACCTAGCTTCGCCCGCACGGCTAGGCTTTCGATGGCGTGCGGCAGCAAAGGCAAGGCAAGGATAGGTGCCCGGAAACGCCCGGCCATCTCCTCCAGGTAGTGGGCCTGCAGTAGCAATCGCGGTGCGTATTGCGGTGAACCTGTCCAAGAGTTCCGGGGATGTCGTCCACCCGGCGAAGCGACGCGATGTTGACATAGCTAGTATATCCTCAAGTGGTCGGCATCGTCAAGGTTGAATTGCTCTGGTTTCCAACAAAGTGGGCTATCATAGCGGTGTGGCCCTTCGAATCGCCATTCGAAAGGAAGAACGACGAATCCCGCGACCATTGTATGTACAAGGACAACGCTGGCCCGCAACATCACCGCCGTTCTGCAAAGCGCCGTCGCGGAGATGTCCGGCGCGATCGACCCGCGAGCGCGGAACACCTTGCGGGATCTGGTTTGGGCCATCGCCGTTTGTGGCACCACGCGCCTGAAGGAACTGGCCCAGGCGTCGTGGAGAAAGCGCGGCGCCCACAATGTGAAGAACGGGGAGACGGCCTTGTCGAAATCGTTGCAGCACGCCCCGTATGACGAAAGGGCATTGTTCCACACCTGCCGCCGGCAGGTTCTGCGCCGGATTCCAGCGAGCGCCTACGAGCGATATCGCGGGCTGCGGATCATCCTCGAGGACTCGGCGACGTAGGAGAAGCAT
>JBMFPH010000335.1:0-2049 GCA_049969215.1 Anaerolineae bacterium | reverse complement strand
GGCTCGGATAGGCGCTCGTGGCGCCCCCTTTCGGTGCGGATGTCGCCCCGGAAGGGGGCAGCCACTCACTTCTTGGCGGCGGATTCGGGGGTCTCTTCCAGTTCGCGGATGGCGCTGTCCAGCAAGCTGCGCACTGCCAGGAGCATCTCCTTGCGCGCGGCGCGGGTGTGCGCCTTGAACTCTTCCGGCACCAGCGTGGGCGGCCGGCACTTCAGCGAGCTGCGCAACCCCTGAATCCCTTCCCGCAGCCATTGTTCCAGATCGAATTGCTTTTCTTCCGTTTGCGTCGCCTTGGCACTCATCGCTTCACCTCCTCAAGGCTATCCCAACCAGACCGGGTCGTTCATGCCAATTCCCTTCCATAATGCGCCCTTTTGCGCGCGATGGCAATAATGCCCGTTCCGATGGGCAGGTCGATGTGGCGCACCAGCTGCGCCTCGAGCCAACCCACGGCGGTCAGCAGGGCATTCACCACCGGCGGCGCCGGCTCCATCTCGACCTGATACGCCTCGGCGCTCAGGTGGTGGGAGCGCAATTGGGGTGCCCGACCGCCAGCGCGCCGAACAAGGATCAAAGCGGCGGCCATGGGAAAGACGAGGAAATTGTTGTAGCTGATGCGCCAGATCTCAAAGCCGACCTGTTGCAGCTTGGCCCGCAGCTCGGGGATGTCATACCGGCGCACATGGGCGTTGAGGACATCATTGTAGCTCCACAACCACATCAGGGCGGGCGTGGTGACAACGAGGTAGCCGCCCGGCTTGAGCACGCGATGCGCCTCGCGCAGGACGCTCAGATCGTCCCGATTGTGCTCGATCACATCGAGCGCGGTCACAATGTCGAAGGTAGCGTCCGGATACGCCAGCCCACGGCCCGCGTCGCCCAGGTCCACGGCATAGCCCCGTTGCCGTGCCACGGCGGCCGGACGCGCGTCGATCTCAACGCCGCGCACCTGCCCGTAGCGGCTCAGGTGGTGGATCATGTTGCCGGCGCCGCAGCCGACATCCAACAGGCGCAAGTCACCGTCGCGGCGCGGCAGGGCATCCATCAAGTGGAGCAGCGCGCGGGTGCGGCTGGCAAACCACCAATGGCGGTCCTCTTCCAGCTGCGTAGGTTGGCGCGTGTCGTTTATGGGCTGTCGGTCCATGCTTCCCATCCGCAAAGTGACACACTCCTCGCGCGATCGCGATGATTCGATGCGCAGTGTACATCAGGTTTTGGCACATGGGAAGCTGAGCAGTGGAATTGGCCCTTTACCACTGCCCCGTCTCCGTTGACATCTCCCGCCAGAGGGACTATATTTTCTTGTGTGCCAAACAAGGGGATGTTCCCTAACTTCCCCTCATCATAGTACAATTTGGAGAGGAGATGCCCGTCTGATGAACGTCGCGGATATCTTTGACGAGATGGTACGAGAGTTCCCTGCGGAGAAAGCAGCCGGTCTGCGCGCGCGCTTCCTGTTCCGCCTGGGCGGCGAGCAAGGAGGCGACTGGACGGTCACCATCGCCGATCAGACGTGCAGCGTCACGCCGGGCCCCATCGAGAAGCCAGATGTCACCATCTCGATGGAAACGGTTGACTTCCTCAAGATGGTGCGCGGGGAGCTGCAGCCGGTCGTGGCGTTTATGCAGGGGAAGCTCAAGCTGCAGGGCGATATGAACAAGGCCATGAAGCTTCAGGAGCTGTTCGCCAGCATTGGCACCGATCGCTGAAGCGCGCTCTGCAAAGCATTGTTGTGTTGCCTTAACATTGTGATGGTGGATGGGCACACTCCCCAAAGGTGGGGCGTCATCCTCCAAGAGGGCCCATACGATGCGCTACCTGGTGCTTTCGGACGTACATGCCAACCTGTTTGCCTTACAGGCGGTATTGGAGCATGCCAAGGGGCATTACGATCAGGTCTGGTATCTGGGTGACGTTGTGGGGTATGGCCCTCATCCCAACGAGTGCATCGAGTTGCTGGCCGGTCTGCCTTGCCTGGGCGTCGCAGGCAATCACGACTGGGCCGTGTTGGGCAAGCTGACGCTGGACTATTTCAACCCCACTGCCGCG
>JBMFPH010000334.1:0-2052 GCA_049969215.1 Anaerolineae bacterium | reverse complement strand
CTGCCTTCGAGATCCCCTCGTTATACATGATGTCGAACTCCGCCTTGCGGAATGGGGGTGCGACTTTGTTCTTAGTCACTGTCACGCGGGTGCGATTGCCGATGATCTCGTTGCCATCTTTGATCGCTTCTACACGTCGCATGTCCAACCGCACCGAAGCATAGAAACGCAATGCCATCCCGCCGGTTGTGGTCTCGGGGTTGCCAAACATCACCCCGATCTTCTGGCGCAGCTGATTGGTGAAGATAAAGGCAGTATTGCTTTGCTTGACCGCGCCTGCCAGCTTGCGCAACGCCTGGCTCATCAAGCGTGCCTGGAGCCCTACGTGTGCATCGCCCATCTCCCCTTCGATCTCCGCGCGTGGCACCAGGGCGGCTACCGAATCCACCACCACCACGTCGATGGCATTGCTGCGCACCAGAGCTTCGGCGATTTCCAGCGCCTGTTCTCCGGTGTCAGGTTGTGCGATGTACAGGTTGTCGATATCCACACCGCAGCGGGCAGCATAAGCAGGGTCGAAGGCATGCTCTACGTCGATAAACACGGCATTGCCTCCACGCTTCTGCGCCTCCGCAATAATATGCTGGCACAAAGTGGTCTTGCCCGATGCCTCTGGCCCATAAATCTCGGTGATGCGTCCACGAGGTATGCCCCCCACCCCCAAAGCGATATCCAACGAAAGCGAGCCTGTTGGGATGACCTCCACAGTTGCGTAGGGCTTCTCGCCGAGCCGCATAATAGCCCCGTCACCAAACCGCTTGTGCAGGTTGGCCAAAGCGGATTCCAGCGCCTTCCGGCGCCCTTCAAAGTTTCTTTCCATGGGAGCACACTCCTTTTGGGAAATAGCCGTTTTTTTCTCATTCTAAGCATTTCCTAGATTAGCACATTTGTTCTTGAAAGTCAATTCCAGCGGACAAAGTAATTGTAGGCCCCGGGAGATATGCGTGCCAGTCGGTAGTCTTATGGGTAGCAATGTTATCAGCACCGCAGCGGTTCGATGCGTGAGCACTCCAGCCGGAATAGCCACCGCGAGCGCAGCCTGATGCCAGCAATCGGTTACATCAGGATTGCGCTGCCACGCATCAAGTGTCAATGCCGACCTCTCCTGCGAAGAATTTCATGCCCACACCCGCTATCGAATCCGGCGGTCACCCACCCACCAGTGCCGAATCTCTTCGACACCATCTACGCTTCTGGAGCGCTGGAAAACCACACAACCTGGGATGATAGCCATTCTGGTGTACGATCTCGTCAACGTGGTGACCTTCCACCATATTTGGAACCATCATCCCCTTTGGACAATGTCCTGCTTGCATATCATCAGCCGCTTGGAACGCACCGATCGCACCATGCGTCGCCACTCGCATTGTGCAGGCATCCTCTGCATTTTGTACATCCATTTATCCACTATGGGTTCAAAGTTATCCACAGCAACGTTCAATTTATCCACAACAACAGCAAGAAAATGCTCTTTGCCGTTGGTCGGGTGTTCTGCGCGCTCATCGTGTCCGAATCGTGACAGTTGTCACGCGTATGGCATTCGCGATTGGGTGAGCAGCTGCATCAAGTACTTCCAACCGTTGCCCGTCTTCCGGCCGGTACATGCCAACCAGAATAGGATACGTGCCAGGCGGTGTGTCGGCCCGAACGGGCAAGGCGTGATGATCAGCAATTATCTGTCCTGGTCGCCAGACATAGGTAGGGTATGTCCAGCAGACAGGTCGCCCGTCCGACTGTGCCCAAATGGAAGTGCCCTGCTCCAAGTGTACAAATACGTGATAGTCCTCATCGGTTGTGCCCAGGGCTTGCCAGTATAAAGTCACGGTCAGTCGTCCTCCCGGATAGGCGCGTTGATCGTCCAGATCATAGCCTATCAGCCGCACGATGCCCCCTAAATCCACTTCCACACGGCGTGTGACATGGGCTGAGCGCGCAAAAGCGCCAGGCACAGCCGTCCGGTCAAACGCATCCGCCAGCGATTCAAAACTGAGCAAGCCCAGCGGCGTGCCAGCGGATTTGGCGCGGTAGATCATCAGGCCTTTCTCGTTGGGC
>JBMFPH010000333.1:0-2066 GCA_049969215.1 Anaerolineae bacterium | reverse complement strand
GGACCTTCCACCTTGTCTTTCAAGGCTTGGAAGACCGGCCCGGGTCGCAGCCCAGGGCACAGCGCATCAGGATAGGGCATGCCAAACCTCATCTCTCCATTCCGCTATAGGTCACCGATACGGTGGTAGGTGGCACCAATGCCTCCACCGCCGGGTTGATCTTCTCGAAGAGCAGGTTCGGGAACAGCCCGATCAAGAAAAACAGGATCACGATGGGCAGCATCACCAGCACCTCGCGCGCACCCATATCGGTCAGGCGGCCGTCGATCGGCGCCGGCGGTCCGAAGAGGGTGCGCCGCACCGCCGTCAGCAGATACCACGCTGCCAGGACGATGCCAAAGGTGGCCAGCGCCGCGTAGGTCGTGTTCACCCGGAACGTGCCGAGCAGGATGGTGAACTCGCCGACGAAGCCGTTCATGCCAGGCAGACCGGCCGACGACAGGGCCGTGAGGGTGAAGAACGAGCCGAAGATCGGCACCCGTGCCCACAGCCCGCCGAAGTCGCTCATGCACCGCGTGTGCAGGCGTTCGTAGAGCACACCCACCAGAAGGAAAAGCCCACCGGTGCTGAGCCCATGGTTGACCATCTGCAGCACTGCCCCAGCCATCGCCGGCGGATTCAAGGCGAAGATGCCCAGGATGATGAACCCCATATGCGCCACGCTGGAGTAGGCCACCAGGCTCTTGATGTCCTCCTGCGCCAGCGCCACCAGCGCGCCGTAAAGGACGCCGATCAGCGCCAGGATGGAAAGCCACGGCACGGCGTAGGGCACCACCTCGGGAAAGAGCGGGATGCAGAAGCGCAGATAGCCGTAGGCGCCCATCTTGAGCAGCACCCCGGCCAGGATGACCGAGCCGGCGGTGGGCGCCTCGACGTGCGCCGCGGGCAACCAGGTGTGCAGCGGGAAAAGCGGCACTTTGACGGCGAAGGCCAGCGCAAAGGCGATGAAGAGCCAGGCTTGCAGGGCGAAGGGAAGCCGTCCCGGCAGGGTGTGCAACAATTGCGGTAGATCGCTGGTGTTGCCGCCCCACAAATAGAGCACGATCGCCGCTACCAACATCAGTACGCTGCCTGCCAGGGTGAAGAGCAGGAACTTGATCGCCGCGTAGATGCGCCGTTCACCGCCCCAGCGCCCGATCAACAGTGCCATCGGGATAAGGCTGCTCTCCCAGAAGACGTAGAAGAGGAACAGGTCGAGCGCCAGGAAGACACCCAACATGCTCGTCTCCAGGAGCAGCATCAACACCATATAGGTCTTGACCTCTTCCTGGATCGCCTTCCACGAGCTGAGCACCGCCAGCAGCGTCAGCAGCGTGGTCAGCACCACCAGCGGCAAGCTGATACCGTCCACGCCCACGTGGTAGCCGATGCCCATGCCTGCCACCCAGGGCATCTGCTCCGCGAACTGGAAGCCAGGTATCTCGGGTCGGAAGGCGAACCACAGCCACAGCGAGAGGCCGAAGACCAGCAACGTGCCCAGCAGCGCCACGCCGCGGATCAGGTCGGTGCGCTCGCGCGGCAGCAGCGCCACCATCACCGCCCACAGGGCCGGCAGGAAGATCAACACAGACAAAAGCGGGAATGCCACCGGATTACTCATCAGCGTATCACCAGATAGACCACCAATAAGAGCGCGCCGACGAACATCCCCAGCGCGTAGTGGGGGATGCGCCCGTCCTCAAACCGGGTCAGCCAGGCGCCGCCACGTGCCAGCAGACGCGCCCCGCCGTCGATGACGCCGTCAATAGCTGCCTTGTCCAGGCCCTGCGCCAGCCCCTGTGCCAGCTGACGGCCACTCTGCACGAACACGGTGTCGTACACGTCGTCCAGGTAGCACTTGTTGGCCAGGAAGACGAATGCTGGCCGCAGTACCACCGCCCATCGCGCCGGGATGTCCGTGCGTACCACGTAGAACCAGTAGGCCAGCGCGATGCCCACCAGCGCGACGGTGGCAGAGATGCCCAGCAGCAGCCACTCTGTCGCCGCGCTCACTCCGTGTTTCGCCGCAGCGGCGTGCGCGCTGAAGACCGGCGCCAGCCACTCCGCCGTCAGGTTGGGAGCGCCCA
>JBMFPH010000332.1:0-2101 GCA_049969215.1 Anaerolineae bacterium | reverse complement strand
TCGTGGCAGGCCTGGCAGCCCTCCAGTCGCACCGGGGGGTGTTCGAACGGGAAAGGCCCACGTTTGTCGCCGTGGCACCGCAAGCAGCCGGCTTCATTGGCGGAAACCGTCTGCATGGAGCCCGGGCGCGTGCTGCCGTGCGGATCGTGGCAATCAGCGCAGCTCATCGCGCCCTCGCGCAGCCGGTGAGTGTGAGGGCGCTGGAACTCGGCCCATTCCGCCGCGTGACAGCTCGAGCACTGGCGGTTGACGACAGGTGCGGCTTTCAAACCCAGCTCCTGGGCCGGCCCGTGCACCTTGTGACAGGCCACGCAACTGACCTGGTTGCGGCTATGCGCATCGCGCGCCCGCCACCGCAGCGCCGGTTGAGCGCCGTGGCAGGCCAGACAGGTCTTTTCGGAAGTCGCTGCAACCGCCTTGCCCGGGTTCAGGATGTCGCCAGCCGAGCCCGATTCGGCGTGTTTTGCGCCGGGGCCATGGCAGGATTCGCAGGCTTTGCCTTGCCATGCGCCGCGGGCCTCCACGCGCTGGTGCGGGCTGCGGCGGAATGCCTTGGCGATGTCCTCATGACAACCCGCGCAAATCTCCGAGCCGGCGTATTCAACCGTCTTGGGCGCTTGCGCCTGGGGCTTGGCTGCCAGGCCGAACAAACAAAGGGCCGCTGCGGACGCAAGGACGGTTCGGGGGCCGTGGGGGAAACGCCCCCGGTTCAGCGGAGGAGGAGTGTGGGTCTTGCTGGCGGTCCGCAGCGGCCAAACCATTCGCGCGTCTCCCGGGTGCGCCGCGCCCTGCAACTAGCGGGCATGCACCCGCTGGACGGAAAACTCGCCGTTGGTGCCGTGGCAGGCGGCGCAAGCTTCGCCGAGCTTGTCGGAAGTATTGGTGAGCGCGTGCGCCGCAGCGGCCACACTGGTGTGGCAGCCCAGGCAAGCTGCCGTGGCCGGCCCCATCGGGTCAATCAGCGTTCGCGGACTGGTCACCGGAAGCAAGTTGGTGCGCAAGGGCAAGTTTTCCGAGCCGTTGACGTGGCAACGGTCGCAACTGCGCAGATCGCCGGGATAGCGCACTTCGGTGAAATCGTAAGCCACCGAACCGCGGCCGTAAACCGTGTATTCGTACTCGTTCTCCTCGCCCAGGTGGATGCGGTGGACCATATGCCGCAAGTCAATGGTCTGGGCAGGCAACTGGGCCGCGGGCCGGACGGCGCGGTCGGTCATGGTCGGGTTGTGGCAGAGCACGCACTGCTCGATCTGGTTGCGGTTATCGCCATGCAGGCTCAGGCTGAAGTGGCAGTTGTTGCACTTGGCTAGGCTGACCACTTGCCGGCGCGGCTCAACGCGCGAGCCGTCCACGGAGAAGTAAACGACCTTGTTGACACCGGCATCGCGCACGCTTCGCTCGCGGCGGGTGCCAGCCAGCAAGTAGAGCGTGCGGTAGCCTTCGATGCCGATGGCGTAGGTGCCCTTGGCGTTGGCCGGGATCGTATAGTTGAACGTGTACGTGCAGGTGCCGTCCGTGGAGCAGGTCGAGCGCAGGGCATCCTCGCTCACGTAAGTCGAATAGTCGCTGGTGGGCCCGGCCAGCACCAGAGCCAGGCGCGACATCTCCGACAGCGGGATCGGCTTGCCGCTGCGTTCCTTCACCGTGAAGGTCACGGTGGGCCGCTTGCCCGCCGAGCCATCCGTCACGCGCACAATCTCGAAGACCACGCCGGGCAAATCGCGCGAGAACCGGGGAATGGTGTGCGCGCCCAGAATCGAGAGGTCGAACTCCAGCTCGCCTTGCGGTACGTGGCAGGTCCCGCACATGTTGTCGCTGAGCTGCGGCAAGTTGGCGTGGTTCTCGCCAGTTTCGAAGTTGACATTGTCGTGACAGGCGCCGCAGGCGGCACGGTTCGGCTTCAGAAACGCATTCGCCTGTGCAGCGCCGGTACTCTGCTCGTGACAGAACGTGCAATTGCGGGCGTCGGCGGGGAAGACCACGCTCGAGTAATCGTGAACGCTCTGCCGGTAGCCAATGATGCGGTAGGGCTTGCCGGCGCGCACGCTGGGAAGCTGGCTGCCCATGTGAATCTTGTGGATCAACACGGGCATGTCCACGG
>JBMFPH010000331.1:0-2127 GCA_049969215.1 Anaerolineae bacterium | reverse complement strand
CCGACCGCCACGCCAACCGGGACCCCCTTGCCCCCCGTGGAGTTGCCACCCATAGAAGTGCCGCCACCGGTGATCGAGCTCACGCCCATTGAGCTGCCGCCATGGCCGACCGATACGCCGACGCCCACCCCGCTGCCGCCGACCGCCACGCCGACACCCGAACCGACACCCACCCCGGAGCCGACACCGACGGAGTTGCCGCCGGCAGCGCCCGATTCGACAACGCCCGGCGAAACCGTAGAATCCTTCGCGGAAACGCCATCCGCAAGTGAATGAGCGCAGCGGAGTTACCATGACCGCCATCATCCAGGCCATACACGTCTCGAAAGCATATCCCACCCCGCGTGGCGCCCTATCGGCGCTGGAAGACGTCACTCTGGCGGTGGCGCGGGGGGAGTTCGTGTGCATTGTGGGGCCTTCCGGTTGCGGCAAGTCCACCCTGTTGCGCCTGCTGGCGGGGCTGCTCATGCCCGACCGCGGCCAGGTGTACCTGCAGGGGCGTCCGCTGCGCGGCCCTTCGCGCACCATCGGGGTCGTCTTCCAGAAGGCGAACCTGATGCCCTGGCGCACCGTGTTCGACAATGTGCTGTTGCCGCTGCAGATACAGCGCACACCGCCGGCGGAGGCACGGGCGCGCGTCGAGCAGGTGTTGCGCCTGGTGGATTTGACCGCCTTCGCGCACAGTTATCCGCGCGAGCTGTCGGGTGGGATGGAGCAGCGCGTGGCGATCGCGCGTGCCCTGGCACATGAGCCGGTGATCCTGCTGCTGGATGAGCCGTTTGGCGCGCTGGATGCGCTGACGCGCGAGAAGCTGAACCTGGAGTTGATGCGCATCTGGGAAGCCAGCCACAAGACGGTGGTGATGGTCACCCATGACATCCGCGAGGCGGTCTTCCTGGCCGACCGGGTGGTGGTATTGACGCAGCGGCCCGGGCGGGTGGCGTTGGAACTGCCGGTGGCATTGCCACGTCCGCGCACCGCCGACGTGTGGTACAGCGACGCGTTCACCCGCCTGACGCAGCAGCTACGCCAGGCGATCCGGTGAAATCAGCCACCACGCCGCGACCCCTTGTCCGAGCCGTGCGCGTCAGCAAGCGGCGGTGATGCCCACACCCCGGCGCTCATGATACGCCGATACGCCACGCCCGGTTGCCGGAAACACACGAACCGCCTAAAATAAGCGCGATGGCCGAACGGATGAGCGACGCCGAGACCAGGCATTACCTGAATTTAGCAGACGAAGAAATTGTCGCCGCGCGCGACAATCTGCGTCTGGGCCATCTGCGCGCAGCGGTGTCGCGTGCCTACTACGCCATGTTCTATGCGGCCACGGCCCTTTTGGGCAGCCGTGGCCTATGGCGCAGCAAACATCAAGGTCTGATCGCCGCGTTCGGCGAACATTTTGTCCGCCCTGGCCTCATAGAGCCGCGCTATGGTCGTATGCTCCACGATGCCTTCGAGATGCGGCTGGACAGTGACTATGCACCTCATCCGGATCTCGATGAGAGCTCTGCCACCCGATTGATCGCGGATGCCGCGGATTTCGTCAAACGCATCCTGGAAATGCTGACAACACCCCCCACGTTCGAAGAGGAGAGCACCGATGACCCGAGCTGAGCTTTCCCCGGCGGAAGCCGCTGCCCTGCAGGCGTATGTGCACGCGTTGCACGCGCGCTATGGCGCCCGACTGCACGATGTGGTGCTGTTCGGCTCCCGAGCACGCGGCGAGGTGCACCCCAACTCGGATGTGGACGTTCTGGTAATCCTGGAGCGGCCAAGTGCCCAAGAGCTGAGCGAGGTGCGCGGGTTGGCATTTGACATCTGGCTGGCTTATGGCGTGTTGCTTTCCATCCGGGCGATGAGTCGCGCCGGCTGGCAGGCGCTCGCGGCGCAGCAGAGCCTCTTCTACCGCCATGTCCTGCGCGATGGCATCTCGTTGCTATCGCTACAGCCCCGGTAGGGGCGGGTTCAGAACCCGCCCCCTCCCCGTCCACGGCAGAGATTTTACCGCCGAGATCGCCGAGAACGCAGAGAACTAACAGGGGAAAAGACCTCTGCGTGCTCGGCGCACTCTGCGGTGAAAGATTCTCCCTCGCCCACAGGATGGCGCACTCTTTCCGTTTTGGC
>JBMFPH010000330.1:0-2214 GCA_049969215.1 Anaerolineae bacterium | reverse complement strand
AGGGGATCAGCTTCGCTATACCATCCGTGCTGGCCCGTGAGATCCTGGAGCAGTGGATCGCTGCGGACACGCGTCGAGCGGCTTCCGAATCCCCCCTTAGGGTTATGGGCTTGTCACCTTCCGGGTATCTCCAACACAGCTCCTCGGCTGGCGCTGGTCACCATACTCGCGTAGCGTGCCAGCCATCCGGTGAGATGGGATTGTGAAGGCGGTCGCCACGCGGCGTGTCGACGTGCCATCTCTTCCTCGGACAGAGCCACATGCAGTTGGCCAGCCGGGATGTCTATCTCGATGATATCCCCATTGCGCAATAGGGCGATGGGGCCTCCGGCAGCCGCCTCCGGGCTCACGTGCCCGATGCAGGCACCTCGGGTGCCACCGGAGAAACGGCCGTCTGTCACCAGTGCTACGGAGCTTTCCAACCCCATCCCAACGATGTTGCTGGTGGGGGCCAGCATCTCTTGCATCCCCGGACCGCCGCGCGGACCTTCGTTGCGAATGACCACCACCTCGCCCGGCTGCACCTCTCCGCTCAAGATGCCGGCATTTGCCTCATCGTGGCTTTCATACACACGCGCGGGTCCGCGATGCCGTAGCATCTCGGGCAGGACGCCGGCGGTCTTGACCACCGCCCCTTCGGGAGCCAGATTACCGAACAAGATGGTCAAGCCGCCTGTGGGACTGTAGGCATCGCGCACCGTACGGATACATTCGAGGTCCTGGCTGTCACAACCTGCGATGTTTTCTCCCAAGGTCTTGCCGGTGACGGTCATCTGATCCAGGTGCAGAATACCCGGCTTCTTGCTGAGCTCCCAAAGGATGGCGCTGACCCCCCCGGCGCGGTCCACGTCCTCCATATGGTAAGGCGAGGAAGGGCTGACCTTGCACAAAGTGGGCACCTGGCGGCTGATCTCGTTCAACCGCTCCAGCGGATATTGGATGCCCGCTTCCCACGTCAGTGCGATAGTGTGCAACACGGTATTGGTGCTGCCACCCATCGCCATATCAAGCGCGAAGGCGTTATCAATTGCCTCGCGGGTGACGATATCGCGCGGCTTCAGGTCCATTTCGATCAGGCGCATGATCTGTCGTCCCGCTGCGCGGGCCAGCTCCTTGCGTCGCGGATCAATCGCCAGGATGGTGCCGTTGCCGGGCAAGGCAAGGCCAAGCGCCTCACACAGGCAGTTCATACTATTGGCGGTGAACAGGCCAGAACATGAACCGCACGTGGGACAACCGCTGTCTTCAATTTCTTTCAGCTGTTCTTCTGAGATGATCCCTTTCTTATAGGCGCCCACGGCCTGGAATACGCTGATCAAATCCACCACCTCCCCGCTCGATGTCCGACCCGCCGCCATAGGACCACCACTGACAAAGATGGTGGGGATATTGCAGCGCAAGGCAGCCATCAGCATGCCAGGCACGATCTTATCACAGTTGGGGATACAGATCATGCCATCGAACCAGTGAGCTTTGATCATTGTCTCCACGCAATCGGCGATCAGCTCACGGCTTGGCAAGCTGTACTTCATGCCAATGTGGCCCATTGCGATGCCATCGTCCACCCCGATTGTGTTAAACATGAACGGGACACCGCCCGCTTCGCGTACTGCCTGGCGCACCACCTCACCGAATTCGTTCAGATGCACGTGCCCCGGGATGATATCCACATAGCTGTTGACGATGGCGACGAACGGTTTGCCCATATCGGCATCGGTGACACCCACCGCTTTCAGAAGACTGCGATGCGGTGCGCGTTCGAATCCTCGCTTGATAACATCACTACGCATGGATGAACTCCTTCTCACAAGCAGCTACGACCAGGTCTCCCATCGCACGCGTGCTCACCGTTGGCTCGCCCGGCGCCGCCAAGTCGGCGGTGCGGTAGCCCGCGGCCAAGACGGTCTCTACAGCGCGCTCGATCACCTCTGCTTCGCGCGGCAACCCCAGCCCGAGGCGCAATAACATCGCAGCGCTGAGGATAGTGGCGAGGGGATTGGCAATTCCCTGGCCGGCAATATCGGGTGCTGAGCCATGGATCGGCTCAAACAGGCCGGGGCGGTTCTCCCCCAAAGAGGCAGAGGGCAACATCCCCAGGGACCCAGTCAACATGGAAGCCTCATCGGAGAGGATGTCACCGAACATGTTCTCGGTGGCGATGACATCGAAGTCGGCAGGGCGGCGCATCAGGTACATGGCGCACGCATCCACCAG
>JBMFPH010000329.1:0-2221 GCA_049969215.1 Anaerolineae bacterium | reverse complement strand
CCACTGCCAGGAGGATGTTCATCGCAGCACCAGCTACCAAAACGGCAATACGCACCCGCTTGCTCTTGCTGGCAAAGCTGCGGGGCGCGCTGGGGTCTTCTTCGCCCAACATGCGCACATAGCCACCAAAGGGGATTAGATTGAAGGTGTACTCCGTGCCCCGTTCGATCTGTTCCACCACATACACTGGCCGACCATATTTCTGGAACACTTCCTCGTCCGACATGTTGTCGGGCACTAACTCCAGCTGGGTGACTACCTCCTCACCATTGGGCTCTTGTCGGCTGGTATAGACGACCCGTTTGCCCACGTCAACCTGACGCGGCACCCGGGTACGATGCCCCAAGATCAGGGTTCTGCCACCCAGCCCAATCTTCCCCTTCTCCTGCCATAGCCTGAACAGGCGAGGAGGATAACCAAAGGCAAATTCATCTACTTGAATGCCAAAACGTTTCGCCAGGATAAAATGGCCCAGCTCATGCACGAATATGAGCACGCCCAACACAAACACAAATGCAAACAATGTGATCATACTTCAACTTATATCCTTATCATTCAGATGTACACAGAGAGTCGTGATCAACTGTAACATCAGCGAGCGTTCCCACGGACCTGAGTGTCACCGGTAATGGCCCGCTGCGCAGCAAAGCTGCCCACGTGTGTGCTTGGGCTAAAGTCACATCACCAGTCAGCTCTATCAACCCATGCCGCTCGATCAGTGGCGTGCGCAGAATGGGGCAATTCACCACCTGGCCATCCACCGATAGGCACAGGTAGTAGCCACTTTGCACACTGGTGTGCGCCGCCAGGCGTGCATCCCCTTGGGGAGTGAGTCGAAATTCGATTACCGGTCTATTATATCGCAAATCTGCCTGTGCCATCACAAAATGCTGCGGATTCAGAACTGCCTCGTAAATGCCCAGCTCCGGCTTAGCTGCGTCACCGGTCTTTATCTGCTTTCCAATGGGCAGGAATTCGGTGCCTCCCTCTACCAGCTCGATCGCCCCCGGCCGCATTGCCTCACGGATAACCCACGCTGGCGACACACCAGGTGCCACACGTACTTCTAGCTGCCCATCTCGTACGCTCCAACCCTCAAAGCCTCTCGTATGCGGGTAGCACGCCCGTGCCCGCCCCTGCAGAACGGCGCCAGTATGGAGGAGCTCACGCCAGCTGGCAGGCCCATTTGCCTCAAATAGAAGCGCGATCGGTCCCTTCTCAACCGCCGGGGGTACACGATGACTGGCCCAGCTCGCTGCAAGCACTGCCAGCGTGACGATCACTAATCCTCCCCAACCCCAGAATCGTGCCCATCTTCTGGACAGTGCCGTCAACCGGATACCTTTCCCACCAGTTGTTCCTCACAACCTGGAGCAATTATACACCAACATACAAGTGACGGAAATTGTTGCCCCGAAGGGTGCACTTCCAGGTTTCTCCCGTAAGGTCGAGAACGATTGAGATGCTCTACCTCTTTTGCACCAGGGGCTCTCATATGGGTAAAATTGAGGTCACCACATACGGAGGTACACTTTATGACTCGTCGTCTCAACATTGCCCTGATCGCAGCAGTTGGTTTTCTGTATTGGATAGGATTGTATCTCTACGTGCCCACATTGCCCAATTACATTCAGGCTAAGACGAGCGATCTCGCGATGGTGGGCACGATCTTGTCTATGTACGGTTTATGGCAGGGAATTATTCGACTACCCCTTGGCATTGCTGCAGACTGGCACGGCCGCCGTAAACCCTTTGTGGCAGGTTGCTTGGCATTGTTGGCATTGGGGGCTTTCTTGCTGGGGAGCGCACAGAGTGCCGGCGGCCTTCTGATCGGTCGCATCATCACCGGCCTGGCAGCTGGGACGTGGGTGCCCTTGGTGGTGCTGTTCAACTCTTTCTTCCCACTCGAGGATTCGGTCCGTGCCACCGCTATGCTCAATTTTGTGGCATTCGCTGGTCGTATGCTGGCAACCAGCTTGAACGGCTGGTTGAATGGGTTGGGGGGGTATACACTGGCCTTCTACCTTGCCGCCAGTGTCTCTGTGCTGGCCGCGTTGGTTACTTTGACCACGCATGAAGAAACGCGCCCGCCGCGTCCCCCTTCTCTTGCCGGTTTGGGCAAGCTGGTGACACGTCGCGATGTGCTATTGCCATCCGTCCTCTCGATCATCGTTCACTATATCGCGTTTGGCACAACCTTTGGTTTCCTACCCATTTTGGC
>JBMFPH010000328.1:0-2226 GCA_049969215.1 Anaerolineae bacterium | reverse complement strand
GTACCTCGACGACAGGTAGCCCAGTTGCTGTAATAGCATCGCGCAGCGCATAGCTGGTATGAGTGTATGCGCCAGGATTGAACACCACGCCGTCAGCCCAGCCCATCGCCTCGTGCAATGCTTCCACCAACGTTCCCTCGTGGTTAGATTGGAATGTGCGCAGCACAAGGCCCTCACGCCGCGCATATTCCATCAAGCGCGCGTTGATCTCATCCAAGGTGAGCGAACCGTACATGGAGGGTTCACGCTTGCCCAGGAGATTCAGGTTGGGACCGTGCAGTATCAAAATTGCAGCCACGCAGTACCTGCCGTTTCGTCGCTCAGACGGGGGGATTCCCCATCTGGGAATACTTATTCGCATTATAAAACGAGCGGTGTGAGGCGTCAAACGGGGTATTGAAACCCTGATTTTCATCCCGATTTTCATATAGGCATTGGGATGATTAGGCAGGCAGTCGGATCCCCCTTCAAAGCTCCTCCTTTTGACTTGCCCCTTTTTAACTGTCCACGATCAAACCTGTTATCTGGTGAGCAAATGTGGTACAATCCTCTGAACATGAAGGGAGGCTATCAGGGCAAGC
This sequence comes from Anaerolineae bacterium, assembly GCA_049969215.1. Lineage (GTDB taxonomy): Bacteria > Chloroflexota > Anaerolineae > 4572-78 > NAK82 > NAK82. Next base: position 1,645 of record JBMFPH010000328.1, on the reverse strand, counting down.
TAGTGATTGAACGTACTGGAAACTGGCTGATCAGCTTGACAGGCTGTTTGGCGATACTGCTGATGACTGGTTGTGGAGCCCCCCAGCCAGGCACCCTGGCCAGCTCAACTGCACCGATTACTCCGGTGGTAGATACGATTTTGCTGAGTGATACTTCTGCGACCGTGACAGGTGTCTCGTCCACACTTCCCGTCACGACCACGTTTCAGCTCACCGAACAACCGGCAGATGAGACAACTCCTGGTGCAAGTATCACGCTGAGTCTTTGGACCGTCGAAGCCGTTTCCCCTGAGGCGGCGGGCAAAGCTGGCGAGGTGTTTGCCCAAGGTATCCGGTCTTTCATGGACCGTTATCCCAATGTGACCGTTGTAGTAAAGTTAAAAAATGAGACTGGTAAGGGGAGTGTACTCGATTACCTGCGCACTGCCTCGCAGGTTGCTCCCAGCGTGCTGCCCGATGTGGTAGTGCTCGATCTTACCGAGCTTGCAGCAGCAGCACGTGCGGGGGTGCTCTTCCCCTTGGATGAACTGATCGCACCGGGTTTGATCAACGACCTGCTTCCCGGAGCACGCGCGGCAGGCACTGTGGATGGGCAATTGATGGGGGTGCCCTTTGAAGCGGATTTTGAGCACGTGGTGCTCAGCACGGAAAAGCTCACAATGCCTCCCATTACTTGGGATGATGTGTTGAACGCGGGTGTAATCTACCGTTTTCCGGCCAAAGGACGTAACGGCCTGGTCAATGATTGCTTTTTGATCCAGTATCTTGCCGCGGGTGGCCGTTTATTGGATGAGGAGGGTCGTCCTACGCTGGATGAATCGGTTCTCGTTTCTGTACTGGATTATTACTTGCGGGGCGTGCGGGCTGGTGTGATCCCGTTGGATGTATTGGAAGCGGCCAGTGCCGATGATCTATGGTCACAGTATGCGAACAATCGTTATGGCATTGTGCATGTGCGTGCGCGCCTGTACATGAAGGAGCGTTTTCGGCTGCGCAACAGTCAGTTTGCCGCGATCCCCACCCGTGATGGTATACCTTTGACCCTTGTGCGGGGTCGTGCGTTGGCCATTACGGCACGCGATCCCTCTCAGCAGGCCATTGCAGCACGTATGATCGAATGGTTGTTGCAGCCTGACAACGTTGTTGTGTGGAACCAGATCACCTTTTCCGTTCCGACATGCTATGCCGTTCTAAATCGCTGGGGGAGTGATCCCTATCTGGATTTTCTACGGCAACAAATGGAAGTGGCATTACCAGTGCCTTCCTTTCCGCAATATGATCAGATGGGCCGTGTGCTCCAGCAAGCAATACTCGAGGTGTTGAACGGCGATGCCACACCAGAAGAGGCAGCGGCGGCTGCTGTCAGCGCCATCACGCGCTAAGCGAGGGCGATGTATTTGATATGGATGAAGCAGTACATCTCCTGCGCCAGCATGCCTGGCAGATGATCCGCGCTGCGCTTCGAGCTGTCGACCCTGCCGAGGCGGTACAGCGTCATATGTGTTTGGATGATGACACCCTGCTGCTATATGAGACGCCAGAAAGGGAAGAACCACGTGCATATGACTTGAGAGAGTTCGATCGCATCATAGTGGTAGGTGGTGGAAAGGCAGTTACGCCTATGGCCCGAACGATCGCGGCAATG
>JBMFPH010000327.1:0-2230 GCA_049969215.1 Anaerolineae bacterium | reverse complement strand
GGTGAGCGCCTGGCTGCCGTGGACGTTGCTGGCCGTGGATAACCTGGCTGCGCGAAATGATTCCGGGTGGCGCGCTGCCACAATGGCCATAGTCTGGACTGCCCTGACATTGGGCTTGGCGTTGCTGGCCGGACACCCTCAAACGTGGATGTACCTGCTGTACACGACACTCGTTTTCTACCTGTGGCGTGTATTCACAGTGTACCGTTCAACGAACATCTCACAAGTGCATTCCTGGTTGCGTATGCTGGGACGTCTGGCAGTCGGTCTGCTGCTCGCCCTGATGCTCAGTGCTGTTCAGTGGCTGCCCACCCTCGAGATCATGGCCCATTCCCCTCGCACCACTATGGGCTACCAAGAGGCCAGCTTTGGGTTGCCCTTGCACGAGTTTGTCGCGCTGATCTATCCCGGCTACTTAGGAGGGTCACCACAATATGTGGGCATCCTGCCGTTGTTGTTGATCGGCCTGGCTTGGGCCATTGGTCGCCCGCGACACCAGATCGCTTTTTGGAGTGTGCTGGGCGCACTGGCGCTGCTGCTCTCCTTCGGGGGCAACACTTTCCTCTACGCACTTTTCTACCTGCTGGTGCCAGGGTTTGCTTGGGTGCGCCATCAGGAACGTGCTTACTTAGTCTATGTGCTATGCGCTGCGATGTTAAGCGGTTATGGGACATTGGCGCTTCTGGCCCCGCTCGGGCGAGCACGGCGCTTTGCCTTGCAACGCTTTGAGCGGGCCAGCCGGTACGTCTTTTTCGCCGCGCTTGGCATCACATTCCTCTTTGTCCATGGCTCGTTAGCCACGGAGCAGCGAGATCTGTTCGCCGGTGTGTTGCGCCATCACATCTTTGCATTGCTCGTCCTGGGAGGGAGCTTGCTGCTGCTGGCATTGCGCGTGCGGTGTCATCTGGCACGGCCGTGGGGCATGGTGCTGTTGGCCAGCTGGGTTGCCTTTAACCTGTTTACCATCAATTGGCGTTTCAATCTCAGACCACCTGCAGACTGGTTTGCCCCTACCCCTGTAATCAAGGCCCTGCAAGAGCAGCTGGCGCAACAACCGGAAGTGGTACGCATTGCCAGTGGAGGTTTGCTCCCCCAGGGATCAGGTGCCGCAGCGGTCTACGGATTCTATGATATCACTGGCAACAGCCCGTTGCACCTGGCCACTTGGGAGGAGTTCCAGGCCATTGTGCCGGAGTGGCGGCGCTGGCAGCTGCTCAACGTGCATTATGTGCTGAGCGACCGCGAGCTGGACAGTCCTGGCCTGGGTCGGCTGTTCCCCCTTGTTCCACCCCATGAAGAGGAAAAAGTGGTGTACTTGTACGTTGTCACCGACCCTTTTCCACGCGCCTGGGTGGTGCACCGGCTGGAAGTAGTGCGCGATCGTGCCGCAGCTCTGCATCGGATCAGTCAAGACGATTTTGACCTACGCCAGGCAGCGGTGGTCGAACATCCGCTGGAAATGGAGCTACCGCCGCATCCGGTGGAAGGATCGCATGCACAGGTGACCTTTTTCTCTGCCGAGGCACTTGATCTGGAAGTACAGGCGGTTGCTGATGGGCTGTTGGTGCTGAGTGAGATGGACTACCCCGGGTGGCATGCCAGTGTGGACGGGCATCCTGTCACCATTGTGACCGCCAATGGGGTATTGCGCAGCATCCCGATCAAGGCCGGTCAACATCACGTACGCCTATGGTATGCACCGATAAGCGTGCAGCTTGGCACTATCATCACTCTGGTGACGTTGGTCGGTGGAGGGGGGGCCATCCTGGTCATCCCTCTCATATGGCGACGCATGCACCCAATTCGCACGAGCTTATCGAGAAGGGATGCTCCAGAAACATAGATTTTCTAGAGGTGATCCGGTAGGCGAAAAGGGGGGCGACAAGTGCATCCTGTGGTGCGGAAGAGTTTACGCGATATTTCTGCGCACAATGCCAGATCAAAAGCAGCGATAAGGGATAGCTCTCTCCCATAACCGGGGCTGTTGGCGTTGCGGATCCTAGTAATATTGGCTAAGGAGAGCAGGCAACACGATATAGCGGGAAGTGCAAGTATGTCAAACGGGACCAGCTCCCCGAGCAAGTTAAAAGACAGAACCTTCCGGGCGGTGTTCGAGTTTCCTGCCTGCAACAAAGCGCCTAAGTCAGCAAGCCATAAGGCATTAAGGCTCTATCGCAACCCCATCTGTTTGGCCCAGGAGTGGCAGAACGCTTTAGAAAATGGGGACTGC
>JBMFPH010000326.1:0-2233 GCA_049969215.1 Anaerolineae bacterium | reverse complement strand
ATATTCTGCATCGCTGATGATGGGGTCGTCGAGCGTGTAGTAACGGTAGGCGTGGTAATGAATCTCAGCTCGCAACCGGGCAATGCGTTCCGCTACATCGACCTGGGAGGATGACTCGGCCATCATTCTTGCCTCACATGATATACCATCCCCAGATGATCAGATTCACCTGGGGATGATGAATGCTCCAAAAGCTCACCAAAGCCTGCGAAACAACCCGACAGAGAGCGTCTTTGTTTTATTCTGGAGGCGGGGAGGGCTCCAGAAAATCAGCGCGTCCCCATCCCTCGGTTCCGTCAGTATTGCGCAAATACCACCACTGGTAGAGAGCGTCTGTCTCGTCCCTTTCTCCATCTTGGTCATCTCGCGGGCCGTCCAGCACAGGGAGTACAGTGTTCTCTGCCACCACGACCAGACGGGCGGTGCTGCGTGCCGGACCGGCGCGCAGACTGAGGCCCGCGCCCTCTGTGTTCACAACCCGCACATAACCCCCCACGTGAATCCCTGTCGGCAATGTGGGGGTCGGGGTTGGCAAAGGCGGTGTGGGCGTGGGCGGTATGGGCGTTGGAGTTGGCGGGGCGATGGTCGGCGTGAAGGTGAGCACGAGCATGGCCTCTCCCGTTGGTGCGGATGTCTCGAGGGCTACCGCCGGCGTTTCAGCGCCTTCTGTGAGCGCCGACTCCGCAATCACAGGGGGGGGAGTTACCGCAGCAGTTGTAGCTGGTCGGGTGAAGATGCGCACCAAGCCCAGCGCCACCAGTCCGATAGTCAACAAAGCTGCCAAACCACCGATTAACACCCAAACGATAGGGAAACCGACATCCTCGGTCTCTTCTTCTACTCGCCTTGGACGCCTTCGCTCAGGCATCTCCCATTGTACATTTTCTTCCGGCGGTTGATCTTGGATCATTCGAGTACCTCCTGTTGTATGGATTCAGCGGTCAGGCGATTAGCAAGCGCAGATTGCCCAACCACCGAGTGCGTATTGCAGGCCTCGCATCTCCCTAAGCGCATTGTACATACGAGGCGTGCTATGTGCAAGCCGTATGTGTTGCGGTGCAATCCAGGCGTGGAGGGATATTATCGAGATATCCAAGGATTTGCAACCCAAGCACCAGATCTTAGACATATCTGAACAACTCCAGCCCCCACGCCGAGAAAAACATCTCTTGCTCATGATTCCATTTCATACAAGATGGCCGAGGCTGCTACCAGGCCGGCCGTCTCGGCGCGCAAAACCCGCGGTCCTAGTCCCACCGGTTGTATCCCATACTGTGTCGCCAGGTAAATTTCGTCACTTGTGAAACCCCCTTCTGGCCCCACGAAAAGGCTAAAGGCAGCTGGTGGCTTGCGCTCATTCTCTTTAGCACGCGCAAGGGCCTGTTTGAAGTTGGAGCGCCTTTCGTGTTCGGAGAGGATAAACGCACAGGTGTTGGTGGCAATGGCCTCTTGGCATGCCAAAGCGAACATCATTGCGGTGCGTAGCACTGGCAGCCGCCCACGATGGCTCTGTTCAGCTGCCTCGCGGATAATATGCTGCCAGCGCTCCCGCTTGGCATCCAGGTCGGAGACATCTGCCACAAGGGAACGCTCACAGACGACAGGCACGAATTCAGCAATACCTAGCTCGGTGCCTTTCTGAAGCACGAATTCGAACCTGCGCGCTCTAAGCGCTGCTTGGTAGAGGACGATGCGCGTGCGTGGCTCACCCGTCGCAGGTCGTTCCTCAACCACGCGACCGATCACGTTACCTTGAGACACGTGCTGCAATTCAACCTCGCACTCCCAACCGGTATTGTCCAATACAATGATGCGATCACCGGGTCGGAGACGTAGTACGCCGCATATCTGATGCGCTATATCGCCGGACAGTGTCACGGATTCCTCTTGGATCCATTCAGAGGGTACAAAGAAACGGTGTTGTGTCATAACCTTGTCAGCAACGTCTACGCCGCTCGGTTCGGTTGGCGCGCACATATGGCGACCCATTCACCTTCCGAACGCTGTGCGATGACTTCTAAGCCCTGCGCGGAGAGCGCTCCGGATACCTCCTCGCTTTGCTCCGCGGTGACGCCGCTCGTAATCAACACCCCGGCAGGGAGCAAACTGCGTGCCAGCGCTGGTGCCAGCTCGATAATGGTTCCGGCCAGCAGGTTGGCCAAGATGACGTTCCAACGTTCCGGCGCGGATGAATGCAGCAAGGATGTCCTGGAAGAAGCTTCTACCTGCAACG
>JBMFPH010000325.1:0-2304 GCA_049969215.1 Anaerolineae bacterium | reverse complement strand
GCACTTGCATGTGCTGTGCCTGGTGCCGGTGGGGCACCCGGCAGAAGACAAACCGGCGCACACCAAGTACGACGAGCGCAAAATCCACTACGAAACCTATGCAGGCAAATGAGTCCGCTCCACATAACCGGGCATACGACGGCAGATGAGTGAGAAGGGAGAGGGCGAAATGGCTCAACAGACGCGTTCGTATAAGGAAGAGCTGGTGGGCGTCTTCGGTTACCCGGTGGCGGAAAACCCCACATGTGTGATGCAGCAGGCGGCCTTCGAGGCGTGTGGTCTCCAGTGGCGTTACCTTACCATCGAGGTGCGACCGGAGCAGCTGGCCGATGCCATGCGCGGGTTGCGTGCTTTCAATATGCGCGGCATCAACCTGACCATTCCCCATAAGGTGGCAGTGATCCCCTACCTGGATCGTCTCTCTCCGGAAGCACAGCTGATCGGCGCCGTGAACACCGTCGTGGCACAAGGCAGTGAGCTGATCGGTTACAACACGGACGGCAAGGGTTTTCTGCGTTCGGTGCGCGAGGATGCGGATGTCGATCCGCGCGGAAAGCGCGTGGTCTTCCTGGGTGCTGGGGGCGCTGCGCGCGCCATGGCGGTCGAAATGGCCCTGGCGGGTGCCAGCCATATCACCATTGTGAACCGCACCCCCACGCGTGGCGAGGAGCTGGCGCGCCACCTGCGCGAGCAAACCAACGTCGTGGCGGACTATGTGCCCTGGCAGGGTGAGTACGTTGTGCCACCCGATGCAGATATCCTGATCAATGCGACTTCCATCGGGCTGTTTCCCAATGTCACCGAGATGCCACCCGTGGCAATGTCTTCCATCCGAAGGGATTTGCTGGTCTGCGATGTCATCCCTAATCCGCCGCGCACTGCCTTCCTGGCTGCGGTAGAGCGGCAAGGAGCGCGCACTCTGGATGGCTTGGGCATGCTGGTGTATCAGGGTGCCATCGCTTTCCAAATGTGGACCGGCGTTGAGCCCCCCATCGACGTGATGCGGCGTGCCCTGGCGGAAGTTTTCGGCGCTTGATCTGGAAAAGATGGGGTATCCCCTGTCAATCTTGGGCGGCTTACGATGTATTGGGCGAGTGTCGCGGTCATTGTCGTGTATGCGCTGATATACGCCGCTCTCCATAGCGGGCTGGCGAGTTATACTGTCAAAGAGTGGGCACGCCGACGATTCGGTGTGCTCTCCGACCGCTGGTATCGGCTGATATACAACAGCATCGCCACTATCTTACTGCTGCCACTTGGTGTTATGTTGGCAATCTTGCCTGACCAGACGCTCTATATCCTCGCCACCCCCTGGTACGAGCTGGCGTGGGGGATCGAGGGGCTGGCCATTTTGGGCGTGCTCTATGGGGTCTCGATCACCGATGTCTGGAGCTTTTTGGGAATCCGCCAGGTCTTCGACCCCGAATGCGCGGCGACCTATCGTTGCGCACCGCTCGTCGTCACCGGCATGTATCGCTGGGTGCGTCATCCTCAGTATCTGTTTGGCCTGATTTTGCTATGGTGCGCTCCCAGTATGACCTTGAATCGAGCGGCGCTCTCGGTCGTCTTCTCGATCTATCTATACATCGGCACGTTTTTGGAAGAGCCACGGCTGGTTGCCGAATATGGCGAAGCGTATCACCGGTACCAACGCCAGGTGCCGCGGTTGTTTCCATGGCGCGGACCGGTGCGGGTGAGATCAGAGTTTCCTGAGCAGGTTTCTTGAAATAATGATGTCCCAACCGAGCCGCGCGCGCCAGCAGGCGGCGATATGACCGCTCCCTGACGGTCGCGGCTCGGACAAGCTGTCTCGTGCAGGACAGTTGGGGGCGTGTTTGAACCCTTTTCATTGGGAGTGATCTGGTGACCGATGTGCTGTATATTCACCCGGCACGGCACGCCGTTGACGCCGGTTATCAGGACCTGGGGTTCTACTTTCTGATCCCGGTCGGCGTGATCGGGCTGGCCAACTTGTTGCGACACCAGGGATACACCGTCAGGGGGATCAACTACCCGGCGGAGCTCTTGCGCGATCGCAGTTTCAAGCTGAAGCCATGGCTCAAGGAACAGCAGGGAGTGCGCCTGGTGATGGTGGACCTGCACTGGTTCGAGCACGCCTTCGGTGCCATCAGCGTAGCGCGTGCGTGTCGAGAGGTTCTGCCGGATGCTCGCGTCGTATTGGGGGGCTTTACCGCTTCCGTTTACGCATCTGAGATCCTGCAGTCCTTCCCTGAGGTAGATTTCATCATCCGCGGCGACGCGGAGCTGCCGCTTGCGCGCCTGGTGGCTGAGCTCGGATGCCCG
>JBMFPH010000324.1:0-2320 GCA_049969215.1 Anaerolineae bacterium | reverse complement strand
CTCAGACCGTCTGCACGGCGGGGAGATGGGCACGGTTGGCGACATACCATTCCACCGTGCGACGCAGTCCCTCGCGGAAGTCGGTGCGGGCGCGGAAGCCGAAGGCGTGCCAGGCGCGGCTCACATCCAGGCAACGGCGCGGCTGACCGTTGGGCTTGCTGGTGTCCCAGACGATGCGCCCGTGGAAGCCAGTCATCTCGGCGATGAGTTCCACCAACTCCTTGATCGAAATCTCGAACCCGGCGCCGATGTTGACCGGTTCGGGCGCGTTGTAGCGCTCAGTGGCCAGCACGATCGCCTCGGCGCAGTCCTCTACGTAGAGGAACTCGCGCGTCGGGCTGCCGTCACCCCACACCACGATGTGGTCGGCGCCGCTTTCCACCGCCTCGACGCACTTGCGGATCAGCGCCGGGATGACGTGCGACGAGGCGGGATCGAAGTTGTCCCCCGGGCCATAGAGGTTCACCGGCAGCAGATAGATGGCGTTGAAACCGTACTGCTGGCGGTAGGCATGCGCCTGCACCAGCAGCATCTTCTTGGCCAGGCCGTAGGGCGCGTTGGTCTCCTCGGGATAGCCATCCCACAGGTTTTCCTCGCGGAAGGGCAACGGCGTGTACTTGGGATAAGCACAGATGGTGCCGATGGCGACGAACTTGTCCACCTCGAAGCGGCGCGCCTGTTCCATCAGCTGGGCACCCATGATCAGGTTGTCGTAGAAGAACTCGCCCGGGCGGGCGCGGTTGGCGCCGATGCCGCCCACCACCGCTGCCAGGTGGATGACGATGTGCGGCCGCTCTGCCTCGAACAGGCGGATGATGTTCGCCTCGACGCGCAGGTCACACGTCGCGCGGCGTGGCACGATGATGTGGCGGCAGCCGCGCGCCCGAAGTGCCTGCACCACGTAGCGGCCCAGGAAACCGGCGCCGCCGGTGACCAGCACGCGCAGTCGTGGCCAGTCGGCGGCGGTGATCGGGTAGGAGATGCCTGTTGGGCTCATCACAACTGTCCTTATCCTGTTATCACTTGGAACAGCCACCGGTAGAAAGTTTTTTCACGGATCTCACGAGCTCTTGGTACGTGATGAGGATGGCCTGGTAATCCCAGTTCCTCGCCACAAAGGGAGACTCATTCGCAAAGGCACCATACGTGCTATTATCTGTGAGCTAGGGTTAAGCGCCGAAGAGTTTATGCTGGAATAAACCATCGCGACTCCATTGCTCTTCATTCCGGCATACGCACTTCGCGCGCCATAATCCCCTCCGCCACCACATCGCCCGGCGTCAGTGCTAGCGTTAAGCTTAGCTCGCGTCGCGCGGCAGTGGCATATCCCTCCGCTGGCTGCGGCACACTTGTAAAGAAGGCCATGGGTTGCAGCGGTAATCCGGTCGTCCAGCAAATGCGCCGCGCGCTCTCCTGCGGTTGTGCCGCCTGCCAGTAGAGCACACCCAGATTGCGGTGTGCCGCGGCCAGGTCCGGCGCCATCGCAATGGCACGCCGGTAATCCTCCACAGCTATTATAGCCAGCGCGGCACGTTGCCCTTCCTCCATCTCCATAGTGTAAAGCCCTTGATTGCGTGCGACGCTGGCCAGGTTGTTGTGCCAGAGGCCCACCGCCCAGTTCCAGCTGGCCCAGATGAGCCATCCACCTGCCAGCAGGCAAGCGATACCCGCCGCGATGCGTCCACGCCGCGAGGCAGGAGGATAGTGTCGGTAGAGCACGTCATCCGCTGCGTCTACGCGCGGTGACAGCGCCACTAGCGCGGCGCCGAGGAAGAGCCAGAAGACCACCGCCGCGCGCGCTCCGCTCATCGTGCCGTTGTCGTACAGATGGCCGATGAAAAACGCGGTGAATCCAGCGACGAAGCCGGGCCGCAACGCAGCAGATGGCCCAGGCATCGCAACGGGCACATCCCTTCTCCCCGCTCGCCATACGGCAACGTAAAAGGCGACCGCCAGCCACATGACTGCCGCCAAACCCCAAACGCCGCCGTCCACACCTGCCTGCAGCGGCCAGCTGTGCGCGTGCTCGGTCTGATCGAAGGCGGGGTCGAAATAGGGATAGCTATTACGCGCGACGGGGCGGAAGTTGTCCAGCCCGGCGCCGGTGAAAGGATGGTCGGCAATGATATAGGCTGCGCGCGTCCACACCATTGCCCGCGCCGGATAGACTTGTGCCGCCAGGTCACTCAGCGGCGCCACCATGGCCGGGAACAGCGTCGCTGCCAGCGCTATGGCCCCGACGGTGCCCACGCCCAATCCCAGCACCGCCTCGCGCAGCCCGCGCCACTGCCATAAGAGTGCCAGCAACGCCGTGATGCCC
>JBMFPH010000323.1:0-2340 GCA_049969215.1 Anaerolineae bacterium | reverse complement strand
CGAAGATGTGCGCCAGGCAGCGGCGCGGGCGTTGGGGAAGATCGGCGACGCAGCGGCCGTGCCGGCCTTGATTGAAGCGCTGCGGGATGAAGACGAAGATGTGCGCCAGGCAGCGGCGGAGGCGTTGGGGAAGATCGGCGACGCAGCGGCCGTGCCGGCCTTGATTGAAGCGCTGCGGGATGAAGACATGTGGGTGCGCCGGGCAGCGGCGGAGGCGTTGGGCAAAATTGTTCAAGATTGGCCGCTGGCGGAGCCCGGAAAGGCACGCAGGCAGCAACATCGCACCTTGCAGCAGCTTGCCCGTGCCCTGCAGAAGGGCGGCCATTTCGACGAACTGCAGGTCGTTCTGCAGCGCCTGGAGGAGATCGAAGCAGCCGCTGTCGCCTTCGATCCCCTCGCGCCCGAGCGGCCCAGCGACCTCCGGCGGGTTGGGGGCTGGATACTCTGGGGAATGCCGATCGCTGCTCTGTTAGGGCTGATCGGCCTCCTGAGTGTATTTTTGGCCGGTGCGCAAGATGCGCTCAAGGACATATGGAGCAAGTGGCTGGCCGGTCAACCGCCCCTTACCGTGGCGTTGCTAGTTGCTTTTCTGGCAATCCTGAGCGGTCTGATAGGTTTGGCCTGGGAGCGATTGAAGAAGCGCGTCTTGGGGGAATAGTCAACCCCGCAGACCCAATTTGCAAGATATACCCTACCCGCTCACCCCCAGCGCTTCCAGCAGCAGGACGATGCACGGCGCGATGACGATGGCGGGCAGATAATTGCTCACCCGGATGCGCTTCAGGTTGAGCAAGAGCAGCCCGATGCCCATGATGAGCACGCCTCCCGTGGCGCCCATCTCGATCACGGCCGGCGTGTCGGCGCGCACGCCTGCCAGGCTGGTGGCGAAGAGGTGCGCCGCCAGGCTCAGCCCGCCCTGATAGACCAGGATCGTCAGCGCGGAGAAGAGCACCCCCGGGCCTAACGAAGCGGCGAAGGCGAGCGAGGCGAATCCGTCCAGCAAGCTCTTGATCGCCAGCAGCTGATAGTTGCCGGTGAGCCCGTCCAACAGCGAGCCCATCACCGTCATCGGGCCGACGCAGAAGATCAGGCTGGCGGTCACAAAGGCGCGCGTGATGGAATGCCCGCGTGCCGCGTCGTCAGGGCGGCCGAAGCGTGCCTCCAGCCAGCGCCCCAGCGCCTCCAGCCCATCCTCGATGCGCCACCATTCGCCCAGCACGCCGCCCAACAGCACACTGCCCATCACGATCAGCAGGTTCTTGCTCTGCAACGCCAGGCTGAAGCCCAACACCAGCGTCACCAGCCCCAGCCCGTTCATGACCGTTTCGCGCATCCGATCGGGCAGACGGGTGCCCAGGATGGTGCCCAGACTGCCGCCAAGCAGCACGGCCACAATGTTGATCAACGTGCCGGTCATCGCGTCAACACCATACCTTGAGGCGTCCGGGGAGGATTTCGATCTCGATGCGTTGTCCGGCAGTGCACAGCACCTCGCCGTCCATGTGGCCCGGTAGGCCGCGCAGCCCCTCGATCACCACATGGCGGGCGCGGCGAATGTGCACCGGCTTGGCGCCCACGTGCGTGCCGCGCATCACCCGCGTGATGAACGAAGCGACGCGCAGCCGACTCAGCTGGTCGGCCACGATCACGTCCAGCTGGCCGTCGTCCGGCCGTGCGTCCGGCGTCAGGTAGAAGCCCCCGGCGACGCGCGGCCCATTGCACGCCGTCACCAGCGTCACAGCCTGCTGCGGCAGGGTCTCTCCGTCCACGGTGACTCGCACCGGATACGGCCAGCGCCCGTTCGAGGCCAGCACGCGCATCAGTGCGGTGAAATAGAGCAGAAAACCGCGGATGCGCTTCAGCTTGTGCGTCTCGAGCAGCACGTCGGCGTCCAGGCCGATGCCCACCGTGTTGTTGAAGTAATACGTCTTCCCGTCGGCGGTGACACGCACCACGTCCATAGAACGCACCTGGCCGTCCACCAGCCGCCGGCATGCAGGCTCCAGGCGGGTGGGAATGCCCACCGCATAGGCGTAGTCGTTGCCCGAGCCGGCGGGGAGGATGCCCAACACCGCTTCATAGCCCTCCTCCATAGCGCGCAGCAGGCCGGCGGTCACCTCGCCCACCGTGCCATCGCCGCCCATCGCGACAACGCGCTCGTAACCCTCTTGGGCGGCCATGCGTGCCAGGTGGATGGCATCTCCCTTGGCGCGCGTATGCACCATATCGGCGGACACCCCATAGCGGTCGAGGTATGCATAGAGGTCGGCCAGCAGCTTCTCTGCCCGTCCGCGTCCGGCGATGGGATTGACGATAATCTTAGTGCGCATTGTACTGATC
>JBMFPH010000322.1:0-2350 GCA_049969215.1 Anaerolineae bacterium | reverse complement strand
ACGCTCACTCCACCCACCCCCGCAGCTCGCCCAGGTTCTCGAGCACCAGGTCGGGGGGCGAGGCCAGGCGCGCCACATCCTCGCGCTTCGTCACGCCGGTCAGCACCACCGCCGTCGCCATGCCGGCCCGCTTGCCCATCGCAATGTCCGTCTCCAGGCGGTCGCCGATCATCATGCAGCGCGCCGCCGGCAGCCCCAGGCGCTCCAGGGCGACCTCCATGATCAGCGGCGATGGCTTGCCGGCCACCACTTCCACTTTGCGACCGGTGATGTGCTCCAGCGCGGCAATGGTGGCGCCGGCATCGGGGATGGCACCACCCGGCATGGGGCACGCTTTATCCGCATTGGTCGCGAAGAAGCGCGCCCCGCGCATCAAAGCTTGATAGGCCGTGTTCAGCTTGCGATAATCCAGCGTGCGGTCGAACGCGACCACCACCGCGTCGATCCCCCGCGGCTGGATGACCTCACGCGCGTCCTGATCCAGCAGCTCGTCCACTATGGTCAGTCCGTGGCTGCGCAACTCGGCCACCAGATACGGCTCGCCAATCACGTAGAGGCGCAGCTGGGGCGCCGTGCGCGCCAGATAGCGCCCCAGCACCAATGCCGAAGTGATCACATCGTCCGGCTCGGTGGGAATGCCCAGGCGGGTTAGCTTCGCAGCATATGCCTGGCGCGATTCCAGCGGCTTGTTGCTCACGAAGACAGTGCGTTTGCCCCGGCGGCGCAAGGTCGCAATGCACTCCACGGCACCAGGCAAAGCGGCATCGCCCAGGTACACCGTTCCATCCAGATCGAACACGAAACCGTCAATATGGAGTGTCATAAGGCTCTCGCAGGTCTTTCACAATGAATGGGGGGTTCACAGGTGCACCTGACGCACGCGCACCACGCCTTCCAGCCGCTCCAGCTCGGCCAGCACCTGCGGCGGCGCCTCGGCATCCAGGTTGATAAACGAGAGCGCCTGGCGACCCGGAGCTTCGCGGCCCAGCCGCCACTCGGCGATATTGATGCCGTGGCCGCCCAACAGCGTGCCGACGCGTCCGATCACACCCGGCATGTCGATGCTCTCCATCACCAGGATGATACCCTCGGGCAATGCGTCAATGGTGAAGTCGTCCACCTGCACCACGCGCGGCAATTCGCGCCCCAGCAAGGAGCCGGCGATGGTGCGCTGGCCACCTTCCCACGCGACTGAGCAGCACAGCAGGTTAGCATAGCTCGCCCGCGCAATGCCGCTCGTCTCGGAAACACTGATGCCACGTTGCTTTGCCAGCAACGGCGCGTTGATGTAGTTGACCGGGATGTCGGTGATCGGGTCGAGCAATCCCTTGAGCAAGGCAACAGTGAGCGGCTTGCCGTGATCCGCCACCTCGTCACCTTGCAGCTCCAGCTCCACACGCTTGACCGGCCCATCTGCCAGCTGCATCTGCAAGCTGCCCAACTTCTCGGCCAGCGTCAGGTAGGGCTTCAGCTGGCGGAAGACGCTTGGGTCAGCCACCGGCACGTTGACCGCATTGTGATAGCTCTCGCCGCGCAAGGCGGCCAGCACCTGCTCGACGATCTTGGTGCCGACATCGCGCTGCGCCTCAATGGTGCTGGCGGCCAGGTGGGGTGTCAGCACCACGTTGCTCAGCGTGCGCAGCTTGCTGTCAGCTGGCAATGGCTCCTCGGTGAACACGTCCAGCGCGGCGCCGGCCACGTGACCGGAGACCAGCGCCTCGTACAGCGCTTCCTCGTCGATCAATGCCCCACGTGCACAGTTGACGATGCGCACGCCCGGCTTCATGCGCGCGATATTCTGTGCATTGATCAGCCCGCGGCTCTCCGGGGTGAGCGCGGCATTGAGGGTAATGAAGTCGGCGCGGCTGAGCAGCTCTTCCAAGCTGACCAGCTCCACCTTCAACTCGCGCGCCACCTCATCGCTGATATACGGGTCATAGGCGATCACGATCATCTCGAACGCCTGCGCACGGCGTGCCACCTGCTGCCCCACACGCCCCAGTCCGACGATGCCCAGGGTCTTCTGATAGAGCTGCACGCCCATAAAGCGACTACGCTCCCACTGACCAGCGCGCAATGAGGCATCCGCTTGCGGGATGTGGCGGCATAGTGCCAGCATCAGCGTCATCGTGTGTTCGGCAGTGGCGATGGTGTTGGCACCCGGCGTGTTCATCACCATCACGCCGCGCAGCGAAGCTGCCTCGAGGTCGATGTTGTCCACGCCGGCACCGGCACGCCCCACCACCTTCAGGCGTTTGCCGGCAGCCAGCACATCGGCGTCGATGCGTCCGCTGCTGCGCACCAACACAGCGTCGTACTCAGGGATGATCTCCAACAATTTCTCCTTAGG
>JBMFPH010000321.1:0-2363 GCA_049969215.1 Anaerolineae bacterium | reverse complement strand
TCAGGAAGGCAGATAGGAGGGCCAACGTCAACTCCATCAGCGCTGCGCTCGGTTTCGTGACCACACGCGCACCGTCCCAGGTGATGACCCAGCTGTTGCGCACCAAGTCGGCGATTCCGGTGACAATACGCTCTGAGAGCGGTCCGGAGACAAGTGGATGGATGCGTGCCACAAACGCTCCAACGCCGGTCGGTTCGCCGTACAACACGAGATTTCGGACCGCTACACTCCCGAGACAAACGCTCACGATTACCACTACGATCAGTGCTTGACCGGCAATCTTTCTATAAGGCTGACGGTGGAGCAGACCGGCCCACGTCCAGCCTAGCACCGCAGCAGGCAATATCATCCAAGCTGAGAGCTTGCTCAGTATAGCTGCCCCTAGACAAAGTCCTGTCAGCACGGCCCTCCGCCAGCCTGTCCCCCGTGCCCAACCCAACGCCAGACAAGCGAAGACACCTGCAGACGCAATCTCCACCAATAGATCATTGTTCACACGGCCTGCCGACGCCGCTCGCTCTGGGTTGAGCGCGACAAACAGTGTTGCTATTACTGCAATGAACGGCGCATCGGGCCATAACCGGCGCGTACTAACCCACACCAGCAGCAGCGTGATGCTGCTCAATAGTGCGCCAACAATGCGCAGAAGAAACAGCTTGCCCACTACATCAGAAGGTCCTAATGGGTAAAACAACGCCAAGATGGCGTAATATAGAGGTGGATGATGCCCCTCATAACTGTGGGCGTCGAAGGCAGCATCAAACTCTTCACGGCTAGGCATCCGGTCGCTGCCCAGCGTGATATAACGTTTAACCGCAAAGATGGAGTCAACGATCTCCTCAGGAAGCCGATCCCGCCACATAACTGGTGCACGTTGTTCCTGAGCGATCATCTGAATGTAGTGGAAATGCTGCTGCTCGTCCAGAAGGCCCCATGGTGGCATGACCAGGGCGTGTATCAGGGCATGCAAGACACCAAGCAGCACAATGAGCACTGGTACCCAGAAGCTAATCCGCTGCCGGGCGGTGTTCATAATGTGGGTGTGCATAGCTTATGCAATGAACGATACCCCGATGAACATCTTTAATGGGCACTCTGCGTCGCTTCGGCCAGGATCTCCTGGGCGCTGCGGCGTGTGCCCTCGCTGGGCGTGCCCAGCATGGCAGCCAGCTCCTCGACGCGCGCGGCACCTTCCACAGCACGCACGCGCGTCGTGGTGCGTCCGGCCTGGGTGCTCTTCTCCACCACGAAGTGCACATCCGCATAGCCAGCTATCTGCGGCAGATGGGTCACGCAGATCACCTGGCGTACCTGCGGCCCTGCATGGCTGATCTCGCGCAGCTTGCGCCCCACCACGGCGCCGATGCGTCCGCCAACCCCCTGATCCAGCTCGTCGAAGATGAGCGTAGGTGTCTCGTCGGCTGCTGCCAACACCGTCTTGAGTGCCAACATCAGCCGGCTGGCCTCGCCACCCGAGGCGGTCTTGGAAAGCGGATTGAGCCCTTCGCCGGGATTGGGCGCGATCAGGAACTCCACCCGATCGATGCCGTTCTCATTACACGCCAGGGTGCGCCCTTCAACGTAAACACCCTCTGGGTCATCGCTCCAGCTCAACGCCACGGCAAAGCGCGCGCCGCGCATATTCAAGTCGCTCAGCTGGGCCTCGGCACCGGCAGCCAGCCGCTCGCCCGCAGCCCGCCGTGCTTGCGACAATGCCAGCGCTGCCCGGCCGATCTCCTGACGCAGCCGTTCTTCCTCGGCGCGCAGCCACTCGGTGCGCTCTTCACTGTGCGTGATGCGTTCCAACTCTGCCTGCGCTTGATCCCGGTAGGCCAATACCTCAGCGATCGAGCCACCATACTTGCGCTTCAAGTTGTGGAGCAGTGCCAGACGTTCTTCCACATAGTCCAGCCGGCGTGGGTTGATTTCGACACCCTCGCGATAAGCACGCAGTGTGTGCGCCAACTCGCTCAGCTGAATGGCCAGCGACTCGAGCTGCTGGCGGCTGGCCTCCAACGTGCTATCAATTTGTGTCAGCTGATTCAGCGCTCGCGTTGCCTGAGCGAGCAGATCGCTCGCAGCGGTCTGTGTCTCATCTCCCTCATCCAAGAGATAACACACCTCATTCGCCAGCTGGGCAAGACGTTCGGCATTGGCCAGGCGGGTGCGCTCGGCGATCAGCTCCTCCTCCTCATCGAGCCGCAACCGTGCCGAATCGATCTCCTGGATCTGGTACGTCAGCTGATCGATGCGGCGCGCCAGTTCGCGCTCGTCACGCAGCAATGTTTCCAGCTCGCGACGCACAGCACGCCGCTGACGCACCTGCTCTGCGAGCGCTTCGCGCTGCGCTTCCAACCCTCCAA
>JBMFPH010000320.1:0-2393 GCA_049969215.1 Anaerolineae bacterium | reverse complement strand
GGCAGTGAGTGACGGCGTACCGGCAGCGCCTGCCAGGCGCCCCTTGGTCGGATGATTTTGATTTTGCATTTCCATTCCCTCCATCCTCCATATATGTATATATATGGATGTGCAGACGAGACATAGAACAAGCAATAAGTTAAACAAGGAATAAGTTAAACAAGGAATAAGTTAAACAAGGAATAAGTTAAACAAGGAATAAGTTGCTGTCCGCTCAATCGCGTGGGAGCGTTGTCGATCTGTTCACCGCCCCGGGCGCGTCAGACGCGAGCCTGGAGAGCGCACGCAAGGTGCGCGCAATCTCCGGGTTGTGTCGCATCGCGCCCAAGAACAGCGCTGACTCCTCGCACCGCTGCGCAAGGTTACGCAGATCGGCTGCAACCGCGGGGCGTAAATGCGGATACAAGCTGGAGCGAACAGTAGATGTTTCCACACGCAAAATGAGACCAAAAATTTCCTGGATTCCGTGCTGCATTGCGTGTCGTTCTGAAAATTTTCCGCGTACCCGTGAAAATGCAAAATGTTCACATCCATCATCAGGGAATCGCGCAGACCGCATTGTCGCTGCCCGCCGCGTTTGTGCCATTTGTCCACGCGGTGGCAGACGGTTTGAGCGTGTAGGGTGCCGTCCCGATCTGGGATGACCCTGCGCTGCCATTTGACTGCACGAGCCCGTAGGTGAGGGAGGCCGGGCCGAAATAATCCGTGCCCGCGTTGTTGTGCGACAGATCGTCGAACAGACTCATCGCCATCACGCCAAAGACGCCCGCCTGCTGGAGTGCTGCGCGCTGCGCAAGGATGTCGGCGTACGCCTGCGCGGAGAGTTGTGTCCAGTTTTCGGTGGAACCGCTCGGGGTGTACGACGCGATCTCCACATAAGGGATGAGGATGGGTTTGCCGTAGTTCGATTGCAGAAATTTCGCCAGCTCGACGGTGCGCTGCGGCAGGGGGGTGGGCAGGCCCTCTTGCTCGGCCGTATAGATTTGCAACTGCTCGGATTCATTCAGGTGCGTACTCGCCGCCATTTCCTGAAAACCGATGAAGTCGAGCTGCGGCAGCGCCGCCGTCATCGCTGGCTCGAAGCTGGCCCAGTAGGGGTCTTGCACCAGGGTGTAATTGCCAAAGTCGCCAACAGCCGTGCCGATGCGCAGGCGCAGCCGAGCGTTGCCCTGCGCGGCGGCGCGGATGGTTTGCGCCACCTGCCCGAGAAGTTGGCCGAACTGCGCGTTGTCCTGCAGGGTGGGGATGTTCCATTCCGGCTGAATGACCACCAGGGCCGTGCCCTGTAGTGTGGCCAGAAACTGCCCAAAGCGCTGCGCGTCAGCCAGCCATTGACCTTGCGTTTGCTGCACATGCGCCCAGGCGTTTTGCCCGTATCGCGCCAGATCGCCCTCAAAGTAATACACGAACACCGGCACCATCCCCTGGTTCATCAGCGGCTGGATGCCGTTGAAATACGCGGTGTTCCAGTTTTCATCCAGCCAGATGGCAACCAGCTGATTCTCTGCAGGAAAGCCCAGGCTGCGCAGGAGTGTTGGCGTGCTTTGGAAGTCCGTGGACGTTTCCATCCAGTTCAGACGATCGCCCACGCCAAAGCAGGTGGCAGCCTGTGAAGGGGTCAGATCGCCCTGATTGATGCGCGCAATCGTTTGCACCATCTGCGCAAAATCGGCAGGCAGTTCGGCATAGGGATTTCCACCCTGCCACGCGGCTGTGGTGCTGTAGACCCAGCCGACCGCGGGAGTGCCCGCGGCAAAGCGCGCTTCTGATGCGTCGTTGGCTGCAGCCAGCTTGATCTGGGCAAACCGCGATGCGGAGACCGACTGCATCCATGCAGGCGCCACATGCGCGTCGACGGTGCTGGCCACATCTTCGTGGCGGACGAAGATGTCGGCGGTGTTTTTTTGCAGGAATGCCTGGTCGAAATCACCCCCGGGGTTGGCGACGATCAGGCTTTGCGGGTGCGCAGCGCGAATCTGCGCCGAAAGATTTCGGAAGTAGGACAGGGCTGCGGGCGTTGCGGTCTGCGCGGCCTCGTCCAGAAATATGCCGTCCAGACGTGGGTATTGCGCATACCACGCCTGCACGTCGGCGAGCACCGTGCTTGCAGGACGCGCGCCGCGGCTGGTGTGAACGTAGCCGATCACTTTGCCACCTGCCGCCTGCACCGCAGCGAAGGCATTGATCCACGCTGCCGAGAGCGCTGCCGTCCCTGGCCCGGAATTGACGTTGGCAATGACGATCAGCGGGACTTGCGCCGCCGCCTGCGCGAGCGACTGCCAATCCGCACTGTTCATCTCGGGGGAGAAATACGCTGGCACCAGCAGTCCCAGGCGCGCCGCAGTGGGTGCCGATGCCGATGCCGATGCCGGTGCCGGTGCCGGTGCCGGTGC
>JBMFPH010000319.1:0-2437 GCA_049969215.1 Anaerolineae bacterium | reverse complement strand
GGTCACGTTACTTGAAGCCAGCAAGTTCTCGTCAATAAAGCGCTCATAGTGGCCCAAATCGAGGTCAGTCTCGCTGCCATCCTGCAGCACGAACACCTCGCCATGTTGGTAAGGGCTCAGCGTGCCCGGGTCCACGTTGAGATAGGGGTCCAGCTTCTGGATGGAGACGCTCACGCCACGGCTCTTGATCAGGCGCCCGATAGAGGCAGCCGTCACCCCTTTGCCCACCGAACTAATCACCCCACCGGTAACAAAGATATACTTAGTCATTTGGTCACTAGTCCGTTCGTCATTTGGTCAGTAGTCTGTTAGTCAGTTGGTCATTAGTCATTGGTCATTTGCCCATTGTTTTTTCATCGCTTGTCGTCCTGCCAGGAAGGCGCGCTCATTCAAATCGGCAAAGCGAGCGGGCACTCGCTCGCGGACGGACTCTACCCACACTTCCAACGGCACATGGGGAAGGAAGTGGGACAAGGCGCCCAGGAGCACCACGTTGTTCACTCTGGCGTTGCCCAGGCTCTCCGCCAACGCGATGGCTGGCACCCAATAATAGCGCGTGGTTACGGCACCCAAGATGCGTTCGATGCGCCCATCGTCGGGGTACTCGTCATTCCCAGAACTCACCGAAAGCGGTGGGATAGCATAGTCATTGACCAGCACCGTGCCACCCGGGCGCAACATTTCGATGTGCCGCAGAACTTCCAACTTCTCAAAAGCGAGGAAGAAATCAGCCTCACCCAGCCCGATCAGGGGAGAATAGACCTTATCCGCCCAGCGCACCTGGCTGGTTACACTGCCGCCGCGCTGCGCCATGCCATGCACTTCGGATTTCTTCACATCATATCCCATGCGCAAGCCAACAGCAGCCAGGATGTCGCTGGCAAGGATCGTGCCCTGGCCGCCTACTCCAGCTAGGAGAAAATTGATCGAAGTCAGTTCTGTGGATTGCTTGTTCATCCTTATTGCTCCTCGCTCTCAGCCAGTTGATGGCGGAAAAGAATTGCCCGACGCGCACATACCTGCGCGCAGACTTCACAGCCAGTGCAGAGCAATGGGTCAATGCGCGCTTTGGGACGGCCTGTCTTGGCATCCACTTCACTGCTCTTGACGATTGCCGGACAGCCTATACGGAAACAAAGCCCACAGCCATTGCAGCGCTCATCGTTCACTTGCAGTGGCATCCACTTTGCCCGCGCTTCGGGCATCAATGCACATTCGCGCCGCGCAATGATCACAGCGGGCTCGTTCGCTTCCAGGCAATCCTTCAGCGCCCTTTCCACTGCCTGCAAATCGTAGGCATCTACGGTATGGACGCGCCCAATACCCATCGCACGTGCCAGCGCTTCGAATTCTATCCGCACCGTTTCCTGCCCTTGCAACGTGCGGCCAGTGCCCGGATGCTGTTGATGGCCCGTCATTGCCGTGGTACGGTTATCGAGAATAATGGTAATGGTGTTGCTCTGGTTATACGCCACATTGAGCAAGGCAGGCATGCCCGTGTGGAAAAAGGTCGAATCGCCCAGAACCGCGATGTTATGCTGGGCAATACCGGCTTTCGCCACACCATGTGCCACACCAATGCTCGCCCCCATGCAGCCACAGGTGTGCAGTGCACCCAGAGGTGGCTGAAAAGCCAGCGTGTAACAGCCGATGTCGCCATTCACTACCAAGCCGAGCTTCTTCGCCACATAGAGTGTGCCACGGTGTGGGCAACCCGGGCATAGAATGGGTGGACGCGGTGGCAATTGTCCCTTGTCCGGCTGGATAACCGGGACACGCGCAGAAGGTGGCAACAGACCCGCTTTGATCGCACACTCACGTACCACCTGCTGATCCAATTCTCCGCAGATGGGGAAGATGTTTTTCCCTTCCACAGGGATGCCCAGCAAACGGATCTCCTCTTCGATGAACGGATCTAGTTCCTCGACAACAATCAGGCGTTTCACCTGAGAAACAAACTCGCGCAGCATCTGTGCTGGCACAGGATAGGTCATGCCCAGTTTGAGCATCGAAGCTTCGGGGAAAACCTCACGCGCGTACTGATAGGCTACACCGTTGGAGACAATGCCCAGTGCACGGTCCCGGAGCTCCATGCGGTTGTAGGGGAACGTCTCGGCGAATTGGGCAAGCTTGGCAATGCGCTCTTCGATCACAGGATGGCGTCGCCGCGCATTGCCGGGGACCATCACGTACTTTCTCGTGTCTATACGATAAGAGGGTTTTTCTTGGCGAGGCGGGGGACGGGTGCCCTGCAGTTCCACCAAGCTGCTGGAGTGGGAAATGCGCGTGGTGAGCCGCAGCATCACCGGCGTGTCAAACTGTTCGCTGATCTCCAACGCGACACCCACCAGATCATGGGCTTCCTGGCTGTCTGTTGGCTCTAGACAGGGCACTCGCGCAAATTTAGCATAACGACGGTTATCCTGCTCGTTCTGCG
>JBMFPH010000318.1:0-2454 GCA_049969215.1 Anaerolineae bacterium | reverse complement strand
GGCCCGCTGAATTCCCCTGCATAGCTGCCCACAGCCAGATCATTGCAAGTGGGAACGCCACAGGCGCTGCAGTTGAGATTCGCTTTCTGGGCATCTTTGATCCCGATGAGCAACACCACCTCCGATGCGGTCACGTTCTTGGCATCGCGCAGGAAGAACTTGCGCCCGGTGCGCTCACCGATTTCGACCATCTTTTCTGCCAGGGATTGGAGCGCGTCCCCTGCCACAATGGCGGTTACAATGAAATCCTGGCCGCGCGCCTTCGGCGCCGTGCGTGCAGCGAGTGCCATCATGTTGGCGACGGTCGTGAGCGTGTTCATAACATCCTCCTGGATACAAAGTATGTCGGTGTGCGATGTGTCGTGACGGGAGAATACCCCGCCTGCGCGCGTTGAGCAAGTGGTGCTGCAAACAATAGGGAAGATCAGCGCAGACGACGCACCAGGGCCATTTGAAGGCCATAGACGATGATGAAAACCACCCCGCCCACAAATGCCAGGATCAGACAGCGTGCCGGCGTGAGAATGGTGAACAAGGTGACCTCCGGCAGAGGGGTCGCTTCGGGCTGTACGAGAAGTGAGCCAGAAGGTGGATTCCCGAGCGAAGTTCCCGCGATCCCAGAGGACATATTGTTGGCGGGTTGCGATGGGTGCTGTCCTTGGGCTGGAGGCGTTGTCGTCATCACAGGGGCAGAAGGGGTGGCTGGCCAGGGGGATTGGGCGCTGCACAGCGGTGTGGAGAGCCACATCGCACCCAGTGCCAGCAACGCAGCGCAAAGCCACCATATCTTGCCGAAGCGCATAGGTCGTCACCGCTACAGCGCGATTCCATGCCCAGATGGTATGGATGGCTGCTCCTGTCCCAAGGTGCTTGGAATTGCTTCCAGTTGCTCGATCATCTCACGCACTGTGTCGAAGCCGCTCTGCCAGAACTCGGCACGGCTGACATCGATGCCGGCCATCTCCAGGATGCGCAGGGGCGATTCGGATCCGCCTGCTGCCAGGATGCTCAGATAGCGTGGCTTGAACGATTCACCGGTCATCCTGTATTGACGGTAGAGGGAAAGCACCAGCAGCTGCCCGAAGGCATACGCATATACGTAGAAAGGCGTGTGGTAAATGTGCGGAATGGACACCCATTCCCAGCGGAACTCTTCGCTGACATCCACCGTATCCCCGAATTGGGAGCGCAAGCCTTCCAGGTAGGCCTTTGCCAGGTCGTCCACCGAGGCGCCCTGCTGCACCATCTCGTGGGCCTGGCGCTCAAAAAGTGCGAAGCCGGCCTGGCGCATAATGGTGGCGTAGGTGTCATCCACCTGATTGAAGAGGAGCTCGTAACGCACCGCGTCATCCCTCTCCTGGCTCAGGAGATGGTCCACCAGCAACATCTCGCCGAAGGTTGAAGCCGTCTCCGCTAGCGGCAACGTGCTGTGGTATGTGAGGATGCTGTGGTGTCCGGCGATGATGCTGTGCACAGCGTGTCCCAGCTCGTGCGCCAGCGTGCTCACGTCGGAAGGCCGTCCCTGGTAATTGACCAGGACCCAAGGAATCAGACGGGGCGCTACACTCCAACAAAAGGCGCCGCTGCGCTTGCCCTTGCGCACCTGGCTGTCCAGATGGTCTGCCTGAAACACCTGGCGCGCCATATCGGCCAGCTGAGTGTCGAAGTTGTAAAAGGCACTCAATACAATGTTCGCCGCTTCGCCAAAATCATAGGTCTTCTCGGTATGCATCACCGGCGCATACAGGTCATAACGTCGCAGGCGTTCCATGCCCAGCCATCTCGCCTTGAGGCGGAAGTAGCGCTGATACAGCGGGGCGTTCTGGCGACATACTTCTAACAGGGTGTCCACCACATGATCGGGCAGATCGTTGCTCAAGTTGCGTGCGCTGATCGGGCTGGAGAAACCGCGCAGCTGGACTTGCTCGTTATACCAGTCGCGCACCACCGCTTGATACAATTGTCCCAGTATCAGGCTGTCCTCGGCGAAGACGCGATACAGCTCTTGATAGGCGCGGGCGCGCAGTTCAGCGTTGGGATGACGGAAGTAGGCACTGATTTCGCCGCGGGTCAGCCGTTTTGTGCTGCCATCGAGTTTGAGGCGGAATGTGTATCGATTGGTGATGGCGTCGTAGAGGGTGCGCAATGCGTGGACGCCTGTCACGTCCTTCAGATTGATGATTTTCTCTGCCACTTCGGAGAGCGTGTAGGGCTTGAAGCGGCGCATGGTCTCCAGCCAATAGCGAAACTCCCCTGCCTCTGCCATCAGCCGCGCCGCATTCTCATCGTCCAGATTCTTCCACCACAAGCTGAAAAAGAGCAGGCGATTGTTGATGTCTGCCATCAATTGATCCATGCGCGCCAACAGGGTCTGAGCGACCCGGCTCTGGGTGTTTTCGGCGAAGCTCAGCCCGGCATACGCGTGCAGGCGCTGTGAGAGGTGGGTGATGACCT
>JBMFPH010000317.1:0-2462 GCA_049969215.1 Anaerolineae bacterium | reverse complement strand
GTCGCTGCCCACGACGCGCTTGGTCTGGTTGCCGTTGGCGTCGTACCCGGCGCCTAGCATCGACGTGCGTGATGGAGTCAGTTGTCAAAGTACAAGCTGGGCTGATCCCAATATGATGCTATCGCTTTCTGGCCTAACCAGAGCGATTCGTAAGTGGCCCATTCAGCTGCGTCTGTTTCCCAATAGGGGTAGATCGCAACACCAGTCACCGCAGAGGGCCGCGCATCAGCATCGTTGAGCCCATCTATCACACCTTGCAGCCCACTCTTCATGTTCTCTGCATTGGGCCAGTGGGTCCACGTTTTCTCCTCGGACGTGGGTATGCCGAAGAACAGATCCACGTCTATGTCATCTATTGCCCGACTGATCACGATGACCTGAAAACGCACCCATTGGCGATATAACTCAGCCAATGGCAAACCGCTGTCGTAGGTCATCACCACAATCTGATCGACGCGCTTGGCAATTTCCCGGTAATAACTGGCACGCCATGCTACCTGTCCGATCAACGGCAGTGAAGCATCTGAAAAGACCGGCCATATCCGGCGGGTTGCTATCGAGAGAATCGAATGTGGTCCGATAGTATGACGGACTTCATCGAGCAGTGTTAGTACATCCAGGTCGTCGGTGGGCACAGGTTCGGGATCTAGATGTACGCCATCGAATCCACCCTGGCTGATGAGATCGGCACAAAACTCGACAATCCTCTGACGGGTAGTGGCATTACCCAAGTCAACGTATCCATGTCGCCCTCCCAAGAGCCGTGGTCGGTTCAGCGGCAATCCGATCCACGCCTGTACATTCAGGCCCGGCTGTATACCCTTGAGCGCGCGGGTGAACTCAGCAGCATGAGAGTAGGTTGGGTTGAACTCGCCATCGGGCCTCAGATAGCTGGCGAAAACAAAGACGTATCGTATCTCCCTCCGGTCCAGCTCATTTGCCAATGCCGTGATTTCATGGCTTTCATGAGGTTCATTGACCCATTCAACGCCCAGCCACGCGGCGTTAGCACTCCTATTGAAGTGCGCGCCAGGAAAGTTTGTAGCTGGCCGAAAGATACATCCTCGCCCAAGGGCAGCCAAGCTCAGCAGAGTGACAGTCATCCAAAGAGGAAAGGACTTCAACCTGTGTTTGCGGAAGTACCTCACCTTGTACTATCCCTGATCTTCGCATTTTCTATCTCAAATCGGCATTTTTGAATGAAGTCGCTCAGCGAGCCGCAGCGTACATCCCAGGAGTCGTTGAGTTGGGTCAGGGTAACATCGCCGTCGCAGAGCCCGAGCTCGGTGATGTGCTGATGTGCAATAGCCGCGATCTCCTTAATAGAGTGATCGCCACTGAATGTCCGGTGTTTGGTTGATGGATAGAAATTTGACACATCCTCGTAGTAAAGATCCATCGTCTGGCGGAGTGTGTCAACCGAAGCCGTAGCTCGCACAACTTGCTGCCTGGGGATCGCCATTCGCACTTGCCTAAAGACCAAAACAAGTTTGCCTTGGAGGTGAGGCAAGTCCTGACATCTTCCAGAGAAAACCATCCCTTGAAAGTAGGCTTTGGGTAACGTTTCGTGAACCCTTTGCGTTACGGTCTCGAACACAACGTCCACGTTGACCTCTTGGGTACCAGGCTTAAGCACATCGATTGGCACGTCAGTCACCTTGACATCTTGAAATTGAAAACTATAGGTGCAGGCAGACAGCAGCAAGAGCAGGCATAAGCCCCCACAGATATTTGAGATGAGTGTCAATTGTCTGTTCACTGTTGTGCCCTCCACCGAAGGTACTCGTCAAGCGTCTGGTTATCGTAGCCGAAGTAATCGATCACCCAACGGAAGCCGTACTTTTCGATGTTCGCTTTCAGATCTTTCTCGCCTTCCCAGCCTATGTTGTAGCCGATGAGGATAAGTCTCTGCTGATCCTGAGTGCTCAGGTTGCTAAAGCTGCTGAAAGTGGTGTGCAATTGATCGGACAGATAGTGCACCATGCCAGTGACATACTCTACCGATGTTTCTTTGGCCAATAAGGCCTGGATCCGTTCCTGGTCACTGCCACGTGCGGTCACGTAACCAAGTTGTTCCAGTTCTCGCGCTCGACGTATTTGCATCTGTGCAGGACCGATCGAGGCGGTGTCACCCTGAATCAGGGCTTGGGCGGTTTCTCCCGCGTTGGCAATCAGGCCTGGGCTCATCATTGGTAACGGGGTCAGCACCCGGCGCTCGAAAGCAGCGCTCTCGTGGCGGAGGATGGACTTCACCAGAACGGAATCTACACCTTGCTGAGCCGAATCTTTTCTAATCGCCTCGGAGAGGTCCGTGACCAACTGGCCGCCAATGCGGTCACGGCTCCACTGGTCCGCACCTGGAACGATCAGTGTTCCTACTTCCCAAGATACGCGCCCGCCGACATAGGCCACGGCGAGAACAGCAGCGAAGCAAATTGGACAATGCCCTGTGGGGTCGGTGT
>JBMFPH010000316.1:0-2490 GCA_049969215.1 Anaerolineae bacterium | reverse complement strand
CCTGCTCACCGTGGCCGCATCGCAGGTGGCGGTGGCGATTGACAACGCGCGCCTCTACACGCAGCTCCTCGCCGAAAAGCGGCGCCAAGACGAGTTCCTGGCGATCGTCTCGCACGAGCTGCGCACGCCGCTGACCTGCATTCAGAGCTCGGTGAGCCTACTGCTGGAGGATGAGCCGCCGGACGGCGAGACAGCACGCGAGTTTTTGGAGATCATCCAGCGGCAGAACGAGCGCCTCATCCTCATGGTCAACAACATGCTCAATGCCACGCGCCTGGAGCACGCCGAACTGCAATGGATCAGCCAGCCAGTGGCGCTTGACGAGCTGATAACGCGTGCCGTGCGCCGTCTGCGCCTGCTAGCAGCTGAAAAACAGATCACGCTGCGCACGCAGCTGCCGGACGAGCCCGTCCGCGTAGTCGGTGATGCCGATTGGCTGGAGCAGGTGCTCGTCAACCTGCTCGACAACGCGATCAAATTCACCCCGTCCGAAGGCGAGGTCAGCATAGCCGCGCAGGCTATGCCACAAGAAGTCACCGTGACCGTGCGCGACAGCGGCATTGGCATTCTGGAGTCAGAGCTGGAGCGGGTATTCGACAAATTCTACCGTGTCCCCGACCAGTCTTCCGGCGTGCTCAGGCCGCGCCACGGGAATGGTCTGGGATTGTACATCGTGCGCCGGGTGGTCGAAGCGCATGGAGGCCGCATCCGCGCCGAGTCCGCTCCAGGTGCGGGCAGCACGTTCACCATCTCTCTGCCACGCAACGATATCATGGCCGACAATCTGTTGCCCTCCGAGCCGTGACCGTTATCCGAGCCGCGACCGTAAGGGAGCGGTCAGAGCCAGCTTGCTCACGCGCGCGGCTCGGTCCTCCGGAGGCATTCGGGTGACGATTTCAACTGTATACCATCTTCCCATACAGGGGCGGGTGCCACGTTACAGCGGCATGCCCAGCACGCGGTCTACGCGCACGTCCCGGGCAGGATGCACTGCAGCTGTTCCGGTGCTCCGGTGGTGTAAATCCGCTCGCCGGTCTGAGCGTCCATCACGTGCACCTTGGCCATATCGAAGGCGACCCAGACCTCCTGCTTCTCAGCGAAATACTGAGTCGGCGGGGTGATGACCTTGATGATGTCGCGCCCCAGCTGCACATCCACGATGGTCTCAGCCCCCAGCGGCTCGCTCACCGCCACGCGTGCTGGAAACGCGATGATCTCCGTTGGCCGTTCGGGATAGAGCCGGATGTCCTCCGGCCGCACCCCGACCAACACCTCCTGGATGGCCGGCAGCGCGCGGCACAGACAATCCCACAAGGGATGGTCGGAGCCGACCACCTGGAAGCCAAAGCCCGAATGCACCAGATGGAGCTGCCCGTCCATCCGCTGGACCTGGCAGGTGAGGAAGTTCATCGGCGGGCTGCCGACAATGGTCGCCACCCGGCGGTTGGCGGGGAGGTTGTACACGTTGTCCGGCGTATCGCACTGCTGCACCACCCCTTTGTACAGCACAGCGATGCGGTCCGCCATGCTCATCGCCTCGACCTGATCGCTGGTGACGTACACGAGGGTCTCATTTAATTGCTCCTGGAGCCTTTTCAACTCGATGCGCATCTCCAGGCGCAACAGCGCATCCAGATTGGCCAGCGGTTCGTCCATCAGATAAGCGCGCGGTGTGCGCACCAGGGCACGAGCGATGGCCACCCGTTGGCGCTCGCCACCGCTCAGCTTGCCCGGTTTGCGCTCCAGCAGATGCTCGATGTGCAGCATCCGGGCGACCTGAGCCACCCGGGTGCGGATCTCTTCTGCCGGCATCTTGCGCTCGCGCAAGGGGAAGGCGATGTTGTCGAAGACGGTTTTGTCCGGGTAGAGCGCCAGATTCTGGAAAATCATGGCGATATCGCGGTCACGCGGATGCACGTCATTGACCCGTTCGTCATCGATGTAGATATTGCCTTCATCGGGTTTTTCCAGGCCGACGATCAAGCGCAGCAAGGTGGTCTTGCCCGCCCCAGGTGGACCCAACACGCAGAAGAACTCACCATGATGGATTTCCAGGTTGACGAATTGAAGCGCGGTGACGCGGCCAAAGCGCTTGCTCACATTTTCAAGACGGATGTTCGCCATCAGCGTACCTCAGAGACCACACCAAGATTAACGAATGGCAAAGCCGGTTTTGGCATCAAAGACGTGCAGGTACTTCGGGTTGATCTCAATCCACTGTACCGTGCCCGCCTTCTGCCGGTAGGAAGGATGGGCAATGACTTTGATCGTGTCCTGATCTCCCAACTCGAGGTGCACGACTGTCTTGGGACCGAGGGGCTCCAGAAAGCGCACCGTCGCCCGCAGATATTCGGGCCGAGACGGCTCGGAATGGAGCGTGAGGTGCTCGGGTCGTGCCCCCCAGATCAAGTCCTGGTTGCCCGGATGTTGTTCCAGCAGCTGGCGACGCCGATCATCCAGCAGGATGCGCGCATTGCCGTGTTTCTGCAC
>JBMFPH010000315.1:0-2491 GCA_049969215.1 Anaerolineae bacterium | reverse complement strand
CTGCTCGTTCATCCGTAATCAACCCCAATCGTCTACACCGAGCTTACCAATCCTACAATGTGCAATCCCACGACATACCATTTGTCTCGGGGCAGCACGGTGGCGCAGCGAGCGCCCTCTTATGTTCTGGCAGATTTGCTTGCCTCCGCTTCGACCTCCACCGGATGTGCAGCTTCACTTTTTCTGTGGCTGGCGGAGCGCTCCAGCTTGTGGATGCCGTTGCGCACCGTGGTGATGAGTCGCAGCAGCTCCTCTTCCAGATTGCTGAGCACTTCCAACACATAAGCATCTGCATCCGCCCGGATGAGTTCGGCCGAACGATTGGCCTCGGCGAGCAAAGCTTGTGCCTTTTGCTCCGCTTGCCGCACCACCTCCTGCTGGTCGATCAGCGCATTGATCTGCTCTTGTGCCTGAGCAATGATCCGGTCGGCCTCGCGTTGGGCCTGTTCGATCAGACGCTCCCGTTCGGCGCCCAACTGTCTGGCCCTTTTCACCTCATCTGGGATGGACATGCGCATTTGATCGATAATCTCCAGGAAAGTCTCTTCTTGGATCACCACGTTGGAAGTAAATGGGATGCGCCAGCTTTTGTTGATCAAGGTTTCCAATCGGTCTACCAGATGGAGGATGTCCATGGCGCCCGCCCTCTTTTCTTATGTTATGTCATCATTATATTATGAGAAGCTGATTCTGTCAACGGTTGCCGAATCTATCGAAGCATGGTATGCTATTTTTTCTGTAAATGCGAGAAACACGATGAGCATGATTTTGGCGATTGAAACTTCGTGTGATGAAACTGCCGCGGCAGTGATCGTGGATGGCCAGGTGATCCGTGCCAACGTGGTCGCCTCGCAAATCGAGATTCATCGCCGCTATGGAGGGGTGTTCCCCGAGGTGGCCTCGCGTCAACACATCCTGGCGATCGGCCCGGTGATCCAGGATGCCATGACTCAGGCCCAGGCCGCATGGAACGACCTGGACGCCATCGCCGTGACCTACGGGCCGGGTCTGGCTGGCAGCCTGTTGGTCGGTGTGAATGCCGCCAAGGGAATTGCATTGGCATTGGGGCGGCCACTGATCGGTATCAATCATTTGGAAGGGCATCTTTACTCCAATTGGTTGATCACAAACGGTGAGCCACCGGTGCCGGGTTTTCCGGCGGTGTGCCTGATCGCTTCGGGTGGTCACACTGAATTGGTGCTGGTGCGCGACCACTTAGACCATGAAGTGCTGGGGCGCACCCAGGACGATGCTGCCGGAGAGGTGTTCGACAAAGTGGCACGCCTGTTGGACCTGGGGTATCCGGGGGGGCCGGCAATCGAAAAAGCTGCCGAACGCGGTGACGCCACCGCCTTTGACCTGCCCCGCGCGCGGCTGCGCGGCACATGGGACTTCAGCTTTTCGGGGTTGAAGACCGCTGTTCTGCGCATTGTGCAGCGCTACACGGATGAGATCCAGAAGCCGGCAGACGCGCTGGATGCATCGCGCTCTTCGTTTGCACTACCCGTCGCCGATCTGGCTGCCAGCTTCCAGATGGCGGTGGTGGACATCCTGGTTGAGAAAACATGCCTGGCAGCGGAGCGCTACAATGTAGCGGAGATCCTGTTGGCCGGTGGCGTGAGTGCCAACAGCCGCCTGCGGCACGAGATGGCCCTGCGCGCACAACGTCCGGTGCGCGTCCCTCCTTTGTGGCTGTGCACCGATAATGCTGCCATGATCGGCGCCGCTGCCCATTACCACCTGATGGCCGGTCGAGTGGACGGCCTGGATCTGGATATTCTACCCAACCTACGGTTATAACGACACTATGGAGACACGATACCAAGCAGACGCCCCTACCACCGTTCCGCGGGTGCGTCGTGCGCGACCGCGCACGACCGCGCAAATCCGCCTGCCAGATGGATGCCTGTATGAAGCACCTGTCGGCACACCATTAGGGGTATACTTTAAGGCTATTGATCATACGGCAAGGCACACACCAGCCGTCGTAGCTGCCCTGGTCAATGGGGAGCTGCGCGAGCTGACCTATCCCATCGAACGAGATGCCGACGTGGTTCCGATCACGCTTGCCGATAGTGACGGCCAGCGGATTTACGTGCGCTCTCTGACCTTCCTTATGCTCACGGCCATTGGGGAGCTCTACCCTGAAGCGGATATTGTAGTGGACTATGCGCTTTATTCGGGCGGGCTCTACTGCGTTGTGAATGGGCGCGAACCGTTCACCGCCACAGAGCTGCAGCGCATCGAAGCGCGCATGCGCGAGATGGTGGATGCCGATATGCCTATCGGCAAGGAGCATGTGCCTCTCGAGGAAGCGTTGCGTCACTTCGAAGCAAAAGGGTACACGGATAAAGCTTCCCTGCTCAAGAATCGCAAGAAGGATTATCTGACGCTCTATACCCTGGGCACGACACGCGATTATTTCCACGGCTATATGGTGCCTTCGACGGGCCATCTGCGACAATTTGCGCTCCGTCCATACGGCAGCGGC
>JBMFPH010000314.1:0-2525 GCA_049969215.1 Anaerolineae bacterium | reverse complement strand
GTACTGCGCAAAGTACAGGACACGATCCAGGTTACGGCGTGAAATGTCGAGCAGCAGCCCCAAATAAGAGGGCACACGGCGTGTGTACCAGATGTGAGCTACAGGCGCTGCCAGTTCAATGTGGCCCATACGCTCACGACGCACTGAAGAACGGGTCACCAAGACCCCACACTTCTCACAGGTGATCCCCCGATAACGAATTTGCTTGTACTTACCACAGTAACACTGATAGTCCTTGGTCGGCCCAAAGATCACTTCACAGAAAAGGCCATCCTTTTCAGGACGCAGGCGGCGATAGTTGATCGTCTCCGGCTTGGTAACCTCGCCGTACGACCAGCTGCGGATCTGTTCCGGTGACGCTAAGCTGATGCGCAAAGCGTGAAAATCCTTTACCTCCACGGTTGTCCTCCCCAAACAGATGAAGAATCCTTACCCAATTTGCCGATCGAATCCAGACGCACCGTTGCGAGGCATGACAAAATGGCGCTCCTGATCTGGGCGCCTTTTACCGCGGTTGTCAAATCTACACTGATGATTTGTAAGCTCGCCTTGGGTTCGGCGCATGCAGCACAATATAACTACTATAATACAAAACACAAATTCTGTCAAAAAGATGTGACCCAAATGTGTCGTCACCCTCTTGATCAGCCCTTCTCCTGCTGCACGGAGGGCCTAAACAGGGCTTTTCAACAACGGGTGCATTTCATTTTTGGGAGAGAGACGGGGTCCAACCGAGCCGCGCGCGCCGGCAAGCGGACTCCTTCCTCGTCCATGGGGAGGGTAGGGGCTATACCGCTCCTTCACGGTCGCAGCTCGGATAACTCTCGCAACTCTGGGTTACCGCTTTTCAATTCGTCCCCAAATTGAAATGTACCCTTCAACAACCGCCTACTTGCTCATTTGACCCCTGACGGTAACATGGCTACTATCAGCTCAGGAAACTTCTATGATGCTTAGAGAGGACAGATCTCTTGACACCCTCGACCCCACTTTCCCTACACCTGTCTCCCCGTGCGCGCATCCTGGTCGCGGCGGATGCTGATCGTCAGGCCTATGCGGTGTGCCAGCTGTCTCGTCATCTAGCCGGACGCGTTGTGGAGCTGGTGAAACCTTCTGCCCTTATAGAGCTGCCGCCAGAACAGGTTGACTGGCTCATCGTGCTGGGCGAACCCACCAGCGCATTACCGGCTGATCTGGCCAGACAAATTCCTTGGGCTTCGCTGGCCGAGGATGCCTTTATCCTGCGCAGCGGCGAGTGGCGTGGATGGCCACTTCTGCTTGTGGCGGGCGGCGGACGTCCTGGCTTGATCTATGCTGTCAATGAATTGGGCATGCGCCATTTGCAAGAGCACGACGACACACTGGAGGTTCCCAAGCTGGATGTGTTGCACGTGCCGGCTTTGCCCTACCGGTTGTTTTGGACGTGGGATCATAGCACGAATTGGTATCTGGAACAAGTGGGCATCCAGGAGATCGGTGCGCTGAACTACTATTCCAAGCCGCGCGATGGGTTCCTGGAGGACTATCGCCGCCTGGTGGACTTCATGAGCTTGCACCGCATCAGTGGTGTCACCATCTATGGCTTCTTGCGGGACAATCATGGGGGCGTTGAAGCGGCTCAAGAGCTGTGCCGCTATGCGACCGAGCGCGGAGTGCGCATCCTTCCTGGTGTTGGCATCAATGCTTATGGCGGCATCTATTGGGAAGGGGATCATCCCTACAATCTCACCCACTGGCTGCGCCGGCATCCTGAGCTGCGCGCTGTGTTCGACAAGCCTGCGGCATTTCATCTGCCCGAGCTCCCCGAGCTATGGTTTCCCGAGACCCATTACACAGATGCTGCCTGTCCCTCCAAACCGGAGAATGCGCGCTATCATGAGGAAGCGATCCAATGGCTGGCGGAGACCTTTGAAATTGGAGGGATCAACTTCGAGACGGGCGATTACGGCGTGTGCACATGTGCGGAATGTCGCGCGCGCCGTGATGCCGACGCCACCTGGTCACACCGCGACATGGCGCTGCTCTATCCGCGCCTGTTTGCCGCTGCGCGGCGTGCCCGCAATGACCTCTGGCTGGTATGCGAAGCGTATTGGGACAACATTCTGGACCTGGACCGATTGGCGCCGTTGGCAGCGTTACCTGAAGACGCTATCTATCAGTTCTGCATCAATCGTTCCTACTGGCCGAAAGTGAAAGCGCAGCTAACGCGCGAGCATGTGGTGCGTCTGCCGCGCCCACGCAACATCTTGCGCACGCATATGGGCTCGCAATGGAACCATGAGCGCTATGAACTGGTCGCCGACCGCTTCGCCGAGATGATGCAGCTCATGGTGCGTAGCGGAATGCAAGGCGCTACCATCTTCGGCGAGGTGAGCGCCTTCAGCACCGTCAATGAGATCAACTACCTCGCGTTCGCCCGTTTCGGCTACTCCGCTGATCTCACTTGGGAGCGCTTTATCGCCGAAGACCTGGCGCCGTTGTTGGGGGGAGTGGCCGAGGCGGAACGTTATCTGGCTCTGCTGCGC
>JBMFPH010000313.1:0-2564 GCA_049969215.1 Anaerolineae bacterium | reverse complement strand
CGACTGGCAGGTTGGGGTATCTTTCAGGCCTCCCTGCTTGTAGATGGTCGATTTGTGAGGGCTGTGGCACGTCACGCAGGTCAGGGCTTTGTGCTTGCCAGCGACCATCTCGTCGTACTGCTCGTGGTGCTGGATGAACCCTCTCCCGTCCGTTGCAGATGCCAGGATTCGGTGGTTGGAGTCGCGGTAGTGACACTGCCCACAGCTTTCTGAAGAGGCATCCAGCTTCACATCAGCACGGCTTCGAGTGAGGACGTGCTTGCTGCCCGGGCCGTGGCACGACTCGCAGGTCACGCCTGGTTCCGCGAAGGTGCCGTAGATTCCGAGAAGATCGTCTTGGTGGGGACCAGCCGCCCCAGTCTTCACCCAACCCGTGGTGTGGCACTCGCCGCAGTCGTAAGGCTTGGTGCCGGGCGCCTTGGTGCTCTCGTAGGCGACCTACTGCTTGGTTGCGAGATTGTACTGCACTTTGCTACCGGTTATGATGTAGCCGTTCTTGTCGATGAAGCGGGCCTTCCAACCGAAGCCTCCGATGACGTAGGTGATGTCTTGCCAGGAATAGCCTTCAGGGGGTGACGGGACGGAAGAGAAGGGATACACGGGCGGTTGGCCGTCTATCACCTTTCGGAGCTTGTTCGGATGGCCCGACTTCTGCTCGTCATCATAGATCCCGCTGTGACAGGTCTTGCACTGGAGAGACCCACGTAAGTGGGAACTTCACCGGTGAGCTCGCCAACGGGGATCAACCCGACTACGAAGCGCAGTATCCGCACTGCGTCGGCGACTTGCACCTTGCCGTCTCCGACAAGCTGGCCTACACCGGGATACGGACTGACGTCGGCCGCGGTCACTTGCTCCTGGTCAGGGGTTACGATGCCAACAGCGATGCGAAGCGCAAGGATTGCGTCGCCGAGGTCCACCTGTCCGTTACCGTTGACATCACCCTTGACGCGGGCAGCATAGGCGCACGGAACCGCACACGCCAGAAGCAGTGCACACGCGGCAGCCGCGAGCGCTCCCAACAGATACAGTCTCATCGGTCAACCTCCATTCTCCCGTGCCCTCCAAACTTAACGCATTAGCGCCGCTTCCAGCGCGATACAGTCTCATCGGTCAACCTCCATATCTCCCGCGCGGGGTCAAGGTCCGCACAGGGCCTTGGTATGTTCTGGTCCGTTGGACCGGTTACCGGCCGCAGGACCCCAAAGCCGAGATAACGAGCGACATGATGTAGTAATGGGGGCCGCTCCTGCCGCGGTTGGCGGCAGGACAGAAGGTTTCACATTCTAAATCTGGCATTGGCATCGTTTTCCTTTGCGGGTCGGTGCAGTGGTTCAGAAATCGAAGTCTCGGCGACGTCCCGTGCGGTTGCCTTCGCATCCAAACTGGCACACGCGTTTTACATTCGCAACCCCGTATGCTAGAATATGCACGGCTGGCAACCGACCGGTGTGCCCACACCGCGCTTCCAGGACGGCATTGTGATCCCGATCCGCGATAACAACCCAGGCCGCTCTTTCCCCATCGTTACTCTGGTGTTGATAGCCGCCAACGTGCTGGCTTTCCTCAAGGAGCTCCAGCTTAAGGCTGCCGGCGACCGCTATGCATTGAAACCTTATATGTGCGTGTACCTATCATACCTCACGATCTCGCTCAGTGGCTTGCGGTCTCTGGGCCCAGGCCATTCGGTTGGGTAACCAACCGTCATAAGCGCCACAACCCTCATCTCCTGCGGAATTCCAAGAATGCTTTTCACCTTGCCCTCGTGGAAGGCGCCGATCCAGCACGTTCCAAGACCTTCGGCCCTCGCGGCAAGCATAAGGTGTGTCAGCGCTATCGATAGGTCTATGGCAAAACAGCTCGCATAATAATCAACATTGCCCGAATCAACCTGTCTCCTCAGCTCCGTCCCATCCACTACAAAGGTCTCATCGCCCCGGCTGTAAACACCAACTGCATCTTCATACCGACCGCAAGCAACAACCACCACAGGCGCCTGGGCTATGAACTGCTGATTCCAGCACGCCGGAACAAGCTGTTGCCTAATTGACGGATCTCTAACTACGATAAACTGCCAAGGCTGTCTGTTCGCTCCGGACGGAGCAAGCCTCATAGCCTCCAAAAGCCTGTTCAAAACCTCTTCTGGTATCGGATCGGGTTTGTAAGAACGAACGCTTCTGCGCTCTCGGATCGCTTCGTAAACGTCCATCGTTTCAACTCCCCCTTCTAGGTAGATGCCGCGCTGTCAATTTTTCCCCATAGGGGAGATTATCACAACTGTGCATACGCTGGCAAGCTGCCCACCGACATCCCCACAAACCATCGTTGACGCCGCAGGAATTGGAACTCTATAATGGCCTCGAAAGCCTTGCAATCCTGTCTGCCGACAGACATGGGGAGATGACCGAAGCCGTGTCGGATGTCGAAGAACCTACCAAAAGCATGCTTGCATCTATTCCATCTGTAAACGAAGTGCTACAGCAGGATGCAGTTGCCGAACTTCTGGAAAAGCACCCTCGCCCCATAGTGGTTGATGCAGTGCGCAATGTGCTAGCGGACGTGCG
>JBMFPH010000312.1:0-2600 GCA_049969215.1 Anaerolineae bacterium | reverse complement strand
CATCGTTACATGGTGGCCTTCATCTACCCTATTACAGCGACCATCAAGCCCTTTCTGGCTAGAAAGGGACACAGCGCCGAAGAGGTGGAGAAGATGCACCAGGCCTGGTTCAAATCGGTGGTATTGCAAGTAGCCCTCTGGAGTGCTCCCTACGCCAAGGAAGGGGACTGGTAGCGTCGAGCGGGACAGAGCCAGAGACAAAACCCTCTCATTGTGGGGCGCGGTCAATCAGAAAGTGACAGGAGCCTCAGGAACACGAGGGGCAGAAACGCTTTGCGCCCCTCGTGTTTTTGCTCATTTCGTGTTCCAAGGTTCTCCGGTGTTCTGTGATAAACGTCTGCCACATCCCAGGCTGAAGTTCTGCACTGGCATGTGCGCGCAGCGCGGTTGAATCCGAATCGATCCATTGCTATTCCCAAAGACCTGTTCACAGCAACGTTCAGGATATCGCGGCGGTTGTGCTCAACATCTACGGCTTGACACAGCGATCATCCGAGGCGATAATTCCCCTCGGTTGACGCTATGAAAGAATGTCCGAGTCCTCATTTCAAACGCATCGGTTTATTATACCACCCCATGATCCCGCAGTCGCGCACTCTGGCCGCCGAGATCTTGGAATTCCTGGAAGGTCGCGGCGTCTCCGTTTGGGTGGGATCGAATTGGGACGAAGCAGCCGTGGCCGAACAGGCAGCATCCCTTGACCTGTTTATCACCCTAGGGGGTGATGGCAGCATGTTGCGTGCTGCTCGTATGGCCTCGCGATATGGCATCCCGATCCTGGGCATTAACTTGGGGCGTCTGGGGTTCCTGGCTGAGCTCCAACCTCAAGCGTGGCACGAGGGTCTGGAACGCACCCTGGCAGGCGAATATTGGATCGAAGAGCGCATGATGGTGGAGGCGGAGTACTGGCACGGCGGTGAAAAGGTGGGCTGCCACGAAGCGCTCAACGAGGTCGTGGTCAGCCGTGGCGCGTTGGCACGCATTGTACGACTGCCCACTTATATAGACGGCGGATACCTGACCACCTATGCCGCCGATGGACTGATCGTCTCCACCGCTACCGGCTCTACCGCATATGCACTGGCGGCAGGTGGTCCGATCGTGCCACCCGAGCTGAAAAACATGCTGCTGATCCCTCTGGCGCCGCATCTCAGCCTGGAGCGTGCCATCGTCCTCTCGCAGGGCAGTGTGGTGCGCATTAAAGTGCGTACCGACCATGTGGCCATCCTGACCATTGACGGTCAGTATCAGGTGGAACTGGCCGACCGCGACGAGGTCGAAGTCCATGCCAGCCCGCGGGTCTGCCGTTTCATCCGACTGCAGGACCATGCCTATTTCTATCGCACCCTGATGCAACGGTTGGGTTTCGCGGCTAATGAAAGCGGAGACTGAGCGCATGGAGTCAAGCAATGAAACAACGCTCACCTGCTATCGCCATCCCAACACGCCGACCAGCTTGCGCTGTAACCGCTGTGGCAACCCCATTTGCCCCAAGTGCGCCGTGCGCACGCCGGTGGGATTTCGTTGCCCGGATTGTGTGCGCATCCAGCAAAATCGCTTCTACACCGGCGGCAAGCTGGATTATCTGATCGCCGTCGCAGTGGCTCTGCCCCTGTCCTTTATCGCCGGCTATGTCTTCACATTTATCGTGGCACGCATAGGATTTCTCTCCTGGTTGATCGCCTTCTTGGCCGCTCCCCCGACCGGTGGCCTCATTGCCGAGGCAGTGTGGCGTGCGGTGGGCAGGCGGCGCAGTCGCTACCTGAGCACCGTCGTGGTGACTTGCCTGATTATCGCCGTGCTGCCCTTCATCGGGCTCATCCTGCTGAGCGGCAATTTCCTGGGCCTTGTCGTGCCGGGCATCTTGCTCTTCCTGGGTAGCGGCGCGGTCGTGGCCAGGCTGCGCTGATCACGGCAGTACGTCCGGCACGGATTACAATTGCGCTTTACAGGTAGATGTGCCAAAATTGAAACGGTATTGTGGTAGAGGTGGCACATTCGAATTATCCAACCACAGAGCATTGTGAAATCAGTGCGCATCCATACTGCATCCAATCGCAGTGGTGCGTTGTATCGCCCACTATTTGTTCGACTATTCGTCTTCCCCGCTGGTCAGCGAAACAAAGGTGACCAACACGATGCTGGTTGAGTTGCACATC
This sequence comes from Anaerolineae bacterium, assembly GCA_049969215.1. GTDB lineage: Bacteria > Chloroflexota > Anaerolineae > 4572-78 > NAK82 > NAK82. The sequence goes on along the minus strand of JBMFPH010000312.1, from coordinate 441 downwards.
CGCAACTTTGCCATCATTGAAGAGCTGCACCTGCAGCTGGCGCCCGGCTTCAATGTGTTGACGGGCGAGACCGGTGCTGGCAAGTCCATCATCATTGATGCCGTTGGGTTGTTGTTGGGTGGACGAGCCGACACCACGATGGTGCGCGCCGGCGCTGAAATAGCGCAGATCGAAGGCGTCTTTCACCTCGATGCACGGTTACAGACGTTGCTGCAGCCCATTCTGGAACGTGAGGGACTGGAGGGTGACGCTCCGGACGTGCTGGTGTTGGGACGCGAGATTCGTGCCAACGGTCGTTCCTATTGCCGCATCAACGGACGGGTGGTGAGCCTGGGCTTGCTGGAAGAAGTGGGCCAGCCACTGGTGGACATCCACGGCCAGGGTGAGCATCTCAGCTTGTTAAGGCCGGTGGCCCAGCAACGCCTGTTGGATCGCTTTGGA
>JBMFPH010000311.1:0-2614 GCA_049969215.1 Anaerolineae bacterium | reverse complement strand
ATGCCCAGATCTTCGGTTGCCTGATGGGTCACCCCGTCGTTGCCCGGCGTCACACCGCCATGGCTACAGGCGATCTTGACGTTCAGGTGGGTATGAGCAATAAAGGTGCGCACTTGCTCGCAGGCACGCATCGTGCCGAAGACGGCATAGGTGCTGGCAAAGGGAATCTTGCCAGTGGTAGCAAGACCGGCTGCAACCATCATCATATTGGACTCAGCTACCCCCATCTGAAAGAAGCGCTCAGGAAACGCTTTGGCAAAGCGGTAGGTTTGTGTGGACTTGGAGATGTCCGCTTCCAATACCACCAGATTGGGAAGATCATGTCCTAAGGCGACCAGCTCCTCACCGTAGGCATATCGGGTCGGGATTGATTCTTTCCATTCCATAGATCGCTACGCTACGACCTTTGCCCAGTTTGTCTGGCTGGTTGGAGGTGTCCGCCGTGTAGGAGTGCTCGTCCGTTTCACAGGCGCGGATAACACAGCGGGACGCCCGCCAGTGGCATCTGAGCCTTGGTCAGCCAGGTGCCTCCCAGATTGGCGAACACCAGCGTGCGCAGGTCTGGACCGGCGAACGCGATATTGGTGGGCGCGTTGAGCAGCGTGCCTTGCCAATCGTCAAACACGATTTCCAGGCGCCCATCGGGGGACAGTCGATAGAGACGGTGCGGGACATAGCACGAGATGTATAGATTACGCGCCACATCGAACGCCAATCCATCCGGCACGGTATAGGGCATCTCCACCACAGTCTCCGGTGTGGCCAGCGAACCATCGGGCAGGATTTTTGCCTTTCTGACACCCGGCAGATTTGACTCGATAAAGTACAAGGTGTCACCCTCGGGAGAAAGTGCCATGCCGTTGGGAAAGCGCAAATCGGCCGCACTGACCACCCGGGTACGACCATCCGGTGAGATGCAGTAAATACAGCCGTTGGCACCTTCCCAGTCGGACGAATCGGAGACGTACATATTGCCGGCGCGGTCGAAGACGGGATAGTTGGGCAAGCGCATCGGCCGCTCTGGCGCACCCTGCGAATAGATCGACACTTCGCCGCGTTGGGTCACGCGAAAAACAGCGTGCCCGTTTTCGCTACACACATACAAATTGGCATTCGCGTCGATGCAGATGCCCAACGCGTCCACACCCAGATTGGCGATGACCTCCGTGGCGCCGTCTTCTAGATTGACGCGATAGATCTGCCCCGCTTCTCCGCCGGCATAGACGTAGCCGTCCGGCCCCCAAGCGACACATTCGCAATGGTCTTTGCCATAGCTAAAGGCGACAAAGTTCTCACGTGCCATCAACATTTTGACTGGTTCTACCATAAAGATTTCCTCCCATACGTCTTGCACGTCATAGTTGCTGGGTGTATGAGAAGGGGATCGGATGCTTTGACCTTTTTATCGATTGTGTTCTGGATGGACAGTCCCATCCAAATCGATTCTTTGCACGCGGCCGTTTGCCGGGTAAAACACCGCGCACAGAGTCACCTCGGCGGATTGACCTGGTGCCAATGTGCAGTGCGTGGCCGTCTCTTTCATCACGGCGGTCAATCCCCGACCGGGAATGCTCGTGTTGGGCTCGATGGCCATCGTGTAGCAATTCTTGTAAAAGGGAAATCCGGCCGAGGCATGCATCTCCTGCCACAGCCAGGCATAAGGGAACACATCCACCGGCCAACTCAAGCCGACACCGAAGCCTAGCTCGGGATTGGTGATCGCATACCAGCCCGACTCAAAGTCAGCCAGGTAGCCCAAGGTATAGCGTGGCTCGTTCAAGCCGGGCACGCGGGACATATCCACTAGACCGCTTGCCGTCTCGACCAAGGGCCAGATATAACGCTGTTCCCCCTGCAATGGGTTGTGCGTCCCGATAAGCACTTCGTCTGCTAACAAGGTGCGCGCTGCGGTATCAACCCAACATGCCCCGCTCAGGAATGGTGCCCCGAATGCCGGGTGATGCCCCCACATATAATCCATTGGCTCGCCCGCTTCATTGGTAATGCGTTCATGGATGAAAAGAGCTGGTCGTCCCTGTTCCACACGCAGTGTGCGTCGCATCCGAAATGGACTGCGGAGCAGGCGTGTCTCCAGCTGCACTTCGGCAAATGTCGCTCCCTGGAAGATACCGTGACACTCCCACGCGATCAGCGAGGCCTCGCCGTGCATATTCAACCGCACTCCATGATAGCTGCACTCGTCACCTCCGTTGGGGAACAGCACCTGCCAACCGCCGGGGTAATATTCCAGCCAGGTGGTCTCCGAATCCAGGCTCAGCGCGGCGCCGCGCGCGGGTTCCCGCAGTCCCCAGGGTGTCTTCCACAGCACGTCTACACCACGCGGTTTGTAGACGAGCTCGTAGATATCCGCTCCCTTATCCAGCAAGACGGTCGCGCGCAGTTGATCATTTTCGAGGCGCAGTGCGCGCAACGTGCGACCCAACAACACCTCTTGGACCAGACAAGCGCGCTTCGCCGTCACTGCGGTTCTCCTTCGGATTCGGGTGGCCAACCTGGCATGTTGGGGATGTTGTGGTCAGGCGGGTAAGGATATGAACGCGCCGTGGCACCGCCATCCACGTTGATACAGGCACCAGTTATGAAGGACGCTTTG
>JBMFPH010000310.1:0-2647 GCA_049969215.1 Anaerolineae bacterium | reverse complement strand
GCGCCCTTGTGACGCACGCGTCGTTCAATCCACTCCGCCAGATCGCGCTCTCCACTAGGCACCCCAAACAAGCGTGCCTGACCTTGCGGATGTTTCCCCGCCAGCACCAGAATCGGGTGCTTTCCAGGCAGTATCTCGTCATCGACGAAGACCAGCTGAGTGGTGGGGGGCAGGTGGGGCAGATAGTCGGACAATGCCTGTAACGCGGCCGGGTCGCCAGGCCCTTCGTCTTGCTTCGGACCGATGCGGAAGAGGTAGTTTTTCACCACCACCAAACGACTGCTGGCCAGGAATGGCAATGTGTCACACGCTTGTTGGATTTGCACCACGTTGGTGCTCGCACCATCCAGGTAGGTCGTGTTCAGGTCGGCCAGGGAGGCGTCACCCAGCTGCGCTTTCACCTCGGCCAGAACTTCCGAACGCGTGAGCTCGTCTGGCCCGTGGAAGATGTAGAACATCTGCTCACCCGGTCTCAATGCGATGAACCAGTACCCTGCCGCCCGACTGGCGCTGGATGCGGCGGATGGATAGATCGCCCACATCGGCAGAGGTGGTCAGATAGCGCTCGACCAACAGGCCAAGGGGCTGTGCCAGCACGGCGGTCACCGTGGCCGCGAGGATGGCTTCCGGCAGATTGGCCCAGCGTAAACGTCCGCGTGGATTGCTGATTCCCAACGTGACAAACACCGCCAGTCCACTCAGCACGCCGGTGGTGGCGAGGATGGTGCCACAGCGTGGATGCACCGCGAGCCAGCGCTCCCCCGACTTGAGACGAGCAAGCGCTTCATGAGCTGCCCGTTCCACCAGCCCGCTATCCACGTTTCCGTAAAGAAGATAGCCTTTCCAATCACTGCGCCCGACGAGCGATAAACCTGGGCGGGCTTCCGTGAGGATGTGGATGGTGGCATGTTCCAACGCGTGGTTGCGTCGGATGGCACGGATCAAAGAACGAAGTCGGAACGGAATAGATCGCTTCAATGTTGGAGCTCCCACACAGGCATGCTGATACATTCAATTGCCTACCATTGTACCATATGCCCCAGGTGCACAAAAGCGAGCCAAGAAACAGAACGGCAGAGGAATATCCTCTGCCGTCCTATAAGGTGGAGATGCCGGGAATCGAACCCGGGTCCAGAGAAGCTCGACATGAACGTCTACAAGCTTAGTCGGCGCCACACTTCTCGCCTGTCGCCTCGTCCGCCGACCGAGTCGACGACAGGCCAGCCGATGGTGAGACTCTCGTCTCCTTTGACGCACTTATCGGCGTCTGTGCGTCGCAATCCGGACTCCGCGACGCCCAAACACCTCCGCCCGGATGGAGAGGTGTCGGACGTGATCACTCACCCAGAGTGATCATCTGCATCGGCCTACGCCGGCTTACGCAGCGAGCGGAAGCGCGTTGTAGGCAGGTGCGTTGAAAGCAGGTACTTTCTCGGCACTTATTGGTTTTGCCCGATTTAACGAGATCAGGCGTCTCGGCTTGCAGTCCATGCCTGACCCTTCCCTGTCGAAACCTTTCATCCCCCCTTTCTACATATACTATAGCGCACATGTTCTGTTGTGTCAAGAGCTGCGATGGATTGACCATCACGAAGACATCTTCACCACCAAATTGAGATGTACCCCTACAAAATATGCACCAGAAGCCACATGGTTGTACAATACAGGTGGCGTGTGAAGAAGGGAACGCCGTACAAAAATGCTGGACTCACATTTCTGACCTTAACTTTGGTGTTTTTCAATGGTACCTCAAAACGTCCTGACCGAGCTGGAGCAACGCTTCATCCGCTACGCGCGGATCGATACACAGAGCAAAGAGAACGCGCCGGATTTTCCTTCCACACCGGGGCAATGGGAGTTGTTGCGCCTGTTGGCTGGCGAGCTGCGCACTTTGGGCGCGCGCGATGTGACGCTCACCCAATGGGGCTACGTCCTGGCAACCATACCGGGCACCGTGACAGCGCCCGACCTGCCCACGATCGCCCTGTTGGCCCACGTGGACACCGCTCCCGACTATCCTGGCGCCAACGTGCGCCCGATGGTCCACCGCAACTATCGGGGCGGTCCCATCGTCCTGCCGGATGATCCCAGGCAGGTTCTGAATTGGGAAAACGCCCCCGAACTGCGCGACAAGATCGGCGAGGACATCATCACCGCCAGCGGCACCACCCTGTTGGGCGCGGATGACAAGGCAGGTGTGGCTGTGTTGGTGACGCTGGCCGCACGCCTGCTGGCCGACCCGCGCATCCCCCATCCCCCCATCCGCATCTGCTTCACCCCGGACGAGGAAGTGGGCCGTGGGGTGGATCACCTCTCGCTCGCAGAGCTGGCCGCCAATGTGGCCTACACCCTGGACGGCGAGGGCGCGGGCGAGATCGTCTATGAGAACTTCTGCGCCGACCGCGCGATCGTGACCATCACTGGGGTAGCCATCCATCCCGGCAATGCGAAGGGCCGCATGGTGAACGCGGTGCGCCTGGCGACGCAGCTGGCCGAGATGCTCCCCCGCGACCACGATACGCCGGAAACGACCGAGGGGCACGAGGGCTATATCCACCTGCAAGACATCCACGGCAACGTCGCCCAGGTGCAGATGCGCATCCTGCTGCGCGATTTCGAGGAGGAAGGGCTGCGTGCGCGAGCCCAG
>JBMFPH010000309.1:0-2678 GCA_049969215.1 Anaerolineae bacterium | reverse complement strand
GTGCCCTGTTGCGGCGGGTGTATCATCAAGCGGATTACGTCGCGCTCAACGTCAGCAGCCCCAACACGCCTGAGCTGCGCCAGCTGCAGGCGCGCGACGCGATTGAGAGCTTATTGAAGGCGGTGGCAGCGGTGCGCGACAGCTTAGAGCCGCGCGTGCCGCTTCTGGTCAAGATCGCCCCCGACCTGACCTGGGCCGAGGTGGACGACATCCTGGCGGCGGTGGCAGCGGCGGGCATCGACGGAGTGATCGCCACGAACACCACACTGGAGCGCGGCGGCGTCCCGGAGCGCTTTCGCCACCTGGCAGGTGGATTGAGCGGGGCGCCGTTGCGCGCGCGGGCCACCGAGCTGGTGCGCTACATCGCCCGGCGCACCGAAGGGCGGCTGCCCATCATCGGCGTGGGGGGCATCGGCAGCGCTGCGGACGCGCTGGAGAAGCTGGATGCCGGGGCGTGCCTGGTGCAGGTGTACACCGGGCTGGTGTATGCCGGGCCGGGGCTGGTGCGGGCGATCAATCAGGCACTGCTGGAACGGGCATAAGCTTTGTCTCACTGCAGAGCACGCTGAGAGCGCCGAGCACAGAGAATCTTGTTGAGATACCTCTGCGTGCTCGGCGCTCTCGGCAGTGAATCAAATCCGCAATGCGCAATCCGAGATCCGCAAATCCGGCAGCACTCCCCCTACTTGCAGATTACGGAGGGTGTTGAAAGGCATGTGAGTGTAGAATCTCACGTTAGTACCAATGACCTATTGAACCAATCTGGGAATCCCATATAATGGGGATAGGTTTTCTCGGAAGAATCTTTCTTTCAACAAGGAAGTTATGCACTCTCAACCCGGACAAACCCCTCTTGCATCGAGGAGATCATCCCATCTCACTAAGGAGTACAGGATACCATGGCAACCCGAACGGAACTGATGGTCAATCGCCTCAAAGAGCTCCAAGCGAGCACCTCCGATGTCGAGGCTTCTGCTGTGGTTAGCGTCGATGGCCTCATCATCGCTTCGGCGCTGCCGGCCGACGTGGAGGAGGATCGCGTCTCCGCAATGGCGGCAGCAATGCTCTCACTGGGGGAACGCATCGCCGGAGAGTTACGACGCGGGACGCTTGAGCAGATCTTCGTGCGTGGCGACCGCGGCTATGTCATCTTGATGGCCGCCGGCGAAGATGCAGTGCTGACCGCTATGGCACGGCCCGACGCGAAGCTGGGTCTCATCTTTCTGGACATGCGTCGTGCGGCACAGGACATCGCCCGCCTGGTGTGAGCCAGCCGGTGGAGTCGGTCAAGACTATTTCAGGAGAGAAGAGACGATGAAGAAAGAGGAAGAAGCGCTGTGGTTTCTGAATCTATGGTTGGATGGAGCGATCCGCAGTTATGGTTATGTCGGGGGCACGCGGGCGTTGCGCAACTTCCTGCGCGGCGCCGCCAAGGTGGTGATCGAACAACTGCGCCAGATGGCAGAGAAACGCGGCAAGCAGCTGACTCTGGACGGAACGCCCGATGTCATGCTCGCACAGATGGTGGAACTCGAGAACACGTTCAATATCTTTCCACCAGGGCAATTGGAGGTGAGTGTCAACGACGACAGCACTATCGCGCTGGTGCTGCACGGCTGTCCCTATGCCGAAGTGTGCACCAGTGTCCTTACCGATTTGATTCAGGCGAACTATCCGCGCGATTCGCTCCCTTGCATTCGCTCGGAGATCTATGCTGCCGCGCTCGCCCCAAAGGACGAACGCCGTTGCCGGTATCAGCTCATCAAGTTCACACCTGGCTACCAGTGTCAATCGAGGCTGCAATTCATCCCGTAGGTGTCGGAAATTCGCGGAAACTTTGTCGGAGGAACCTTTCATGAACGATGCTATCACCCGTCGGATTCAGGCTGCAACAGAGATCGACCCCGAGCGTTCGCGCATCTGCTTGGCCGGTCACGAAGTAGCCTATCATTGCGAGAAGTTCTCCACGCGGATCATTCGTGGTCTGGAAGACGTTCTAGGGGTTGAGGAGGCCAATGCCCTGATCCAGCAGGCCGCAGCGGAGAGCCTGTACCGGCTGTTGACCGAGTTATCTCAGGCCGAAGCCAGTTGGGCGAGCTCGGCGCGCTCGGAACGGCTGGCGTTCATTTTTGAGATTTTCAAAATGCTGGGGTATGGGGCCCTCAACGTTGCCGAGGCGAATGGGAATCGCACCAAGGTGACTTCGCTCAACTCCTACCTGGCGGAGGGGTTCTTCGAAAATGCCGGGCAGTGGCGCTGGTCGAAGCGCGGTGCGCCCTTCTGCCACGATATGTGCGGCTATCTGCGTGCTGCTTTTGCTGTGAGCGATGGCGTCCCATTGGACCGAGTCGCCGTAAAAGAGACCACATGCCGCACCATGGGAGCGGAGCTATGCACATTTGAAGTGGAGGTAGCCCGATGAGCATCGACCATAATGCCGTCCGTGAAGCGTTTCTGAGCATGGGGCTGTACGGTGATCCGGAAAACGGCCTGATACGTCGTTCAGGCGTATTGCTCAACATCGCGCCGGTCGACTATTGGGTCGCGCGTGAGCTGGATTTCATCAGCAAAATGGGCGCCTCGGCGCGCAAGCTTTCGGAGAATGTGCTGATCGACGCGGCACACTGGTGCGCCTTCGGCACCTTCGGCGGCATCATGGCCAGCGCGGAATGGGCGGC
>JBMFPH010000308.1:0-2691 GCA_049969215.1 Anaerolineae bacterium | reverse complement strand
GGTCGTGGGGGGTGCGGGACGGGCAGCTTAACTCCGCCGTTGGGCGGCAAGGTAGCCCAAGGTAGCCGCACCAAGAGCAAACCCAAATTCTGTATGGAGGTGGCTCATGAAACGTCTATGCCTTACTTGCATCACGATTGTGCTAATGCTGATAATTTCTACTACACTCTGGGCACTGGCTGAACCACCTGAGCCTATAGAAGGTTTCGGAAGTCAGGCGGCTATCCAGGGATGGATGACACACACATCGTCCCAGCTTGGCATCTCATTCGCCTACCCTGGCAACTGGAAGATAGAAGCACCGGCCTTGGAGCCCAGTGAGTTCCGACCTTATGTGCTCACTCTATACCCTCCGACAAATGATCCTCTCAGCGGCAACAAAATCGAGATAGCTTACCTTGCTTTCGAGATGGCCGAAGGTCAGAACTTGCAAGCGTGGAGTGAAATGTATACACTGGCAGCGCATGGAGGTCCCATCCCAGAAGCCACAATCCTTCAAACCCGAAGGTTTATCGGATCAGACGGCTCAGAACATCAGCTACTCCACAAAGCTGTCAATCTATTCGGCCCGTCGCAGACCGTCTTGTTATCCAATGGTCGCCTGGTGCTATCCATCAGCACTTACACGCACGCGGAGGCCATGACCCAGGTACTGAAAGAGATTGCCGCCCATGTCATTTTCGATCCAGAAGCACCGAAAACGCTGAACGACCTTTATGGTACTTATCGAGAACGACCTTCCCTGGAAAGCATTGTAGCGGAGAATGCTCGTGGCAGTGGTACCACGTGCGACATCATTTGCCAGGATCAACAAGCAGCACAAAACTTGACACCGGTCCCTCCACCCACCCCGAGCGCGGAATTTCTGGAGCAAGAAAGAAAGTACAAGGAGTTACTCGAGCAACAGAACCCGCCAGCCAGCAGCGAGAGTGCTTCGGCGGTGCAACCGTTGGGAACAGCGCCCGATAATCGCAAGTCGCTGCCATCCAACTGGTGGTCTCCCATCGTCGTTACCAGCGGCACAAAGTCTGTAGACTGCAGTTCCTCTTTCCATACAGGCCGAGCAGCCATGGCGATTGACATCCAGGGGGTATACACAGGTACGGTTGTGTACGCTGCTCAAGGCGGTACAGTAATGTTCGCAGGTTGGACCACCTACGGTTATGGTAATCTGATGCGCATCGCTACCGACAATGTCATGGTGGCAGCTGAAAATCGGAAGTATTGGCACAACTATGCGCACCTCAGCGCCTTCAATAAAGCCGTAGGTAACAATGTTGTTCGTGGCGAACAAATTGCAGCCGTAGGCAGTACGGGCAACAGCACCGGGCCGCACTTACATTTCCATATCACCTTGGACTTGAACAAGAATGATGTCAATCAAGTTGCTGTGGATCTCTCCCCCTTGCGTGGTTTCCGGCCCAACCTGTCGTACCCGACAACCGGCACGTGCGGCCAAGTCGAGTCGCGAGCCAATAACCCGATCATTGTTGAACCGGTTATGTTCACGGAGCGCTATCAACCACGAACCGGTCACTACTGGTTCTGCTACACCGACCTGCCTCGCACCGGCGAATGTTACATGTATGGAGTGCCTAACGATGGCACAGGATGGGATCCGCTGAACACCTCACAATCCCCTGAGTTGCGCTTCAGCAACGTATACGTTGAAACATCGGGGACTTACTATCTGTGGGCTTGTGGCTGGGGCGGCAGCTACAATGATGACTCGCTCCACATGGGATACAACGGCGCGGCCCCCGCCTCATCCCAACGCATGACCGGGTATCACGAAGCCGCGTGGCGGTGGAGGAGCATTAGAATGGATCAATCACGACCTTACTTCGAGATGGTCGGTGGTGGCGATCGCGTGATCAACGTCTGGATGCGTGAAGACGGCATGAGAATTGACCGGCTTCTGCTCACAAGGGATGCCAGTTACGACCCAACTAGCAACATTCGATGTGGCGGCTACTAACGCATAATTGGATGAGCACCTTGTCTTTGACCTGCAACGAAATAAGTGTCACACCGTCGTTACTCAGCCAGAGCGGAGCATCCTGAGCGGAGTGACGGTGTCGTTCTTGCCGTGGAGTCGAAAGATGCGGAGTGGTGCCCACCACGCGACACCCTTCTACTTTGTCTTCTTTGTCTTCTTTGTCTTCGGTTTGGGTGTGTTGGTTCTGGTCACTATCTCTTGTGAAGCGCCTTTGGCCCCTATCAAGAGTATACCGACAACTTTCCCCATGAAAAGCACGCCGGTCGTTCCGGTGGAGAGTGTCTCTACTCCCCCCTGTGACATCGTTTGCCGGGATGCTACTGCCTCCGTTGTCCTGACCCTGACGCCGTTCGCTCTCAGCACCAACAGCCCGGAGTTTTACGAGCAGGAACGGCAGTACATCGCCCGGTTAGAAACCGCCACCGCGGAGGCACGCCGCATGACGCCGACTCTCATGCCATCGGCCACCGTCACCACCACACCGCAGCCGGCTGGCCGCCCGGACTTCGCCCTATACCAGGGAAACAGCTACGCCAGTCGTGCAGAACCGGGACGCCAGTTCCAGATCCTCTATGACACCCGGCAATGGCAGCTCGCGGATAACAATTTGCAGCATCAGCATATTCCCGGTTGCACGTTGCATCTGGTGGGTACGGCCAAGGAGGTCTTGGGACCTATAGTGACAGACCAAG
>JBMFPH010000307.1:0-2699 GCA_049969215.1 Anaerolineae bacterium | reverse complement strand
CCGGGAACACGCCAGCAAGACCGACGTGAGGATCATCGACTTCGTGGACCACAGGCCATCCAGCGTTGCTGCGGATGTGGGACAAGCGACAGCGTGGTTACCGGGCAATGGGGTACAGGGTGAGTTCTGATGGCCTGTGGAATGAAGACGAATTCCCCTGAGGCCATCTCCACACCTTGCCATCGGACTATAAAAGAGCCATATTTAGACCAATTGAAGTCCGGGGCACCACCATGCGCTACTCATCACAAGTCAAGCCGATCAGTTATCTCAAGGCCAACGCTGCCGAGGTTTTGGCGCGCATCTCGGAGCAGCGTGAACCGATGGTCATCACCCAAAACGGCGAAGCCAAGGCTGTCCTACAGGACGTCGCCTCGTTTGAGGAGACGCAAGAAACACTGGCCTTACTGAAGATCCTGGCGCTGGGCAATCAGGATGTGGCCACTGGCAAGGTCAAACCCGTGGCCGACGTCGTTGCCCGCCTGCGCGCCAAGCGATCCACGGCCTGATGGCAGACACACCAGCCAAGTTTGAAGTCCTGCTCACCGAGGGTGCGGAGCAGGACCTGGAAGCCATCCACGACTACATTTGCGAATTCGACTGCGTCGCCAATGCCGGCTATGTATTGGATGAGTTGATGGGCGTTGTGGAGGGCCTGTCGAAGTTTCCGGAACGCGGTAGCTATCCGAAGGAACTGGTCGGCCTTGGGATCAAAGAATACCGCCAGACCTTCTTCAAACCGTATCGCGTGATTTACCGTGTCACAGGCAGCCAAGTCATTATTTACCTGATTGCGGACGGACGCCGTGACATGCAATCCGTGCTCGCTCGTCGCCTGTTAGGCGCTTGACCCGCTGCAATCCGTACCAGTGCTCATAAGCTCGGAAGGCCAGTCGGCACATGGTCAACCATCCGCCACCAATAACAAAACCCCAACCGTTCTCGGTTGGGGTTTTTTCTTGCCTGATCGCGCCGGTTCCCGCGTGTTCTTGGGGGTTCTTGCGGAAGCCTGCGGACTTCCATGGCGCCCGAATTGGCCGTTCCGAGCCACATTCCACTCTCTCCTGGCCATTCCTCTCCTCGCTCCGACCTCGCTCCCTGGAACTGGCCCGAAGTCCGCAAAGGCTGCAGCGCAGGCCCATACGAATCAAAGGGTTACGCGCGGACGAATCAAGCGGTTGGATGGTAGCATCGGCTGGCCGAGGAAACACTGCGGTTGTGTTTCATCGGTAGTTATCGAGGACTACCGACACATTGCAACGCGGCGGTACGTGCCTAGATGGTGGCCAAGGCAAGAAACGTCTTGTCAGTACAATGTCCGGACAACTACAATAAACGCATCCAAGATCATTCCGGAGGGACATCATGAGCACCCTGACCAAGACCGAACGCATCGACGTTCGCGCCAGCACGCCCGTCAAGCAACTGCTGCAGGAAGCTGCACGCGCCTGCCACAAGAGCGTGAGCGAGTTCCTGCTCGACGCGGGCGTGACGGCAGCCGCGCAGACGCTGGCAAATCGTCGCCAATTCGTGCTGGACGACACACAGTGGCAGGCGTTCCAGGAGGCACTGGACCGCCCGGTGCAAAGCAAGCCCCGTCTGAAGAAGTTGCTGCGTGAACCCGGGGTGCTGGGTTGAGCAATGACTACTCACCCGTTCGCAAGCTCGCTGCAACAGATCGGGTCGACGCGTTCGACTGCGGTGAGAATGCGCTGAACCAGTTCCTGCAGCGCTACGCGCTCGTCAACCAGAAGGCCAACAGCGCGCAGACCTACGTCTGCTGCCAGGATGACATGGTGGTCGGCTTCTACAGTCTCGCCGTCGGTAGCGTCGATCCGGAAGCCGCGCCGTCGAGAGTGATGAAGGGGCTGGCGCGCCACCCGGTGCCAATCATGATCCTGGCCCGGCTCGCGGTGGACAAGGAACATCAGCGCAAAGGTCTGGGCCGGGCGTTGCTCAAAGATGCGCTGCTGCGTACCGCACAGGCTGCCGACATTGTGGGCATTCGCTGCCTGTTGGTCCATGCCAAAGACGACGCAGCGCGGCAGTGGTACGAATCCTGGGAATTCGAGCCCAGCCCGACCGATCCGTATCACTTGTTCCTGATGCTCAAGGATCTCAAGGGCATGTTGAGCTGAGGCGGTGTCTCCACCTCAGAGCCCGACTCCCTCCCGCTGCTCATCCCACAGCGCCGGCGGATCAACCGCCAGATCGAACAATGTGATGTGGTTCGGCAGTGCGTCGTCCAGGATGGCCGCCACGATGTCGGGCGCCAGTGTGGTCAGGTTGACCATGCGGCTGACGTAACTGTCGCCACCGACCAGCTTCTGCCAGAGCGCCCGGATCTCTGCCATCGGCATCTCGGGCAACCTGGCGATCTGCGCCGCCACCGATGGCGGCGTGGAAAATGATGGTGTTTGCGTGCTCATTTCGACTCCGTAGTTGTCTTGTTGACGGGGTCTGCATGAACGCGCTGGTTGCCAGAGAAGCCAAGCTCAAACTCGCTCGCTTCTGCCCTAGATGCGGACTGTTCTGCGCCGGTGATACGCAGGCGTGCCAGGCCGTTGGACAGCAGCGACGCGATCTCGTGGCGACGCTGTTCCGGCGTCATCCGCTCCGGTGGTAGATGGTTGATTTGATGCATCGGTGGCGGTCCTCTCGGTCAAACTCATATGAGCGGGTGAAGGGGAAAGATAACT
>JBMFPH010000306.1:0-2718 GCA_049969215.1 Anaerolineae bacterium | reverse complement strand
GGCTATCCGGAAAAGGTGCCGCCTCACGAATCAGGAGCACTGCAGGCCAGAATAGCGTACGACTATCAAAACTACATGAGTGTCTACAACCCGCTCGGACTGTGCAAATTCATCGTCAAGGCTAAGATAGGGCCAGAACGCCTGTGCCAGATCGTCAACGGGGCGCTGGGCTGGAGCTGGACGCCGCAGGACGTGCTCACCGTCGGCGAGCGCCTATTCCAGCTGAAACGGCTGATCAACGTGCGCCTGGGCGTCAGTGCTGCCGATGACACGCTGCCGCCGCGCTTACTGCGCGAGGCGCGTCCAGACGGAGGTGCGGCGGGCGTGTTGCCCGACTTGGCTGCCATGTTGCGCACCTATTACGAACTGCGCGACTGGGATGAGCAAGGCGTTCCGCGCCGCCGCCGACTGGAGCAGCTGGGCATCGTCTGAGAACGGCATCCATTTGCCGTAGGCCAAGCTGACCATCCATGCGAGGTTCCGAACCGACAACGCTGAACGACCTAGCGATTATCATCGTCAGTTATAACACGTGCGCGCTGTTGCGCAACTGCTTGCGCGCATTGGGAGCTCCCTCGCACAGCACCCCTGCGATATGGGTGGTGGACAATGCCTCCCAGGACGGCAGCGCGGAGATGGTGCGCACCGAATTTCCTGACGTGCATCTGCTACAGCCAGGATGCAATTTGGGCTTCGCCGCGGCCAACAATTTGGCATTGCGTCGGTTAGGATTTGGCAGCGTTGCCCTAAGTGTGCAACTACCGGAATACGTTTTGTTCCTGAACCCGGACACCGAGGTGCAGGCAGATGCAGTAGCGCGTATGCGCGCGTTTCTACGTGACACGCCGCGCGCCGGTGTTGTGGGGCCGGCGCTGATCTATCCCGACGGCAGTTTTCAGCACAGCGCCTTCCGCTTTCCCACGCTGTGGCAAGTGTGGTTCGACCTGGTGCAATGGCCAGGGCGTTTCGTCGAGTCGCCACTTAACGGCCGGTACCCGCGCGCACGGTACGCCGCCGGAGAACCCTTCATCATCGACCATCCCCTGGGTGCAGCGTTTATGACGCGAGCGCAGGTCATCCAGCAGGTGGGCTTGATGGACGAAAGGTTCTTCATGTACGCTGAAGAAATAGACTGGTGTATACGGGTGAAAAGGGCCGGCTGGGAGATCTACTGCCTGCCCAGCGCCGTGATCGTGCATCACGGTGGCGGCAGCACCCGCCAGCAGCCTGCACGTATGAACGAGGTGTTATGGCGCAGCCGCTTCCGCCTGTTTGAGAAGCACTATGGCAAACCCTTCACCTGGGCAGCCCGGTTATTGCTCCGCTTTGCTTCTGGCGGGCAGACCCCGCGCAACAACCAAGTACGAGAGCAGCCATAGTATGCTCGACCTGATAGCCATTATCCTGACCAAGAATGAGGCGCGCCACATCGCCGCATGTATCCGCAGCGTGGAGTGGGCCGACCAGGTGCTCCTTTCGGATTCGTTCAGCGACGACGGCACGGTGGAAATCGCGCGTGCGCTCGGTGCGGACGTGCTGCAGGCGCCCTTCGTGAACTTCGCCGCGCAGCGCAACCTCTCACTAGAAGAGGCACGCAAGCGCGGCGCGCGCTGGGTCTTCTTCATCGATGCTGACGAGCGCGCCACCCCGGAACTGGCTGCCGAGATCCGCCAGGCCATGCAGAATACCGAAGTGGTCGGCTGGTGGGTGCCGCGTTACAATTACATCATGGGTCACCGCATGCGCGGCGGCGGTTGGTATCCCGACGCCCAGCTGCGGCTGATGCGGCCCGAGCGCGCCCATTACGACCCAACGCGCCATGTACACGAGATTGTGCTGCTGGACGGGCCAGAAGGCACGCTGCGCGAACACCTGATCCACTACAACTACGACACTCTGCAGCAGTTTCGCGCCAAACAGAGCCGCTATCTCCTCTTCGAGGCACGGGTGTTGCACGAGCGTGGCATCCGTTCCAAACCGTGGAGTCCCCTTTCCATGCCGCTGCGCGAGTTCTGGCGACGCTATGTGCAGCTGCAGGGCTATCGCGACGGTTGGGTAGGGCTGCTGCTGTGTGCCCTGATGGGGTGGTATACCTTTCAGACGTACCGCGTGCTGCAGCGCCTGCAGCGCGAGGACCGCAACGCACCGCAGGGATGAGCAAGTGGCGCAGATTTGACCGCAGAGCACGCAGAGGATTAGGAAAAAAGCCTCTGCGTGCTCTGCGATCTCTGGGGTGAAAGAATCCCTGTTCTCGCACGGTCGCAGTGCGGTCGAATGCACCTACTTTGGCCACCGTTCCCAAAAACCTGCGCCCATCCACGTTTTCGTGGCTGGTTTCCCCATGGGTTATAATAACCCCGTATGTTCCTCACACGCCTGGTGCTGATCAACTTTCGCAATTACATACGCCTGGAGCTGGAGCTGCCACCTGGCCCCATCGTGCTGCGCGGAGACAACGCCCATGGCAAGACCAACCTGCTGGAAGCAGTGTACTTCCTGGCGACCACGCGCGCCACGTTTACCCGTGCCGAGCGCCAGGTGATGAACTGGCACACGCTGCAGGAGGATCCATTTCCCTACACGCGTCTGGAGGGCCGCGTGCAACGCGGGGGTGGCACCTTTCAGGTCGACATTACCCTGCTTCCGACCGAAAACGGCCAGACCCACAAGGAGCTGCGCCTGAACGGTGTCAAGAAGCGCGCGCTGGACGTGGTAGGG
>JBMFPH010000305.1:0-2746 GCA_049969215.1 Anaerolineae bacterium | reverse complement strand
GGTTCACCGGAAGTGGATGGTTCACCCCCACGTGCGTGGGGAATACGAGGGTTGTCCGCCAATGTAACACTTAGCACATTGGTTCACCCCCAC
This sequence comes from Anaerolineae bacterium, assembly GCA_049969215.1. Taxonomy (GTDB): domain Bacteria; phylum Chloroflexota; class Anaerolineae; order 4572-78; family NAK82; genus NAK82. The sequence continues at coordinate 2,653 of JBMFPH010000305.1, read as the reverse complement.
GTGCGTGGGGAATACTCTATTTCCCTCAGATTTTCCTATAACCACTTGGCCTGTCGTCCCAACTAACTCGCTATACGCTCTCCGCAGGGATCTTTTCCAACATCTCCGGCCGTCGACGTACCAGCCAGACCCCCTCCAGCCATACCATCTCGCGATCCGCATTTCCCCAACAGCGCACGTCGAAACGCTGCTCGGTGTTGGTGGACCATAGCTGAATCATACGCCCACCGCGCAAAGCAGTCAAACAGCGTTGCCACAAATGGTCGCGCACCCGTGCCGATACGTGCCCGACAAACACGCCGGGATGCGGCTCGATCAGCCAGCGTGCCAGCTCACCGCGCAGCGCTGCGGGCACCTGTTCCAGGATCATCACCAGCATCCACCCCCTCCTGCACAAAGCACTCCGTATCCCCCCAGGGCGCCGGCGCCGCCGGGTCGCTGTCGTAATCCACCTCATCCAGGACGCGCGGCATCTCCAACAAGCGGTCGATGTCGGGCAAGATGCGTTCCAACAGGCGAGTTGTGCGGAACGCCTCGCGACACGCCTGGCGCACGCGTGCCTCCAGCTGGGTGCACTCCGCCGACTCGGCCACGGTGCGAAACGCCAGCGGGATGGTGATCTCCGCCTTGTAGAGGTCGGCGATGTCGTATACGAATGAGAGCTGCTCGCCTGTGTGGATGAAACCGAGTGCCGGCGAGTAGCCGCCGGAGACGATCGCTGTGTGGCATATTCCGCTCAGCAGGGCATTCGCCGCCGAAAGGGCACGGTTGGCGGGGTCACTGCGTGCCCAGTTGGTGCGATCATAGCGGCGTCCATGCCACGGAACCCCGTACTCTTGACTCGCTTTGGCATATGCCTGGCGCACGCGTTGCCCTTCCATGCCACGGATTTGTTCCAGAGTCCAGCTAGGGTCGCAGGGCTGGCCGAAGCGCGCAGCGTACATGCGACGGATGACCGCCAGGCGCTGCGCCGGGTCGGTGGCCATCCGTGCCTGATGGAGCAAGCGATAGGCCTTGCGTGTCTCACCGCTGCCCTGGGCATAGAGCCGCATGCCATCTTCACCTGTCCAGAGGAGCAGGCACCCGTTTTCCGCCAACGTCTTCACCGCAGCGTGGGTGACGCTGGTGCCGGGGCCCAGCATCAGCACAGCCAACGTCGCGACCGGGATGGCGGTGCAGCCACCCTCGGCGTCGATGAAGACCACGGAATGGGTGTCGCGTTCCAGCCGGCCGTGCTCCAGGTAGAGATAGCTGAGGCTATCTGCCAGCTGGGGCAGGGCGTGCAGGTTGCGCATGGTTCACCATCGTGGTCGTGCCAGGGATAGCAACCCGAAGCCCAACCCCTTGCCGCTGCCGATACCCTGGCGCAGGGCGTCCTGAAAGCGTTCTGGGTCGTCCACCCGCAGCAGACCGTCGAAGCGCACCGCCAGCAGACGCAATGGATGCACCTCTTCCGGGGCACGGCAGATGCGCCCGCCGACGATGCCCTCGCGCTGGACAAGGACGCCGAGGACGGAAAAGCCGTTTTGTGCGGCCTTGCGCTCCAGCCATGCGCGTTGCTCTTCCTCGCGGTACAGCCCACACCGCTTGCCGTCGCGTTTGACGGTGGGATTGGCGCGCAGCCGGAAGAGCAGCGGCTGTCCGCGCGTGAAAGCGGGTGTGAAAGGCTTGACAGCGGGGTTGTCGGCGACCCCGGGCAGCAGATAGCGTTCGAGGGTGTCCAGGAAGCTCCAGTCTGGCATATATTCCGACTGTACCAGCACGATGAAGTGCGCCGGCCCGGCATAGTACACGGGGGGCATGTCGACGCGGAAGAGCACACGTCCCGGCCCGCCTGCGGCGGCGGGTGGAAACGCCTTGAGCAAGGTACGGTGCATCTCATAGGGTTCGCTCACCTCACGGCGGACACGCCGTGAGCGCGGATCCAGGATCAGCCGGGAGAGATACATTCTACACCTCCTCTTCCATCTCTCCGTCCACGGGTGGGAACTCCAACGCAAGGTCGTGCGTGTAGCGGGTGGTATAGGTGCGGAAGGCACGCGAGAGGATCTCATCGCGCCGGCGCACCCCCTCGCGCGGGGCACACTCCACCACAGCGCGGATGTGCATCGTCTGGTCTGCGGGCCAGCGGTCGCAGCGCGGTGCCGCCTGTAGGGCATCCAAAAGGGTGGGATAGTCGCCCGTGCCCGCAAAAACCGGCTGCGTGGGCACGCAGCTCTTGCGTCCCAGGTAGATCGGCCAGTGCGGATGTTGCACCGCTTCGGCCAAGCGTTCGATCAATTCGGGTGGCGCCTGGACTGCGACCAGGAACGAAGCATCCGCCAGGTAATAACGTTCGGAGACCACCGTCTCGATCTTGCCGGTCGATGGCGTCCGCTTGATCTTTCCCTCGGCGCTCAGCACGCCGCCGACGACCGTGTGATAATCGCGCACCAGTTCGCCGGGCAGGTCACAGCGCACCCCGACGCGCACCTGGCGGGTGAGCGCCTGGATGTCTGCGTCTGCCTGCAGGCCGAGCGCGCATGCGAGCAAGCCCACCACCCCCGACTTGGTGGGTTCTGGCGCGGTGTCCCGTACCCTCCAGCGTGCACGTTCGCCCCACGGTTGGAGGGGCCCCTCTAATCGCAAGAAGAGCGTGTTGGCCATGGCAGCT
>JBMFPH010000304.1:0-2761 GCA_049969215.1 Anaerolineae bacterium | reverse complement strand
GCAGGCCGCCCGTCGGGTGGTCTTCCACGAGATCACCCAGCAGGCGATCCGGGAAGCTTTCAGCCATCCGCAGCAGATCGACATGAACCGCGTGAACGCCCAGCAGGCGCGCCGCATTCTGGATCGGCTGGTCGGGTATAAGCTCAGCCCACTCCTGTGGGAAAAGGTGCGCAACCGCACTTCGGCGGGCCGCGTGCAAAGCGTGGCGGTGCGCCTGATCGTGGAACGGGAACGCGAAATTGCGGCGTTCGTGCCCGAAGAATATTGGTCAATCGAAGCGGAGCTGGCCAGGCGTGTGGAGGAACGTCCAACCTTCATTGTCAAGCTGGTCAAGATCGCCGGCCAGGCGGTGGAGCTGAAGAACCAGTCTGCCGTACAACCCGTTCTGGAGGAGCTGGAGCGTTCCCTCTATCTGGTGGTCGACGTGCGCAGGGGAGAGCGTCGACGCAAGCCGGCGCCACCGTTCACCACCAGCACGTTGCAGCAGGAGGCGTCGCGGCGTCTGGGCTTCACTGCCGCGCGCACGATGCGCATTGCTCAGCAGCTGTACGAAGGCGTCGATCTGGGGCCTCAGGGCAGCGTGGGCTTGATCACCTATATGCGCACCGACAGCACCAACGTAGCTACTGCGGCACAGGAGGAAGCGCGCGCGTTTATCGCAGCGCGCTACGGCAAGGAAGCGTTGCCACCTCACCCGCCCATCTACAGGACAAAAGCGAAAGGGGCACAGGAAGCGCACGAGGCGATCCGTCCTACCAGCGTGATGCGTGAGCCCGAAAAGGTGAAACCCTTCCTGAGCGCGGAGCAATTGCGCCTGTACACACTCATCTGGCAGCGTTTCGTCGCCAGCCAGATGGCACCTGCCATCTACGACACGATGACGGTCGAAGTTGCTGCCGATCCCAGCTGGCGGGAGGAGACGTTCGCATCCGATGCGTTCAAGTCCACCGCCCAATGGAGCCGCCTGGCGGCGGAGGCGCGTTATCTCCTGCGCGCCAGCGGCAGCCGGGTGCGGGTGCCCGGATTCCTCGCCGTGTATGAGGAGAGCCGCGACGAGGATGCGGCGCCGGGGGAGGAGAGAGAGCAAACGTTGCCTGAAGTGCAGATCGGCGAAATCCTGGATCTGGTGCGCTTGTTGCCGGAACAGCATTTCACCCAGCCACCGCCGCGCTACACGGAAGCCACCCTGGTGCGTGCCCTGGAAGAGTACGGCATCGGCCGGCCCAGCACCTATGCGCCCATCATCTCCACCATCCAGGAGCGCGGCTATGTGACCAGCGTTGACCGCCGCCTCTATCCCACCGAGCTGGGTTTCATCGTGAACGACTTGCTGGTGGAGCACTTCCCGGACATCGTCAATGTGGACTTCACTGCGCGCATGGAGGAAGACCTGGACCGCATCGCCCGTGGCGAGCAAGAATGGGTGCCGGTCCTGCGGGCGTTCTACACGCCGTTCGAACAGGCGTTGCAACGTGCGGAGCGTCTGATGGCCAAAGTGGAGATGGTCGAGCCGCCCACTGGTGAGAACTGTGAGCTGTGTGGACATCCGATGGTGGTGAAGTGGGGGCGTTTCGGCAAGTTCATCGCCTGCTCCAACTATCCCGCTTGCCGCAACACCAAGCCCTACCTGGAGAAGACCGGCGCTATCTGCCCCCAATGCGGTGGCGACATCGTGGAACGCCGGACGCGCAAGAAGCGCGTTTTCTACGGCTGCATCAACTATCCGACCTGCAACTTCACCAGCTGGAAGCGGCCCTTACCCCAGCCCTGTCCGGAGTGTGGCGGTTTGTTGGTGGTGGCCAATCAACGCACGGCGCAGTGTCTGCAGTGCGGCGCGCGAGTCAGCATGGAACACGTCACGTCCTCTGCCGCGCCGGCCGAGCTGCCGGCTGCAGAGGCAACCCTCGTCGCCGGCGACTCCTGATCCGCGTCGTGATCCCTTATCCGCGCCGCGACCACTAATCCGCGCCGCGACCGTCAGGGAGCGGCACAAGATTCACCGCAGAGAACGCCGAGCACGCCGAGGTTTTTCCCCTGTTCATTCTCTGCGCTCTCGGTGTGCTCGGCGGTAAAATCCCTGCCGCTTGCGGATGCGCGCGGCGCGGTGACGGTGACGAACCCCCACTCGTGAGAGGATACCCCGCTCCAGCTAGGGCGCCTGCTCCAGCTTCTCGATGTATTGCCGCGCCATCGCCGTCGCCTGGGGATCGCTGCCGTCGTCCAGCTCCTGGAAGCGCCGGAACATCTCGAGCGCCTCTTGCCGCTTCCCCTGGAGGTCGTAGACGACGCCCATGCTGAAATAGGCCTGCGGCAGCTGGGAATCGATCTCCAGCGCGCGCTGAAATGCACGGAGCCCCTTATCCAGCAGTTCCTTGTCCGGGGGCTGGCTTTGCAGTGCCTGTTGCACGTACACCGCTCCCTTGTTGTGGTGGAGCGCTGCGTCGTCCGGTGCGATGGCCAGGGCGGCGTCGTATTCTTGCAGCGCCTCGTCCAGCCGCCCCATCTGGTAGAGCGTCACTCCCAGGTTGACATAGGCGTCCACATACTGCGCGTCCAGCGCGATCGCTTTGCGGAAGGCCGCTTCGGCGAGGGTGAGCAGGTTGGCGCGCACCCAGACGCTGCCCAGCTTGAAATGCGCCTCGGCGGAAGTGGGCGCTGCCTGCACTGCCTGTTCCGCTGCCTCAATCTGCGGATCGGACTGGAGGGCCGCCATATAAGAGGGCGCCTGGCGCAGCGCCGCCCACGCTTCGGGGAACTGCCC
>JBMFPH010000303.1:0-2774 GCA_049969215.1 Anaerolineae bacterium | reverse complement strand
GGTGTTGGAACTCTTGTGAGATCACAGCCAGTCGTGCCTGCAGAGTTGTCTCTGTCTCCGTACCGCGTGCCTTGAGACGAGACACCAATGCCTCCTCGGACTCACAGGTCAGAAAGATAAAAACCGCTTCGGGTGCCAGACGTCGGATGGTAGCAGCACCCTGTACATCGATGCGCATGATGACATCCTGACCACTGTCCAAAGCCTCTCGTACCTGCGCCCTTGAGATCCCCTTGTATTGTCCATACACAACCGCATGCTCGAGCAGTTCCCCAGCTTCGATCATGCGTTCGAACTCGCGCGTGGAGACAAAGAAGTAATCTCGACCGTGCACTTCGCCGGGACGGGGTGCCCGATCAGTCGTGGTGATGACGAAGTGGAAGGGATAACCGCGCTCTTTCATACGCCTGAGCACGGTGTCTTTGCCAACTCCGGAAGGACCAGAGATAATAACCAAGAGAGGATTGGGTATTGGTTGATATGGATCGAGCAAGCGATGCATGGGTGTTTTCTCTCCGAGAGTTTTCATGTCGCCTGGTTTGGGATATAATAAGGTAGCATTCCGGTTAGCATGGTGGAGGACAGAGCAACATGCCTATCTACGAGTATCGATGTCATCAATGCCGGCGACGTGTCAGCATCTGGTGGCGCACTTTCTCGGAGGCAGAACAAGGCACGGCGCGCTGCCCTCGCTGTGGAAGTGAGAATCTCAGCCGGATAGTATCCCGGGTGCGCCTGGTGCGCTCCGAAGAGAGTCGCCTGGATGATCTGAGCGATCCCAGCCAGTTCGGCGATCTGGATGAGAACGATCCCCGCTCCCTGGGACGCTGGATGCGCAGAATGGGTCAGGAGGTAGGTGAGGATCTTGGCCCTGAGTTTGACGAAGTGGTCGATCGCCTGGAATCTGGACAAAGCCCGGAGGAGATCGAAAAAGCGCTCCCTGAGCTGGCAGGGCCCGAGTCAGGCGCAGAAGACGATTCCTACCTCGATTAAGCACAGCTTCATCGGTCCTTATCAGAATTTTTCAAAGCGGGCGACGTCCATCACAAAAACAATCGCGCCGCCTATTTCTACTTCCACCGGATTGGGCAGATACATCTCGCCGGGTTCCATCACCGGCGGGAGAGGGTTGACATACTTGGTGCGCGTGTGGCAGTTCTGGCGGATGATCCCCAGCACGTTTTCCAAGGCTTCATCGGATGTTCCGATGAATACCGTAGCATTACCCTCACGCAGGAACCCGCCGGTGGTGCTGATCAGCGTGGCACGGTGCCCCTCGCGCATCAGGGCATCCAATAAGGGGCGCGAATCCTGACTGTTGACAATAGCAATCACCAGTTTCATTTTCTCGCAGCCTCCCCAATTTCCAGCGACACGTGTCGCAGGCGCTCCCAAATGAACTGCTGGATCTGATCAATGGGCTGTGTAGCGTCGACCACCAACCAACGTTGCGGCTCGGCACGGGCCATGCTGAGATATCCATCGCGCACTCGTTGGTAGAACTCGAGCGGTTGCAGGTCCAGCCGATTGCGTTCTCCTTGTTGCGCGGCAAAAGCGGCCTGCTTACGTGCCAGACCGACCTCAACAGGCAGGTCGAGATAAATGGTCAGGTGCGGCACGACCCCCTCGGTGACAAGGCGCGTGACCGCGCGTACCCAGTCCAGGTCCAACTGGCGGCCATATCCCTGGTAAGCAATGCTTGAATCGGCGAAACGATCACATAGCACCGTGCCACCGCGATCCAAGTGAGGGCGGATGACCTGACGCACCAGCTGGGCACGCGATGCCGAATATAGTAGAAACTCGGCCAGCGCGGTCATCTCGGAGTTTCGCACGTCGTGCAGAATGGAACGGATCTGATCACCGATTGCGGTGCCACCTGGCTCGCGCGTGAGCAGCACATCGTGGTGCGCTGCGCGCAGCCGCTGCGCCAACCTGGCAATCTGTGTGGTCTTGCCGCTGCCATCCAGCCCTTCGAAGGAAATAAACAAGCCTGTCATGCCTCACCCTTGGTAAATGCGCACCCGACGTTGCGGTTCGCGGCCATAGCTGTGCGACACCAAATTGAACTGACGTGCCATTTCATGCTGGAAACGGCGTATCCGGGAGTTCTGCGGCGAGAGGTCCACAGCACGCGCTCCTTCCAGGACTTTGCGGATTGCGTCTTGCGTCTCACGCATCGCGATGGCAAAAGCATCCACCTCTTTGTCACCCAGGTTGAAGATGTCGATAAGGCTGGACTGCATCTGGGTAATCGTGTTGGAGCGCAATACATAAATCGGCACGCCAAGGCTTTCGGCATCCGACACCGGCTGTACTCGCTTGCGATAGTGCGCTTTGAGAGTGATCACCACGTCAGCCTGGTGAACGTCATCCACGATCCGAATGGGGAGCTGCAGTCCGGCAGCTGCTTGACGGAGGCGCGCTTGGCTGATACCGTAAGGGAATATGCGCATTGCCTCACGCGGATACGGCAATGACACCTGAGATTCGGGAGCACCTATTTGTTCCACCGAAGATTGATCGTGTGCACTGAATGCAAGGCCCACAGGTGCCGGAATAGCAGGACGCGAAGGTGCCGCTGGCTCGATGTGAATGACACCGTTTTCATCCCGGTAGCGTATCTCGCCTTGCGGTGTGCGCCCGCGCAAGAAGTCATCCACCGCCTGGGCAACATTGTGGTATACGACCAGCTTCCAGCGGTACTGAATCTCCACCAACACGTCGAAGGTGGGCGGAGCTTTGCGCTCCAACACGGTTTTCTGGGTGCCACG
>JBMFPH010000302.1:2467-2777 GCA_049969215.1 Anaerolineae bacterium | reverse complement strand
GCGTGTCGAGCGTGTCAATCGTCTGTTATGGGCCGGCATCTACGTGACGCTCTGCAATATGCTGGTGATTCTGATCTTTCGCGTCCCTGCGCGAGCGATTGACCCGCTGGGTCTGCTGCAATTGTTAGGCGCTGCATTTGCGAATGGAGTTCTGTCTGCTAGTTTGCCCTTGTTGATCTTCTTCGTGGCTGGTTCCGTGTTTGGCATCACCACATCTTTACAACTCCTAGATCTTGCGCGCCCGACACAACCCCTCCTGCGCCAGCTCTTGTTGAAAGCGCCGGGTACCTATCACCACAGCTTGCTCGTC
>JBMFPH010000302.1:0-2457 GCA_049969215.1 Anaerolineae bacterium | reverse complement strand
GGTGCCTACTATCACGACGTCGGCAAAATCGTGCGTCCCTATTTCTTCGTAGAAAACCAGATGTACGGCAATCCTGTCCGGGAGCGTCTGGATCCCTACACCAACGCTCGCGTTATTGTGAGCCACGTGTATGACGGCCTTGAGCTGGCTAAGAAGTATCGCTTGCCCCCCGATATACAAGCGTTTATAGCGGAGCATCAAGGCACCGGTCTGACTCGTTACTTTTACAACAAGGCGCTGGAAGCAGCTGGAGATCCCGCCCAAGTGGATACAGAAGCCTTCCGCTACCCTGGGCCCCGTCCTCAAAGCAAAGAGACAGCCATCGTCATGCTTGCCGATGCCAGCGAGTCGGCGGTACGTGCAAGCAATCCAAGCTCTGTCGAAGAAATCGACAACATCGTGCGCAAAGTGATCCTTGAACGCCTTTTAAGCGGTGAGTTGGACGAATGCGATCTCACGATGAGCGAGTTAAACGAGATTCGAGAGACGTTCGTGCAGATGTTGCAGGGTGCCTTCCATCCGCGTATCAAGTATCCCGAAACTGTGCTTCATACCACAAAATTGGATGCTGTACCGGCTGAAATACCATCACCATCAGATCTTGAGATCACACCTGAATCTATCACCGCAGTAAATGACCCGCCGGAGCAGGAAGAGGCGAATTGCTAACCCTGAAGCATTTCGAGATGAAAAAGGCCTCATCTGAGATGAGGCCAAATGAATATGGAACTATATCCAAACGAATAAATTAGGAAAAACCAACTACAAGTTTCTCACGATGTTGCTGAACACATTACCGACGACCGGGCCTAGCAGAAGCAGGATGGCGATCACCACGATGGCAACCAGGACGAGGATCAGCGCGTACTCTACCAGCCCCTGGCCTTTCTCACGCGGAAGGTACAACATCTCTTTTCACCTCCTTTCTCTTTAAGATTATCTGCCTCCATAATACAGGAGCAGCCTCCAAAACGCAATAGGTAATAGGTACTACATAGGCTGATCGCCCGCAAGGAAATGGGCTATTTCTCCACCTCGGAATGGCCCCTTTGCTTTGTCAGTCAATGTGATAGGGCACGTCCACAATCACCAAGCCCGGCCGCATAGTCAGCGCGACGCGCAACATCCAGGCGGTCTGGGTATGCAACAAGTTAGCTAACCAGCTGCGCGGGATAAATTGTGGTACGACAACGGTGATCACCTCATTCGGTTGGCGCGTAGCATCCATCCGCTCAATATAATCCAGGAGTGGTCCCAACATCTGGCGGTAGGGAGAATCAAGAATCACCAAACGCACACCTTCTCCCCAGGTCTCCCATTTGGCACGCACTTTTTCTGCTTCTTCCGCATCAATGGAAACATACACAGCGGTCACATCTTGCGACAACGAGCGCGCATAGCGCAGAGCAGCCAACGTGCCACGATGCACACCACCGATGGGAAGAATGACGCGATGCCGCGATACGGGGGGCGGAACCCCATGTTTTTCCAGCGAGAGATGCGCTGCAACGTGGCGGTAGTGTCGGTGGATCGCGCTGAACATCACCACCAGCGCAGGGATCAATACCGATACGATCCATGCGCCCTGGGTGAACTTGGTCACGACAAACACACCCACCACCACCGCCGTGCACACCGCACCGAATCCGTTGATCGCCATACGCACCTGCCAACCCGGTTCATAGCGCACCGTTGAGCCGCGCTCCCTAACCTCCTGACCAGGTGGGATATGACCGATCTTCCACCAACGGTGGGCCATGCCGGCCTGGGAAAGGGTAAAGGAAAGAAACACCCCGATGGCATACAGTGGGATCAGAGCATTGACGCTGGCCTGGAAAACGATGATTAACAACGAAGCAGCAATGCACAAGAGAATGATGCCACGCGAGAAAACCAACCGGCTGCCCAGGTAGGCCAGTTGACGTGGCAGGAAGCCATCACGGGCGGCCAGAGCACTCAGTCGAGGGAAATCAGCGAAAGATGTGTTGGCTGCCAAGATCAGAATAACAGTCGTACCGGCGATGACGGCCATGTAGAGGACACCATGACCACCAAGCGTGGTGCGTGCCAACTGAGAGATAACTGTCTCCGTTTCAGCAGGCACGGCACCAATGTGTACCGACAGGAACGAGATACTCAGAAAAAGGGTGCCCAGGATACCAGACATCCAGATGAGCGTGATACCAGCATTGCGGCTGCGCGGCTCCTTAAAGGCTGGGATCCCATTCGAGATCGCCTCGACACCGGTAAGCGCAGCCGTGCCGCTCGAGAAAGCGCGCAGGAGCAAAAAGGGTGTGATAACCGCCACCTCTTTGCCCACCTCCATCGCGGGTGGGTTTATGACAGTGCCCAGATCACCACTCAAGTAGCGATAAAAAGCCAGAATTACTGTCAGGAACATGGTGATCAGGAAGAAATAGATGGGCACGGCGAAGATCGAACCCGACTCCCGCACAC
>JBMFPH010000301.1:0-2788 GCA_049969215.1 Anaerolineae bacterium | reverse complement strand
AGCCGATAACACCTGGGCATATTTCAACCCAATGCGTCGTTCTTCGCCCGGTGCGATGGGAAAGATGCTAGCCTGGAACAGGTCACGACCGACATATTCGAGCAGGGCGGGATCGCGTCGCCCGCGCACGATTTCGTCATAGCGACGGCGCGCCTCGTCGCGCGTGAGAATTTGGCCTGAAATGGGCTGGCCGTCCACCCACATCGTGAACTCCGAAATGGCTGCCTCTTCGGGTAGCGGGAACAGATAACTGCCCTCGACCGTGCCTCCCGTATCGTTCACGAACACTTGATCAATGTAGGTGACAGCTACCTGATCCTGGATCGTGACGGTAACGCGATGGTACTTGACCGTCAGGTAACTGGTGACAGGTGTGTCGGGGATAATGACCCCATCCGCCGCTGCGGGGGTTACACTGGCGAACAGCAGCCCTATCGCGATGAGGCCCATCAGCAACCATCGTACGCACATTGATTTCTCTCCTTCCTTGATCCCGATTCATATCGCGCTCGGTTGGTCTCCGCTCCAATCTGTGTTACGTGATTACGTTTTCATAGACGCTGGACCTACTTCTACAGTTCCCATTTGACAATTGTGGCAAGTGATCATAAAATAGTTTATAGAAATTGAATAGCACATCGCGCTGGGGAGCTGGGTGAGCCCGGCTGAGAGGAGGCCCGATTGATGCCTCGACCCCTTGAACCTGACCTGGGTAATGCCAGCGGAGGGACTTTGCTGATCAGATTGTGAAGCCACCTACCGTAAGGGTCAGGTGGCTTCTCTATTGTGCACGATAAACAGTGTAAGGAAAGGAGAAAGGACAATGGAAAGGCGAGCATGGTTCCATTTGACCCTTCTGGTTTTGATGATCAGTGTGTTCGCAACACTGGCGGGAATGTCGGTTATGCCATCCATAGCCATCTCATCACCGTTACCGCAGACTGTCACGCCGGAGCCCACCGCAACACTAGAATTACCTCCGGATGCGCCTACCATTACTCTTATGTCGCACGACAGCTTCAATATCAGTGAAGCGGTGTTGCGTGAGTTCGAGCTGGCCAATCAAGTACGCGTACAACTGCTCCCTTCGGGCGATGCCGGTGCGGCGCTCAACCAGGCTATCCTGAGTAAGAATAACCCTCTGGCGGATCTCTTCTTCGGTGTGGACAACACCTTCCTTAGCCGTGCGCTGCAGGCGGACATCTTCGAGCCTTACGAATCGCCCATGCTGAACGAGATCCGCGATGATCTGCAGCTAGATACTCAGAATCGTCTGTTGCCGGTGGACTACGGCGACGTCTGCCTAAACTATGACAAGGAGTGGTTCGCCCAGAAAGAGATCACCCCACCATATAATCTGGAATCGCTCATCGATCCGACGTACAAGGGGCTGACCGTGGTGGAGAATCCGGCGACCTCTTCACCTGGACTGGCCTTTCTATTGACAACCATCGGTCACTTCGGTGAGGACAAGTACCTGGATTACTGGCGTGCGCTGCGCGACAACGATGTGCTGGTGGTGGACGGCTGGGAAGAGGCGTATTGGGGCCATTTCTCAGCCGCTTCGGATGGCAACCGTCCTATTGTGGTAAGCTATGCCAGCAGTCCACCAGCGGAGGTCTATTTTGCCGAGCAGCCATTGGAGGAAGCTCCCACTGCGGCGGTCACTGCGGATGAGTCGTGCTTCCGCCAGGTGGAGTTCGTGGGAATATTGAAGGGCACCGCTCATCGCTCGCTGGCCGAAAAGCTGGTAGATTACATGTTGAGCAAACGCTTCCAGGAGGACATTCCGCTTAACATGTTCATGTTCCCGGCTAATCTCAATGCGAGCCTGCCGGAGGTATTTGTGAAATTTGCCCAAATCCCCGAGCAAACAGCGGTGGTACCTCCCGAGGCGATCGAGGCAAATCGCGAGCGCTGGATCGAGGAGTGGACGGAGGTCATGTTGCGGTGATAGCGACATGATCCGTCACCAGCTGCTTGCCGGGATACTCTATGCCATCCCGCTGATATTCCTGGCCCTGTTCTTTTTCTATCCGCTGCTGTCCATCTTGGCGGTCAGCTTTGCTCCGGAGGGAGTGATCGATCTGAGAGCACTGCACAAGTTGGTCAGCAGCGGGTATTATTTGCGCACATTGGGTTTCACCGTTTGGCAGGCAGCGTTGTCTACCTTCCTGACGGTGGTGCTGGCGTTGCCGGGTGCCTACATCTTCGCACGCTACCGTTTTCGCGGTAAATGGCTGTTGCAAGCGTTGACAACCATCCCATTTGTGCTGCCTACCGTGGTGGTGGCTAATGCGTTCACCGCTCTGCTGGGGCCGCAGGGACGCCTCAACCTGCTTCTAATGGCGTTGCTTGGCCGTTCCGAACCCGTGGTCGACTTGCAGCATACCATCTGGATCATCCTGGTAGCCCATGTCTTCTACAACTATGCGGTGGTCTTGCGCATTGTGAGTGGTTTCTGGGCTAACCTTAACCCCCGCATCGAGGAAGCAGCACGTGTCCTGGGCGCCCGTCCGTATGTCGTATGGTGGCATGTGACCTTGCCACTGCTGCTGCCAGCATTGACCGCCTCTGCGTTACTCGTGTTTATCTTCTGTTTTACCAGCTTCGGGGTGATTCTCATTCTGGGGGGACCGCGTTTTGCCACACTCGAAGTGGAGATCTATCGTCAGACGGTCAACTATTTTAATCTGCCGGTGGCAGCTGCCCTTTCTACGCTCCAGATTATCTTCACCTTCGGATTGATGTGGTTCTATACCCAGCTGCAACGACATAGCAGCGTACC
>JBMFPH010000300.1:0-2834 GCA_049969215.1 Anaerolineae bacterium | reverse complement strand
TGCCTGGCTCGATCCTGCAAACAGCGCCCACCCGTTACGTACTCCTCGGTGGTGTGGCGGACAACGTGGAAATCCATATGAGCTGAGCGATTCCCCACTGCACCTCCACCGTCCAGTGTGAGCGGCTCGGTGCAGTGTGCGTTTGACAAAGAGGAGGGTTTCAAATGAGAGAGTTTGACCACATCGGGTTGCCCACCACCGAAAAACATCCCGACGAGATGTTCGTCGAGTCCACCCGGGTGTGGGTCACCAATCCGGCCAACAGTCCGCAGATGGTGGAATACCTACGTTATGAGCCCGACAGCCCGGTCACGGGTCCGTTGCGCACATTGCCACACATCGCGTTTCGCGTGGACAACCTGGAGAAGGAGATCGAAGGCGCCGAGGTGGTTTTGGGGCCCTTCCATCCTACTCCGGACTTGCGCGTGGTCTTTGTGCACAAAGACGGCGTCGTCTGGGAATTCATGGAAAGCAAAGTGGGCAAGGACTGGCACAAGGGTGGCTCGTCATAAGCCCTCTGCCGGGCAAAGGTGAGGTTCTCGACAAGGAGGTTCTGGCACCATGGCGAAGGTCAAATATGGCATCATTGGGCTGGGCTGGTTCGGCGAATATCACGGTGAGGCACTCGCCGGCCTGCCCAACGTGGAGCTATACGCGCTCTGCACGCGCACCGAGTCACGTCTCAAGGAACTGGGCAAAAAGTTCGGCGTGACCAATCTCTACACCGATTACAACGAGATGCTGGCCGACCCCGAGCTGGAGGCGGTGAGCATCACCACGATGTGGGATCAGCACACAGCGCCCACCCTGGCCGCGATCAAGGCGGGCAAACATGTCTTCCTGGAGAAGCCGATGGCTTCCACCGTGGCAGATTGTCGCGCTATCGTGCAAGCGGCCAAAGCGTCCGACAAGTTCTTCATGGTAGGTCACATTGTGCGCTTCAACCCACGCTACGCCGCCGTGAAGCGCGAGATCGCCGCTGGTAAGATTGGCAAGATCGTCTCCATCTATGCTCGCCGCAATGTGCCGGTCTCCGTCGGTGCACAGGTACTGCCCAAAATCGGGCCGATCATCGGCGATGGCGTGCACGACACCGACATCATGCTCTGGTACACCGGCGCCAAAATTGTGAGTGCCTATGCTCAGACGCTCAACGTGCATGGGCACAAGTATCCCGACCTCGGATGGACAATGTATCGTTTCGATAGCGGTGCCATCGGCGTGCTGGAAAACGTCTGGTGTATGCCGGATCACAAGGGTTACTTCCCCGATGAACGGATGGAGATCATCGGCACGGAGGGTGGAGTTTATTTACAGGAGACCTACCCGCCCGTGTCCGTGGTGGACAAGAATGGAGCGTACACCCCGGATCCCACCTACTGGCCTGAGATTCGTCCAGGTGTGCGCGGCGGTGCATTGGCGGAGGAGCTGAATTACTTCATCACCTGCATCCTGGACAAAACGCCGCCCACCATTATCACGCCGGAGGAATCGATGGCAGCGGTGCAAGCTTGCCTGGCGGCGGAAGCTTCTGCCGCCACCGGCAAGGTGGTCTCCGTTCAAGACTTTGAGTAAGCTTTGATACGTGCTCTCGCCCCGGCGCTGCGAGAACAACCGGGGCGAGAGCACACCTCTAGGTGCTTTCTTCCCGAAAGATAGCGCGGCATGGCGCCCCGCTGACGCCCTCGGCGTACAAGGGCAGCGCGATGAGCTCCCCACGTTCCGTCGTCACCTGATCCAGATTGACCAGTGGTGCCAGCAGCAACACCCCTTTCTGAAAGATGGGCAACAGGATATTGCCTTTGTATTGGCTGTCATCCGGCAAGGGATAAGGCGCCTGCATGCACGGCACGTCCACGCCCAAGATGCTGAACGGCTGCGCATAGAGCCACTCGGCGCAGTCGGGGTGGTAAGCGGGACCATCGCTCACAAAGTTGGGGGAGCGCCATTGTGCTCCCCAACCACATTCGATCAGCAGCGCGTCACCTGGGCGCACCGGCGGACAGTGTGCCTCTAACTCGGCACGTCGAATGAGCTCACGTGGTCCCTTGCGTGGCAGATGACATACCACAGCGGGGCGGATGAAATCGGTTATGCGGAAGTCGGACAGGGCAGGCCCTCCCTCAATGAGATGACCCGCTGTTTCCAGATAGGTGCCCGACAGACTGCTCAGCACGTAGCGTAACGACTCGAAGCCTACCTCGGCAATGTGGAACTCTTTCTCAACGTGATACTCGGTAAGCTGCCGCGGCAACCCACCTAACATATTGTAGCTCCACATCCCGATGAACAACGGCCCGGAAAGATCGATCCAGCGGCTCATTCTGCCACCTCACACCACTCAAGGATGAACAGCAACAGGCTCTCCAGGAAGGCAAAGAGGCTTTCCACCTCGACGTATTCATCAGCGGCGTGAGAATTGCCCCCCGTCGGCCCGAAGACCACGGCAGGCATGCCGAACAGACGATGGAGTGCCCACAGATCACATGAATAGGGTGCTCCCTTGATGGTCGGTTGGCGGCCCAACACTTGAGAGGCGCATGCGGCCAATGTGGTCACCAAAGGGTGTGTCGGATCGGTCTGGCTGGGATACATCCAACGCAGCTTCTGCTCGACACGCGGGGGCTTGGGGAACGCCTCGCGATGGCGCGCCATCACACTCTCCAGCCACACGTTGAATTCCTGCCAGCACGCCTCTTTCTCCTCGCCGGGCAATGTCTGGGCAATCATCTCAACGCGTACCTCGTTTGGCACTGCAATGGGTACCTCGCTGCCCCAGCCACCGCCATACACTTTGGTCACCTGTACCGGCACCGGATCAGGATAGACCTGAT
>JBMFPH010000299.1:0-2853 GCA_049969215.1 Anaerolineae bacterium | reverse complement strand
GTGGTAGTCTTTACGGCCACATTTATGCTGGGGGCACCTGAACCGGTGGCGATGGACAACGTGATGGTGTTGGGGATAGCAGAGGGCTCGCCGGCTCAACAAGTGGGACTGCGTGTCGGAGACATCATCAAGTCTATCGATGGGATTGCGGTGCGTTCCCCGGAGGAGCTGGTGGCGCTGACCCAAGAGCGGTTGGGGAAGGAAGTGCGCCTGGAAATTCGACGCGGAGAAGAAACCTTTCAGATAACGCTTGTGCCTCGGCCTAACCCTCCCCCTGGTGAAGGGGCGATGGGGGTTAGCATCCAGGCGGCTATCTCGAAAGTGGACATCGTGTACTATCCTTTGGGAGAGGCACTCTGGAAGGGGGTGCAACAGGTGTTTAACACAGTGGCGTTGACCATCAGTGTGCCCTTGTTGATCCTGCGGGGTCTTCTGCCCGTTGAAGCCGTACGCCCGATTGGCCCCTTTGGTATCTACCAGCAAACTGCGTCGGCAGTGCAGGCGACAGTGGAGATGGGTTGGTGGTATCCCATCCTCAGCTTGCTCGGTCTAATCAGCACCGCACTGGCGATCACCAATTTGCTGCCATTACCTGCTCTGGATGGTGGACGCATTCTCTTCATCGTGATCGAGGCGATCCGTGGAAAGCGAGTGGATCCGGCGCGCGAGGGCTTTGTCCACTTTATTGGATTGGCATTGCTGGTAACTTTGATGCTGATCATCAGTTACTTCGACATCATCCAGCCAGTGACTGCTATAGATTGGACGAGTCTGTTCTGATCCTATGGCGTACTATTGTCGCAGATGTCGAGCTGAAGTTGCGAAAGAGTGGGCACTCTGCCCTGTATGTGGACAACCGCGGCCAGCCAGTAGCGGTGATATTCGCTGCGGCGTGTGCGGGCACCTGAATTCGGGCATTCATCGCGTGTGCGCCGCTTGTGGAGCGGACTTGCGGCCACGTTGGTTTGCTTTCCTGATACCCTTATGGCCCTATTTGAAGTGGAGTTTCGTCACACTGATCATCGTGTTGGCCGGTGTGAGCCTCTTCCAGATGCGAAGTGAGCTGGAACAGAGGACGGTTGAGGTAGTGGCCTTTTTCATGCCTACTCCGACGCCCACCGTCACTCCAACCAGCACACCCACTTCGACGCCCACACCGACGTTGACGCCAACGGCAACTTCGACCAGCACGCCCACAGCCACGCCAACGAACACTCCGACAGTGACCAACACACCGCTAGTTGTTCTACCGGCCACTGCCACTCCGACCGCCACACCTACAGCCACATTAACCCCAACTCCTACCCCAACGCCGCGCTTTCGCGCACCCGTGCTCCTGGGTCCGCCGGACCAACAGATCTTCATTGGGCGCAACCAATTTGTGGTGCTGGCTTGGGAACCTGCGGGTGAGCTGCGTGCGGATGAGTGGTATGCCGTGCGCCTGTCGTGGTCCGAAAATGGGGTCTTCGCACAACGTGGCGGCAACAACGTGAAGGAGACTGCTTGGCTTGTGCCCGCCGATCTTTTTTACCTGAAAGCAGACCAGGAAACCGGCCGGGCATATGAGTGGTATGTCTATGTAGAACGGGTTACGGAGGGTCCCAACGGAGAGAGAGTGGGTGAGCCACTGAGCCCACCCAGCGAGAAGCGGGTATTCTATTGGCAATAGAGTCCTGGAATTGAGAGGTGGTATGAAGTACGAAGAGGTGTTGCGGCATATTGGTAGTAGCGAAGAAAGGTTGCGTATCCGCTATCTGTATGCCCTCTCGGAT
The DNA here is from genome assembly GCA_049969215.1 of Anaerolineae bacterium. Taxonomy (GTDB): domain Bacteria; phylum Chloroflexota; class Anaerolineae; order 4572-78; family NAK82; genus NAK82. The sequence goes on along the minus strand of JBMFPH010000299.1, from coordinate 1,081 downwards.
ATCACGAAAGAGCAATTGGGTTTGTTTCGTGCAGCTTGGGCCACTATCGCAACAGAACGACGTCGACTGATCATCCGCCAGCTGGCGGAGATTACCGAACAAAGCTTCGAGGTCAACTTCGACCCGATATTTCTCTTGGCTATGGAAGATGAGGATAGCCAGGTGCGCGCAGCTGCCATCGAGGGTCTCTGGGAGAACGAGGATCGTGCATTGATCGCCCCACTCATCCGTATGATGCAGTCGGACGAGGCGGAAATCGTGCGCGCGGCTGCTGCGGCGGCGCTAGGGCGCTTCGTGCTACTGGCGGAACTAGAAAAGCTAGACAGTGCCACCGGTGTGCGTATCGAAGAAGCGTTACGTGCCACGATTGCCAATCCCGCTGAAACGGTTGAAGTGCGTCGCCGCGCCATTGAGTCGATTGCCTATTCGGGCAAGGCGGGAGTGCGCAAGATCATCCGCGAAGCGTATGACAGCGAAGATGAGAAGATGCAAAGCAGCGCTCTTTTTGCGATGGGGCGCAGTGCTGATCCGTATTGGCGACACTTGTTGTTGAACGAGCTGGAAAGTCATAATCCCGAGCTGCGCTACGAAGCAGCCCGCGCTTGCGGCGAGCTGGAACTCGCCAGCGCGGTTCCACGCCTGGCCAAATTAGCTCTCCATGACCCGGATCGCGAAGTACAGCAAGTGGCCGTATGGGCGTTGGGCAATATCGGTGGCAAAGAAGCACGCCGTATCCTGGAGATGTGCTACGAAAGTGATGACGAGGTGTTGCGTGACGCAGCAGCAGATGCACTTGATGAGATGGACGTGTGGGATGGCATTATGTTTTCAATTCCTCTTGAAGACCTAAATGAAGAGGACGAGGAAGAAGAGGAGTAGAGGATCTATCTAACGATAATTGTCGCGCTTATCCCTCAAGGGACAACACGCTGTGTGGCGAATAGACACAAACAGCCCAGCACCGCGATATTCATCCAGAGCAAAAATGCCAAGAGCAGCATGTATTGTCGAGTGGAGAACCCCTCCATCGCCGGCGAAGTCTCCAAGGGTACTTCCGCTGGACTGACCGGCAGGGCAATCT
>JBMFPH010000298.1:0-2871 GCA_049969215.1 Anaerolineae bacterium | reverse complement strand
CCGCAGGTCTCGTTCAGCGCTGATACGTTTCAGCCACTCCGCCCGCTTGTAGATCGGCACTCCGCGACGACGTGCCTCCAAAACTTCCGGGTTGTTCGCAGCTATGGCAGAGGAGATGATTACGGCTTCCAGATCGGCATCTTCCTCTGGGCCAAGGTGATCAGTGGCATGACCAATGTGTATTATCGCCCCCAGATCTTCCAGCTGTCGGGTCATCTCCGAAGTACACAGGTCACTTCCGGACACGCGATACCCTTGTGCCAGTAATACACGCGCAATCGCGGAAAGGCCGGCCCCTCCAATGCCTACCAGGTGAATACGCTTAGTGGGCACTCTGCCCTCAGTCGCCATGATCTGATTCACGCGTTTCTCTCTTCGCGGCTTTGCGATATAGAGGTGGTTGCTGGCGCCCCAATTTGATAGAAGTCGCAAGCGCCAAAAGGAATACAAGAAATCCACCTGCCAAGATCAACAAGACTATCCCATCTTGCTCCAAGGTCCTGGTTGCCGGTAGGTTCTTCACCGTGAACGTAACCTCACTCGGCGGAGCACCGGCGGCAGCCACCTCCTCGGCGCCGGGCAGGCGTCCCCGCATGAACCAATCCAGCAGATTGAGCACAATGTATCCATTGTAAGCGCCCAACAACGCACCAATCAGACGTGCGCCAGCGCTCATAGTCTGGGTAAGGCCAATCTTGCTGAAAAAGTAGGAAGCAATCACAGCCACAATTAGGATGATGATATAGATGGATTGCCGCTTGGCGTCGATCACGGGTGGTTCCTCAGCAGGCAGCGCAGAGGCGACCAAATCAGATGTCTCGCGCACGCGTTGCAGTGCCTGCCATGCCGTCATCACCAGCTTATCAATGAAATCAAATACTGTGGCAGCCGCTTCCGGCCGCTTGACCACCAAGATCAACAAAGTAAGAAGCCCTGTGGTCACCGCTTCTTTCCACCAGCCGCGCATAAAACCCACCAGGGCGAAAATGCCGACTACGATATAAGTGACCAGCGTATAATCAATCTGCAACGATTGAGTCATGAAGCTAGCTCCCTCAGCTCACGAGCAATGCGTTCAGCCGCGTCCGGTTGTGCCAGACCACGCGCTGCGCGACTCATTGCCGCTCTGCGATCAGCATCCCTGAGCAGGGAAATCGCCGTTGGCACCAACTGGCTGTCTACCAAATGATCCGGCACAACCATCGCTGCCCCTGCGTCCGCAAGGAAGCGTGCGTTGGCCCATTGATGCGCACCAGCATACGGGTAAGGAACTAATATGCTAGGGACTCCTGCTGCGGGCAGCTCCCCCAAGGTGGAAGCTCCTGCACGAGCTATCACCAGATCAGCCGCCAACAGCGCGTCTGCCATCTCTTCTTCCAGGTAATCATGCACGTGATAACGGGTACGAAGCGTGTTGGGCAGCGTAGCTCGCCGTTCCTGCACCCATTCCGCGTCTCGACGTCCCGTGAGGTGGATCACCTGTGCTTCTGTCAATAGCTCCACGATCCCCTCACAGATTGCCCGGTTAATGCTACGTGCACCCTGGCTACCACCCATGACCAGCAATACCCGCTCTTTTCCTCCGTGGGATTGAGTCGCCAATCCTAAACGCTCCCGAGCAGATATCGGGTCGTGGTTGGCCCACAGCGTTCGCCGCACTGGATAACCGGTTACCACGGCCTGGCCCGGCCTGAAGAATCGCACTGATGCGGCTGTGGTGACTGCCACACGACGCGCCAAGCGCGCCAATAACCGGATTGTTAAGCCAGGTTCCACATCGGGCAAGTAGATCAGAATCGGCACACGCGCCAGCCACGCCGCGAATACCACTGGTGCACATACGTAGCCCCCGGTTGCGAACAAAACGTTCGGCTGAAATGTTGAAATCAGACGGCGCACCTGGGTAAAGCCATATGCCAAGGTTATCATGCCTTGCATCGCTCGGAGCAGCCCACGTCCGCGCACTCCTGACGCTGTGATACCCACGAACGGGATACCGTTGCGCTCGACAAGTGCTTTCTCCATCCCGTTATGGCTGCCCACCCAACAAACAGCTGAAGGCGAAACGGGAGGCACGGAGCGCAACTCACCTTGGCCTATCAAATAGGCCACCACGGCGAGTGCGGGATAGACGTGCCCTCCTGTCCCTCCCCCAGAAATCATAAGTCTCACTGCTCAAAGCTCCTCCCGCGAGTTGGTTCGTCTCTTCAGACACCATCGTCGCTCGCGAAATGGACAAAAGGAGGCCTATGCTTGCTAGTGACACCACCATAGACGAGCCACCATAGCTGATGAAAGGCAAGGTGATGCCTGCGATAGGTGCAGTTGCCGTGACAACAGCGATGTTGTAGATTGCCTGAAAGACTAGCCCGAATGTAATACCAGTGGCTAACAGCGTCCCGAACATATCCGGAGCATTCATCGCGATGCGAAATCCCCGATAAGCAACAAAAGCGAACAATCCTAATACCGCAAGGCACCCGATCAACCCCATTTCCTCGCCCAAAATGGCAAAAATGTTATCACTGTGGGGCACCGAAACGTACCCAAATTTTCCTCGGCTCTCTCCGAGTCCGACCCCTGTCAGACCCCCTGAAGCTAGAGCAATCAGGTTCTGAATAGACGGCGAGTCCTTTGCCACCTGTTCACTGAACGGTGACATGAACGTGAGGACGCGCTCTAACCGGTACGGAGATTCTAGAATAAGCAGCGCTATCGAAACACCGCCGAGAACCCCGCACACCAGCATCTGCCAAATGCTTCCACCCGCAACGAAGAACATGACGATGCCGTTTGCGGCGACGATCGCCGCGGAAGTGAGATGATGCTGCAAAACTATCAAGCCAACCACCAGCCCAAGCAAAACAGCAA
>JBMFPH010000297.1:0-2877 GCA_049969215.1 Anaerolineae bacterium | reverse complement strand
GGATGAGATTGTTCTCCTCACCACAAGCCACTTGACTGATGGTCAGCACGCCCTTGCCACCGCCCTTAAAGCGCAGCAGCGCGTTCACATCCTCATCGAGGACGCGGCCTGGCAAGAAAGTGCTCTTGTCGGCGCAGATCTGCACGATCGGGTCGCCGGTGACGTACTCCAACAGGTTCACACAGTGGGTGCCGACGTCGCCCATCGTGCCACCGATGCCCGCCTGCGCCGGGTCAACGCGCCATGCCGCCTGCTTGCTGCCCAGCTTCTCCTGGGGCGTCATCAGAAAGTCCTGCAGATATTCGACGATCACCTTGCGCACGGTGCCCATCTCGCCGCTCTGGAACAAATGCCGTGCGTGGCGGATGAGCGGGTGGCCGGTGTAGTTGTGGGTCAATCCGAAGACCAAGCCTGTCTGCTCGACCAGCTTGACCAAATCTTTCGCCTCGTCCAGCGTGTAGGTCATCGGCTTGTCGCACACGACGTGGAAGCCGTGCTCAAGGAACGTCTTGGCGATAGGGAAGTGTGACACATTCGGCGTGACAATGCTGACGAAGTCGATGCGCTTGTCCGGTGGGAGTTTGGCTTCCTTCTCTGCCATCTCCTCGTAGGTGCGATAGCAGCGCGATGGATCCAGGTACAGCTTTTCACCTGTGATGCGGGTGTTCTCGGGGTCACGGGAGAAACAGCCTGCGACCAGTTCCGCTTGCTGGTCAAGGGTGGCAGCAATGCGGTGTACGGCGCCGATGAAAGCTCCCTGACCGCCACCCACCATGCCGAATCGTAATTTTCGCTTCCAGGACTCCATGAATTCAGAACCTCCTTTCCTTAGTCGATCTGAGATAATAAACCAAGTGGTAGCTCCGATTGCATCTACTCAGCTGATGCCCAAGATCTGGCGATTGCGCTGAATATCGGTCTCGACCTTGGCGAAATCGTCGAAGACCACTGTGGTGGTCTCGATGATATGCCGCTCGATAAAGGCTGCGCCCTCCGCTGCCCCCTGTTCTGGGCTTTTGACTGCGCATTCCCACTCAAGTACGGCCCAACCGGTATATCCTGCCTCGGCCAACAGTGTGAACACGCGCTTGAAGTCCACCTGCCCGTCGCCGAGCGAGCGGAAGCGCCCGGCACGCTTGGCCCAAGGCAGGTATCCCCCATAAACACCCACACGCCCGTTGGGGCGAAATTCAGCGTCCTTGACATGGAAGCCCTTGATGCGCTCGCCATATAGCTGGATGAACTCCAGATAATCCAGCTGCTGCAACACGAAATGGCTGGGGTCGTAATTGATGCACGCGGCGGGGTGATTGTCGGTATATTCCAGGAACATCTCGTAGGTAGCGCCATCGAACACGTCCGAGCCGGGGTGCAGTTCGTAGGCAAACACCAATCCGTTCTCGTAAGCTAGGTCGAGCAACGGCCGCCAACGGCGGGCGAGTTCCTTAAACGCTTCCTCGATGATACCCTTGGGACGCTGCGGCCATGGGTAGAACATATGCCAGGCAAAACCGCCGGACATCACTGGGATCACTGTGGTGCCCATATTTACCGAGGCACGAATGCACTTGCGCAGCTCGCCAGCAGCCCATTCGGTACGTGCCTCGCCACGCAGCCCAGCGGGATGAAACACCTCGAACAGCATCTCATACGCTGGTGGCATGGCCAGCACCTGTCCAGCCAGGTAACCCGGCAGCTCGGTGATCTCCAGCCCCATCTCACGCAGCTTTCCTTTGTACTCATCGCACCAAGTCTTGGATTGTGCTGCCTGGTCCAGATCGAAGACACGCCGATCCCACGTGGGAATCTGCACACCTTTGTAACCTAGGCTGGCAACCCATCTACCGATGTTTTCGATGTTATTGTAGGGTTCTACATCTCTGAGAAATTGGGCGAGGAAAATGGCCGGCCCTTTCATGCGAGGCATAGCAGTGCTCCTTTCGTCTTCGAAAAAGGTATATCTCAATCATTAGAGTACCAGCAGCGAGTCAGTTTGTCAAAGAATTTTCTGAGGGGATAGGGCGAGCTCGAGTACAGCCAGCGCAGCGCCCAGCGCAGCGGCGTTTTCATCCAAAAGGCCTGGGACAATACGCACGTGAGGCGAGATAACGTGTAATACATGAATTTTCACCGTGCGTCTGATGGACTCAAACAACAGCTCGCCACAACGTGCCACGCCACCGCCGATCACAACCAGCTGGGGGCCCAATAGATTCAACGCTGTAGCGATCGCAATGCCAAGATACTGACCGGTGCGGTCCAGAGCGGAGAAAGCCAATTTATCACCCGCACGTGCCGCTTGGGCGATGGCCTCCACGGTGATTTCATCGGGACGAAGGGCGCCAAGGGAAGAGTAAAGACCTTCGCTCAACGCTTGGCGCACGCGCTGCACGATCGCAGGTCCGGAGGCCATTGCCTCTAAGCAGCCATAATTGCCGCAGCTGCACAGGGGGCCGTACTTACTCACCGTGACATGTCCCAGCTCGGGTGACAACCCCATGCCGCCCTGATAAACCTGTCCCCCGATGCAGATCGCACTGCCCAAGCCGATGCCCACCGTGACCAGCAAGAAATTCTCCGTCCCACATGCTGCTCCCCGACGCATCTCCGCCAGAGCATAGGTATGGGATTGATCCGCCACGAAAACAGGATAAGGCAGAGCCGCTTCCAGGGTCTGCTTTACAGCTAGGTCGCGCACCCCCGGGATATTGGGACAGAAGAAACAGAAACCATTCCGACTGTCCACGACGCCGGATATCGCCACACCGACCCCCAGAATCCGCCCTGGATCAACTCCTGATTCCTCGATTGTGGCGCGCACCAGATGGAGCAAGTCTTGCAAGAAGTCTTGATTCGTCGCATACGCCCGGCTCTTAC
>JBMFPH010000296.1:0-2891 GCA_049969215.1 Anaerolineae bacterium | reverse complement strand
GCCGTTCCAGTAGGAAAGCGACTCCAGATGGCATGCGCCTCGTGCAGCGGTGGCGTAGTTGACCGCCATATGGACGAAGGCACGTGGATCGTGATAGGGGACTTCCATCCCTTTGACGTGCACGGCGAACTCCTTCGCCTCATCGCCCAGACGTTCGGCGGCGGCGCGCACCCCCTCCGCCAGCAGGTCGCCGATGTCGCGTCGATAGGCGATCTTCTCGATCAACGCCAGGATCGCGTCCTGGTCGCCGAAGCGCAGCACCAGCCCGCCGGTGTCTTGAGGGCCGATGATTTCCCGTTCGTACGCTTCCACAGCGAAGGCGATGGCGGAAGACGTGGAGATCGTGTCCAGGCCATAGCGGTTGCACAGGGAATTGGCCAGGGCGACCGCCTCCACCTCAGGGTTCATGACGAGCGCGCTGAAGCCGGCCAGCGTCTCATATTCCACCCCTTCGCCACGCGGCACGACATATTTGCCGTCGCGCACCTCGATCTCCTTGCCGCAACCGATGGGACAGGCGTGGCAGAAGGTGTGCCGCACCAGGTACTTGCTGTAGAGCGTCTGGCCGGAGACCTTTTCGGTGTCGGGCCAGCTGCCCAACACCCAGTTGCGGATGGGCAGGTCACCCTGTTTCTCCGCGCCGATCAGCCCGCCAGCGGTGCCGAAATTGGACAGGGCGACCGAGTTTTCCTTGATGAAGGCATTCTGCTCCTTCACGATTTCGCGGAAGGCGACCGGGTCGGGATAATCAGGACGCTGGTTGCCGCGCACGACGATCGCTTTGAGCTGCTTGCTGCCCAACACGGCGCCCATGCCGCCCCGTGCCGCGGCGCGCACATAATGCGACGGTCCGACCATCACGCCGGCGATCTTGACCTGATTCTCGCCCGCCGGGCCGATGCCGGCGACCTGTGCCCGGCGGTCCGTCTCGGCCAACAAGGTGTCCGCCGTCTCGAAATAATCCTTGCCCCATAGGTGAGTGGCATCGCGCAGCTCAATGGTGTTGGTCAAAGTGTCGACATAAAGATAGACTGGTTGACTGGCCTGCCCGGTGATGATCAATCCGTCGTATCCGCAGGCGCGCAGCTCGGCGCCCCAGTGGTGGCCCACCGTCGCCTCATTCCAGATGCCGGTCAACGGCGAGCGGCCACACCACGAGGTATGGCAGCCGGTGGGTGCAAAGGTGCCGGCCAACAGACCGTTGAAGACCAGCAACGGGCTGGCAGGATCGAGCGGCGGGATGGCCGCGTCCATCTCCTGGTAATATTTCCACGCCGCAAACCCGGAGCCCAACAGCCACTTGCGCACCTCTTCTTCGGAAATAGTCTCTTCGTGCCAGGTGCGGCGGCTCAAATCCACCCGCAAAAACTTACTTGCGTAGACGCCCATATCTTCTGTCCAGCCTCCACTATGCTCTCATTAGAAGCTTTACATAAAACAAAGCACCAGACTTACAATGTTCTTATGAGAATCGTTCTTCTGGGAATAGTTCCTCGCTGACGGCGATCACACGACCATCTTGCCAGTAAACGCGTGGCAATCTAGGAAGAAGGTGTGTCACCACTTCGTAGTTGATCGTCTCGGCCCAGGCAGCCACTTCCTCTGCCGAAATAACTTCATCTCCCTGGCGACCGATGATCACCACCTCATCCCCCGCACACACGTCGGGTATATGGGTCACCTCGGCCACCATGGTGTCCATCGTGACACGACCACGGATGGGAGCGCGTTGGCCGCGGATCAGCACGGCGCCGCGGTTGGAAATGATGCGCATCAACCCATCTCCATAGCCGCAGGGCACTAATGCTACGCGTGCCGTGGCGTCTGTGACGTAGCTGCGACCGTAAGAGATGCCACTGCCGGGTGGCAACGTGCGCACCTGGGCTACGCGACTCTTAAGCGTGAGAGCGGGATGTAGGGAAATGCATGGCGCCACTTGCAAAGAGGGGCGCAGGCCATAGAGCGCGATCCCCACGCGCACAGCGTCCAGGTGGGTGTCGGGGCGTGCCAGCGTGGCGGCGCTGTTCGCCACGTGGCGCATCGACACAGTAATGCCGGCCGATTGCAACTCCTGCAAGACATCGTGGTAGAGCGCCAGCTGGCGGTCCACCCAACATCCGTCTGCCCAGTCGGCGCAGGCGAAGTGGGTGAATACCCCTTCCAGTCGCAGGCCGGGCAGACGGCTCAAAGCGCGCACGAAATCGACCACCTCCTCCGGCATCAACCCGAAGCGCCCCATACCGGTATCGACTTTGACGTGGTAGGGCACTTCTTTGCCCGCTGCCTGCGCTGCAGCAGAGAGTGCCTGCGCCAGTTCCCAGGTGGTGAGCGCCGGACGCAGGTCGTGCTCCACCACGCTGGGCGCGACCGCGGGGGGCAGATAGCCGAGCAGCAATATGGGCGCCTGGATACCCCTACGGCGCAGGGCAATAGCCGGGCTGACATGGTTGAGCGCCAGCCATGAAGCACCACACTGCAGCGCTGTACGCGCCACCGCCTCCATTCCGTGGCCATAGCCGTTCGCTTTCACCACGGCGATGACGGTCACCCGATCGCCCACGTGCCGCTTGATGGCCGCGACGTTGTGCGCAATGGCGTCCAGATCCACCTCAGCCCATGCCACGAAATCGTCGCGCATCGTCTTGTGCCTCCCAATAGGGTACTGTAGCACGGCGGTGGGTATGTGTCAAAAAGGCCGCCGAGCCGACGGGAGCGCCCACACCGGGTAAATCGTCGAGGACACGACGGACGGAAGAGCGCACAGCGTCTCTTGGTGGAGAGGTATATCGTGCGTCGGGGAAAGTCTTTTGGACACCAGGGCTTTTCAGTTCTGTCGTGAGCAGGTATTATTGCGATGATCCGACAAGCACAAAGGAGGGGCAATGGAGAAG
>JBMFPH010000295.1:0-2899 GCA_049969215.1 Anaerolineae bacterium | reverse complement strand
GCAAAGACGTGGGGCGCGAGAATGTGCTCTATGTGCATGTTACTTATGTCCCTTACATTAACGCCACAGGCGAATTGAAGAGCAAGCCCACCCAGCATTCGGTGATGCAATTGCGCAGTTTCGGCATCCAGCCCGACGTGATCGTCTGCCGCTCCGACTATGAGATAGACGAGGCTTTGAAGGACAAGATTTCCCTCTTCTGCGATGTGGAGAAGCGCGCCGTTATCCCTCTAGTTACGGCAAAGACCGTATACAAAGTGCCCCTTATCCTAGAGGAAGCAGGGCTTGGACTGTTCATCAGTGAGCGCCTGGGCTTGCCTCTTGAACCTGATTTGACTTTCTGGCGGCACCTCGTGGCTGAGATTGAACGCCCTAAACCAGAGCTGCGGATCGCCATCGTGGGCAAGTATGTAGCTCTCTTAGACGCCTATATCAGCGTGCGCGAAGCCCTGTTCCATGCAGCGCTCGCCCATGGCTACAGCGTGCACATCGAGTGGATCAGTTCCGAAGATCTGGAGAAGGGACGTGGCTTGGAGCGCCTGGACCAGGTCGCAGGTATCATTGTGCCGGGTGGCTTTGGCTATCGGGGCATTGAGGGCAAGATCATCGCCGCCCGTTATGCCCGCGAGCACAAAAAGCCCTACCTGGGCTTGTGCTTGGGCATGCAGGTGATGGTTATCGAGTTGGCACGGTTTGCACTGGGCAGTGATGAACCCAATAGCGCCGAATTTGACCCCTCCACCAAGTACCCGGTGATTGATTTGATGCCCGAGCAACGTGACATCTCTGAAATGGGGGGCACTATGCGCCTAGGCGTCTATCCTTGCCAGGTTGTGCCTGGAACCAGAGCTGCGGCAGCGTATGGCGAGTCACTTGTGTACGAGCGACACCGGCACCGTTTCGAGTTGAATAACCAATACCGCGACTTGCTGGCAAGTGCGGGGATGGTGTTCAGCGGGCTTTCGCCAGATGGACGGTTGGTGGAGATTGTGGAATTGCGTGACCATCCCTGGATGGTGGGATGCCAATTTCACCCGGAATTCCGATCGCGCCCCGGTAAACCGCATCCCTTGTTCAGTGGATTTGTGGAAGCAGCGATACAGTATGCAAAGAGTGACGAGTGAGAAGTGAGAAGTGACGAGTGATGAGTGACGAGTGAAAAACGGAACACGCAACACGGAACACGCCTCACGCCTCACTCATCACTTTATCATCCCAAGGAGGAACCATGGAAATCTTTCTCGATACCGCAAAACTGGATGAGATTCGCGAAGCAGTAAAGTTGGGGATTATCAGCGGCGTGACGACCAACCCAAGCCTGATGATGCGCGCCGGCCGCAGCGATTACCGAGAGGTAACGCGCGAGATCTGCTATCTGGTGCAGGATCGCATCAGTGCTGAGGTGGTGAGCCTCGATGCCGAGGGCATGTTGGCGGAAGCGAAAGAAATCGCCACCTGGTCGCCGCACGTCGTGGTCAAAATCCCTACTATCCCCGAAGGCTTGAAGGCGATGAAACTGATCAGCCGCGAGGAGGTGGACCTAGATCGGCTGTGCCAAGGCTGCCCGTGGCTGGGGAAGTGCGACACGAGCATGGAACTTGCCCGAGAACTAGCCTCTTCGTGGGGCATCCGCATCAATGCTACCTTGATCTTTTCGCCGAACCAAGCGCTGTTTGCTGCTAACGCGGGAGCAAACTTTGTCTCGCCTTTTGTGGGGCGGCTGGATGACATCGGTGAGGATGGCATGCAGGTGGTTGCGGACATCGTGCAAATTTTCGAGGCCTATGGCATAGACACCCAGGTCATCGCTGCCAGCATTCGCCATCCGTTGCATATTACGCAGGCAGCCCTGGCTGGCGCGGACATTGCCACCGTGCCCTATGACGTCCTGATGAAAGCGCTCAAGCATCCCCTGACCGACATCGGCGTGGAGCGCTTCCTCGCCGATTGGGCAAAGGTCAAGGGGAGCAAATAACGGCGGCCTCTGTCTTGTGTGAAAATGCACATAGGAGGTTTGTAGTAAGCGCTTCAGCGCTATAAAGATACATGAGAGAAAGCGCTGTTAGAAGCTGTGTGCCAGAGTCCTGTATACAGCCTCCGCAGACTGCTTTGAGAGGGAGGGGGATTGCCATGTGTACCCGACAATCCGCAAAGTTGCGGGCAGCACAAATAGCTGTTATTCTGTTGGCTCTGTTCTGGAGTGGGATCGCGAGAGCCCAGACCCCGACGTCGCTGTCCCCATCTACGCCGGCGCCAACCATTACCCCTGTCCCAGTGCTCATCGTTACTCCAGCCGTTACGCCCACACCAGTCTCTCCCTGGCCGGAATCGGTGCAGAAAGCTTGGGAAACCGTACGAGCGCTCTGGGCCACCTTTGGGTGGCGGGTTATGCTACTGGTGTTAGCAGCTGCGTTCTTCGTTTTGGGGCGTAAAGTTTTGGAAGAATTACGGGATACTTGGGCTAAGGGGATAGCTTCCTGGATCAATGACTCACTGCAAAAGCTGCTGGCCTTGCTCAGACCTGGACCTGACCAACCGACGTTGAAACTCCTTAAAGATGTATTTGACAAATGTGAGCGCCTGGAAATTAAGGGTATTGCCAAGCAGAGGGTCACCGTAGTCTCCTTAGAGAGCATCTATGTGCCTCTGTTCACGGCTGGCGAAGCAATGCCTGGCTTGGGCCTCATGCCTCGCGGTGGGGAAGCGGGCTTGATGATGGTACGCGAGGAGGCTGAACGTCTAGTACCCGTGGCGGAACTCTTGTCAAAACATCGTTGTCTGGTTATCGTCGGTGAGGCTGGTTCAGGCAAGAGCACTTTTCTGCGCTATGTAGCGCTCACTCTGGCTCGCGCGTTACGTGACCGCCGCCCAGATCTCGTGCGCAAGAACTTGAATTGGG
>JBMFPH010000294.1:0-2945 GCA_049969215.1 Anaerolineae bacterium | reverse complement strand
CTATGAAACCCTCAACAGGAACTGTGCAACTTGACATAAAGAAAAATTGCATCCTACAAGATAGCACAGTTTCGCTACACCACAAACTGACTGCGAGGGATGACGTTTGACCATCGCGCCTCCTTTATCCATCCTGGGTCGCCTGTCATCTGTGCTGCATAAGGTGGTCGTCCGGACCGACATCGCCGAAACCCATGAGATGCTTATACAACGTTACAAGATTTGCTGCAATGCCCAATGGGACACGGGTTGGTCCCCTGGTTTGCTTGTGTTTTCCGGTCACTCACTATGGTTTGTATAATATATCTTATACCAATCATAATGTGGGTTGGGCATTCTGTCAAATGTCCCTCTGCCCCCACCGCTTACAAACCGAGTGCACACCGACCAGCGGTCTGTTTCACCGCCAAGCACGTAGAGATCGCAGATGTGTGCTCTGTGCTCTCCTTCTCTCTGTGGTAAATTGTGCCGCTCCCCCACGGCTGTGGCTCGGCCGGTGCGGCCTGATCGATTTCCTGAAATCTCCGCGCGAATCGTTGACACACCGGCGCATTCGTGTTAAAATGGACAAGTGGATGGCCACGCAAAGCGCAGCGGTGTCTCCCCGCCCTCTAGAGGAGGATTGGTGAACGATGTTGGACGATATATTGGATAGGATCAGCAGTTTGACGCCCGAGGAGCTCGAGCTGCTCAAGACGGTCAGCGCGCGCGGCGCCGTCACTGCCGACGAGGTCGCGCTCGAGCTAGATCGCCCTGGCGATGACCTGAGCAACCTGATCAACGGTCTGGTCGAAAAGGGGCTGGTCGAGGCGCATACCGTCAACATCGAAGACGAGAATCTCGCGATCTACCAGGTCGATCCGCGCATCAAGCAATCGCTCAAATAAGCACCGCGCGGCCGGCCGCCGGGGAGCCAGGTATCCGGCCATGTGGTTTGCCCATATGTGGGCTTGGCTCAGGAGGGAGCGCGCCTTATACCAGAAAATGTCTTTCCTCTCCCATGGTACACCTCCCTGGGCGCCGTGGCGCTGCTCAGCCTCCTCCTCACCAGCTACGAGCTGTTCAAAATTTTCCAACGCGACTTCGGGCGCACACTGCGCAACCGCTATGCGCTCATCCTCTTCCTGCTCAACGTCGTTGTGGCAGTTTCCGTGTGGTTGTTCGTCCATCGCCTGTTGGCCGTCCAGCCGACTATCCTGACCACGTTGGCCGTCGGCCTGACCTTTCCCGCACTGCTGCGCAGCCGCTTCACTATCTACCGCACCATTGCTCCCTCAACGAGCAATGGCGAACAGAAAAGCGCAGTGGACGAGATCTCGCTCAAGATGGATGAGATGTACCACAGCCTGCAGAGTGCCTTCTACAAGGAAATCGACCTGGAGCTGGCACGTGAGCGCGCGGCGCTTAACAAGCAGCTGCGTGAAACGTTCTCCGCCGTACAGATTGAAGAGCGGCTGGCGGACATCATCCTCAGTATCACCATCGACGCCGACCGCGAACAGTGGCAGGAGAAGCTGACCAAAATCCAAGCCATCGCCGATGATTCCATGCGGCATCGCCAGCTGGCCAACCTGCTGATCCAGCTGAGCGAACGCGACGATCTCAAGCGCGCCATCCGTGAGAGGACGCTCACGCCGCTGCCTTAGTGGAGAGGAAACTCGCTGCCTGTGAGGAGATACCGATGAATCGAGCACTGCACATTCTCGCCCTGCTCTCTGAACCACTGGTGGACGCCGCCGGCAACCCGGTGCCACGGCTGGGCCTGGAGCGTGAAACACAACGCATCCGCCACCAGCTGGCCACCCTGGGGCGCGCCGGCGTGCTACAATTCTGCATCGCCACGCCGGGCAACCTGCTGACCGCGTTGTGCAACGGACCGGCGGACCTGCTCTTCTTCAGCGGCCACGGAGGCATGAACGAGCTGGCCTTCGAGGACGGGCGCGGTGGGGTCTACGCGATGGATGTCCCCCACCTGCAAGCGCTCTTCGCGCCGCTCAACGGGCCGCCGTGCCAGGTGGCCTTCCTGAGCGCATGCCATTCGGAGAGCATGGCAGGGGCGCTGCTGGCGGCCGGCGTGCCGCACGTGGTGGCGGTGGACGCCGCGCAGCCCATCCTGGACCTGGCCGCTCAGGCATTTGCCGTGCACTTCTTCCCCTTCCTGGCGGCTGGTCATCCGGTGCGCCGGGCATTTGAGGCGGGCCGCGCCGCCGTGTTCACCGACCCCGATACGAAACGGGCACTCCAGCAATGGTTGACCGCCGAGGCGGCGCGCGACCCCCGTATCGCCGCGCTGGTGGCACAGCAGTCGCAGCTGGCCGACATATTGCAGCAGTTGGAAGCGCTCAAATTCACCCTGCTGCCCGAGCCGGCGGCCGGCGCGCTCGACCCGCATACCGCTATCCCCTTCCCCGACATGCCACACGGCGCGCTGCAAGTGCACGACCTGCCCGACCCGCCCAACGATCTGGGCAGGACTCCCGAATTCTTTCTGGGCCGCGAGCGTGACCTGCACGAGGTGCTGCAGCTTGTGTTGGACCATCGGTTGACGACCATCCGCGGGGGCGGCGGCGTGGGCAAGACCGAGCTGGCGCGCGAGGTGGGGCGTTGGTGCGCGCGGCGCGGGCTCTTTCCGGGCGGTATCTTCTTCGTCAGCCTGGGCGGTCTGGGCGCGGCGATCACCCCGACGGATGCCCGCGTGGCGGTCGCGGCCGCCGTCGCGGCGGGGCAGGACCTGGCCGCCATTACCGCGAACGACTATGCGCTGGCGACGGCACTGCCCCGCGACAGCCTGCTCATCCTGGACGAGCTGGATGCCCTCTGCTTTGCGCACCTGCGTGCCACGCGTGCCCTGCTCGAGGCATTGGCCAACAGCGGGCGCGCCCACGTGCTGACCACCTCGCGCCAGGCCAGTGGTGCGGCAGGCGAGCACCATTACCCATTGCGCC
>JBMFPH010000293.1:0-2974 GCA_049969215.1 Anaerolineae bacterium | reverse complement strand
AGAGGCGAGCCGAGAACGCCGTGATGATTCCCAGCACGTCTTTCGCATCGAGCAGCAGCAGACACCACACTGAGACAAAACCCAAGGACGGCAACAAAGTCCGCGCTATCCTTCCCCGCCCTGAACGGCGGGGCTTGCCGCGCACCGGGTCAGCGCCAAGGGGCCGGCCCGGTGACCGCGATCGGGGAATGGCGCATCCAGCCAATCGGCCGACGGCGGCAACAAGTCGAGCGCGGGCACGGCCACCTCCGTGCGGATGCGCTCCCCCAGCCGGGTCCGCAAGGCTGGCAGCAGCCACTCGGCGCCCGGTGCCCACGCCACGCGGCACGGCCCCACCGCCAGCGTGTCCAGCCAGTCATGGAGCACCGCGGCATGACGCTGCGGCGTGTGCCAAGCGGGTTTCTTCGGTTTGTCGCTCTGTCCAAAGCCGATCAAGTCGGGCACCAGGCAGCGATCGCCTGCAGCCACGCGGGAGGGCAGCCAGGGGCCCCACTGAGGCCACCACGCCATCGGCCCGTGCAGGCACACCCATGGCAGCGCGGCATCTGCCGGCCCCAGGTCCAGCCAGTGCAACCGCAGCCCGTCGGGCATCGCGGCGGTGTGCGATGCCTCCACTGGAATGCCCCACACGGCCGCCCGGTGCCAAACCGCGTCGAACGCCGCTGCCGGCGTGCGCAGCGCATCGTCGCGCAACGGTTGCACCTGCGCGCGCTGCTGGGCCCGGCGCTGGGCAAAAAACGCGCGCAAGAGGTCACGCGCCGCCTCCGCCAAAACCCCACCCTGCACCGCCGTGTGGGTGTTGAGCATAGGGTGCGCAAACAAATCCACCACCGAACCCGCGGCACCGGTACGTGGCTCCGCAGCGCCATAGACCACCCGGCTCAAGCGCGCATGCATGGCCGCTTGCGCGCACATGGCGCAGGGTTCTAGCGTGACATACAGCGTGCAGCCGGTGAGACGGTAGTTGCCCAGCGTGCGTGCAGCCTCGCGCAGCGCCACGATTTCGGCGTGGGCGGTGGGGTCGCCGCTACCCACCGGCTGGTTGTACCCGCGGCCGACGATGACACCGTCGCGCACGACGACAGCGCCCACGGGCACCTCACCCGCTTCGGCCGCCTGCCGGGCCAGGGCCAGCGCCTCGGCCATGTAGCGATCGTCGCTATCGGCTGGGTTGTGCAACGTTCGCTGTGTTCCGCTGCGCAATGTGCGAAGGTGTCGGGAGCTGATGTCAATTCTGGTGTGTGGCATGCTGTGGTCATTGGTTGATCAGGCGGCCATCTGCTGTCGTTCCGGTGGATTGTCAGGCGCCGCAGTGCCGTCGTTGAAGACGATACCGTTGATCAGTTCAGCCAAGGGCTGCGAACTGCCGATGCGGCGCCAGTTCTTCTCGGCCTCCTACACCAGCGCAGATGAATCCAGTGCTCGACCGGAAAGTCGTAGCGGGCGAGCAGCGCCTCGCGGTCCCACTGAAGCTTTGACCTTGCCCCTGTTTCGTGTAGCTCTTAACCCACGGTCCACGCGGCCTTTTTACGCTGTGCCTCGTACCAGCGCTGCTCGTACTGCATCGGGCTGAGGTAGCCCAGCGACGAATGCAGCCTTCGGTGATTGTAGAAGGCCATCCAGTCCATCACCGCCTGCCTGGCCTGCTTGCGGGTAGCAAATTTGCACCCATGTACGCTGGCTGTTTTCAGCCGGCCCCAGAAGCTCTCGGTCGGTGCGTTGTCCCAACCGTTACCCTTTCTGCTCATCGATGAACGCATGCCCCAGCCCTTCAGGCCATCTTGGAACTCATGGCTGCAATACTGGCTGCCCCGGTCGCTGTGGAATATCAGCCCAGGAGGCGGCCTGCGGCGCCACCACGCCATGGCCAGCGCGTCCTTGACCAGGCTGGCATGCATGTGCGGCTGCAGGCTCCAACCCACCACCTGACGGTTGAACAGGTCGATGACCGCAGCCAGGTACAGCCAGCCCTCGTCGGTTTGGATGTAGGTGATGTCGCCACTCCAGAGCTGGTTGGGGGCTTCAGGATTGAAGCGCCGCTGTACCAAGTCGGGCGCCACCGGCAGGCTGTGGCGGCTATCGGTGGTCACCACGAACTTGCGTTTGGTCTTGGCCCTGATGCCGTGCTGCTGCATGAGTTTGCGCACCCGGTCTTTGCCCACTCGGATGCCCCGGGCCAGCAGTTCCTTGTGCATGCGTGGCCAGCCGTATTCCTCCTTCACCTCGGCGTGGATGGCGCGCATGTACGCCAGCAGGGCTTCGTCGCTGTGACGCCGGACAGGTCCACCGTGGCCCGCCTGCCGCCGGCGCAGCCAGTTGAAGTACCCGCTCGCGCTGACCTCCAGCACCCCGCAGGACACACTCACCGGGTACAGCTTTCTCATTTGGTGAATCCAGGCGTACCTCGCAGCGTGTCCTGCGCGAAGTACGCCGCGGCTTTTTTTGCGATGTCGCGCTCCATGCGAAGGCGGGCATTCTCGGCGCGCAGCCGGGCAATCTCCATTTGCTCGGGCGAGACTTTGGCCGCCTTGTCGGCGCTGCCAGGGTAATCCCCCCGAAATCCAGCGCTCCGAGAAGTAGAGCTATGCGGCCATGGCCAGCCGCTGTTTTGGGGTGATGCCGCCCAAGGCCATGTTCGGGCGCTCGTGGTTGTAGCGCCACATCCATTGCGTGGCAAACTCGCGGACCTCATCAAGATCGCACCAATGGTACTGCGACAGCCACTCATAGCGCACAGTCCTGTTGAAGCGCTCCACGTAGGCGTTCTGTTGGGGCTTGCCGGGCTGGATGTGCTCGATGTGGATACCGCGGGCACTGGCCCAGTTCAGCAGCGCGGCGCTGATGTACTCCGGCCCGTTGTCGCAGCGAATGACTTGCGGCTTGCCGCGCCAGGCCATGATCTGCTCCAGCGTGCGCATCACATGATGCGAGGGCAGTGAGAGGTCCACTTCGATGCCCAGAGCCTCGCGGTTGA
>JBMFPH010000292.1:0-3037 GCA_049969215.1 Anaerolineae bacterium | reverse complement strand
CTGTAACTCGATCCACATGTTCTTCATGCGTTTCCCCATCGACGTGCTCTACGTGGACTGCGCGCTCAAGGTCGTCGGGCTACACCACGCGCTCAAGCCGTGGCGCGTCGGCCAGTTCAACCGGCGCGCGCGCTTCGTCATCGAGCTGCCCGCCGGCACGCTCGCCGCCACCGGCACCCAGCTGGGCGACCAGCTGGCGGTGCATGGATATACGTTCTAGGGCTCTGCGCGTCCAAACCCCGAGAGGTCTCCGCAGAGAATTCCCGGAACACGCAACGCACGAAAAAGCGCGAAAGGCGCGAAAAACCTTTCGCGTTTTTCGTCCCCCTTGCCTGCTTGACGTAAATCGCATTCTGTGGTATAGTTAAGATGCTCTACATAATATTTCAAGGGGAGACCTGCGATGAAAAGGGCCTCGTGGTATTGGGTGATCCTTGTGCTGTTGGTGTCGCTTGCCCTGGTGGCGGGGTGCACACGCGAGAAATCTTCTGTTCGGTCATCCCAGGCGGTGCAGGTCGGTGTAGCGACCGCTACACTGGTGCTGGTGGCGCCGACGGTGCCGATCGGCAACGATGTGTTGCCTACCCTGACACCCACCCTGCGCGCCACGCGGATCGCGGTGCCGCCCACTCCCACGCCGGAGGGGGGCTTTGCGGAGCTGATCGCCCCAACCCCCATGCCGACGCCGACCGAGGTTGCCACGCCCGCGGTCGCCGTCGCGGAGGCAAGTCCGCCGCCCACGCCGGTGCCTGTCCTGACGCCGCAGCTGGAGACCTTCCCGCTGCAGCCCATCGATTTGGCTTCCCCCACTCCCAACTTTGCGCCGTCGACCAGCATCCCGCCGGCGCCTGCCGGCACTATCTACACCGTACGCTGGGGGGACACGCTCTTTTCCATCGCCGCGCAGTTCGGTGTAACCGTGGAGGCGATCAAGAGCGCGAACGGGCTAAGCAGCGACATCATCCAGGTGGGCCAGCAGCTGGTCATCCCGGGCGCCTCTGTGCCGTCCGCGCCCGCGCCAGCACCAGGAGGCGGCACTACCACCCACATTGTGCAACCTGGCGAGACGCTCTTTCGCATCGCATTGCGCTACAACTCCACAGTGGAGGCGATCGTTCAGGCGAACGGCATTTCCAATCCCTGGTTCATCTATCCCGGCCAGCAGCTGACGGTGCCGCTTGGCCCGACGGGCAGTGTGCCCCTTTTGCCGCGTCGCACGTATGTCGTGCAGCCTGGCGACACGCTGTCCGCCATCGCCCTGCGCTTCAACACCACCGTCGAGACGCTGATGGTGCTCAACAACCTGTCCAACGCCAATCTGTTGCATCCCGGTCAGGTGTTGCAATTGCCCGAGTGAGGACATAGAGGCAGGTGCAGGGTGCGGGCGATGCAGGGCGCACAGGCGTTCGAGCTGTGCGCCCTCTTTGTTGATCCGGGGATGTGGATATAGGATAGCGGTGGCGAAGGGATGAAAGAGCTGGCGGAACGTGCTGCCGCGCTGGGAGTCATGCTGGATGCTCATCAGATCGCGCAGTTCCAGGCCTATTACGAGCTGCTGCACTGGTGGAATGAGCGCACCAACCTGACCGCCATTGCCGATTACTGGGGGGTGCTGACCAAGCACTTCCTGGACTCGCTCTCCTGTGTGCTGGCGTTGGAGCTTCCGCCGGGCGATTTGCGCCTGATCGATGTGGGCAGCGGCGCCGGCTTCCCGGGGCTGCCGCTCAAGATCGCCTTCCCCGAGATCCACCTTACCCTGCTGGAGGCGAACGCCAAGAAGACCGCGTTCCTGCACGCTGTGGTGGAGCATCTGCAGCTCTCCGACGTCACCATCCTCACCGCCCGTGCCGAGGAAGCGGCGCATGACCCGGCGCACCGCGAGGCATACGATGTGGCGGTGGCGCGCGCGTTGGCCGCCATGCCCGTGTTGGTGGAGCTGTGCCTGCCGTTCGTGCGTTGCGGCGGGGTGTTGATCGCTCAAAAGGGCGATTCCCCTGCCGCTGAGGTCGCCGCGGCGCAGGAGGCGCTGCGCCTCCTGGGAGGGCAGCTGGGACACGTCCAGCGGGTGCATGTGCCCGGGTTGGACGCTGTGCGCCACCTGGTAATTGTCGACAAGGTGGCGGCGACGCCGGCGCGCTATCCGCGGCGGCCGGGCGTGCCCTCGCGGCGGCCCTTGGGGGGGGACGCGCCGGGGGGCTAACCCGCCTCAAATGGGGTGATGCGCCCCGCCACCACCTGCAGGCGGTGGGCACGTGCCAGAAACTGGGGGGTGAAGTCGTTCCAGTCGGTCGTGGTGATGATGAACTGCTGCACCCCTTGCATGGCATCCATCACATGCACCCGCCGCCGCGCATCCAGCTCGCTCATCACGTCATCCAGCAGCAACACGGGAGTCTCGCCGGTCGCCCGGGTCATAAGGTCCATCTCAGCCAGCTTGAGTGCCAGTGCTGTGCTGCGCTGCTGGCCGCGCGAGCCGTAGAGCGTCATGTCCACCCCGTCCACCAGGAAGTGCATGTCATCGCGGTGCGGCCCGACGACGGTGACGCCGCGCGCGATCTCCTCGCGACGGGTGCGTTCCAGGCGCTGCCGGAATGCCTGGGCGACCTCGGACGCGACCAGCGGCATGGACTGCTCCGGCCACAGCTCCTCCAGGTGCAGCGGGCGCTGGTAGTCCACAGCAGGGCGGTTTTCGGGGTCGAAGCTGGGCGCATAACAGATGCAGAGGCGCTCGTCATCGCCGCTCAGCATGCGGTAGCGTTGGCGTGCCAGCTGGTCCAGCTGGTGGATCGCCTCATAGCGGGTGACGATCAGCACGGCGCCGTGTTCCGCCAGTTGCTGATCCCAATAGGCGAGCTGATCCTCGCCGCGCCGCCGCTCGGCCAGCTGTTTGAGCAGGGCGTTGCGCTGGAGCAACACCTGGTGGTACAGGGTCAAGGCGCGGCAATAAGTAGGGTTGATCTGGCACAGGGTAATGTCCAGATAGCGGCGGCGCAGTGCCGGCGCGCCGGTGACGAGTGCAATGTCCTCAGGCAAAAAG
>JBMFPH010000291.1:0-3051 GCA_049969215.1 Anaerolineae bacterium | reverse complement strand
TAATTTTGCTTATTAGCGGTTGGTCGCGAGGTAAAAAAACAAATGCCCACTATCCAGATTCCGAATATTGTGATCGTCGCGCTACAAATCTTGTTGGCCTTTGGGGGCGCCTTCTTCCTAGCGATATGGATCAGCTTGATCGTGTGGACCTTCCGAGACATCCGCTCCCGCTCGCGGGATATCTTTGCCATTCTCCTGGCCACGTTGATAGTAGCCATCTTTGGGCCGTTAGGGCTGGTGGTCTACTTTCTCTTGCGCCCTCACACCACCCTGGCCGAGCTGTATGAACGTTCCCTGGAAGAAGAAGCGTTGTTGCAAGACCTGGAAGAGCGGATTGTGTGTCCGGGTTGCCGGCGCAAGGTTGAGCCGGATTGGTTGGTCTGTCCCGATTGTCATGCCATCCTGAAGAAAAAGTGCGTCAACTGCGGCAGGTTGCTGCACCTGCGTTGGGATATTTGCCCGTACTGTGTGACCGCGGTCATCGAAGGAGTTGCCGGCGATCAAGGTGCCGTGGCACTTCCACCCTACCCTGAACCCGTTCCAGCCATCGAGCATCCCAAGAATCCCGAGCTGGGCCTCCCCGCTGCGGCGGCGGCAGACCCACCGGTAGAAACGCGCAGTTTCGATCCGGGTTCTGAGGAGGCGGAAGACAAGTGAGGCCAGTGAAGATCGCGGCGTCCATCCTGTCGGCGGACTTTGCGCGACTCGGTGAGCAGGTGCGTGACGCCGAAGCTGCCGGCGCCGATTATATCCACGTTGACGTGATGGACGGCCACTTCGTCCCCAATATCACGGTAGGGCCGCTGGTGGTGGAATCCCTGCGCCCGGTCACCACGTTGCCGTTGGATGTCCACCTGATGATCACCCAACCGGAACGGTACATCCCCGAGTTCGCCCGGGCGGGTGCTGATATTCTCACAGTGCACGTGGAGGCGTGTCCCCATTTGCACCGCACGATCCATCAGATCAAGGAGCTGGGCATCAAAGCGGGCGTGACGCTCAACCCGGCTACCCCGCTTGTCAGCCTGGAAGAGGTCTTGCCCGATGTGGATATGGTGCTCATTATGTCGGTGAACCCGGGTTATGGTGGGCAGTCGTACATTCCCGGCAGCAGCGCCAAGATCACGCGGCTGCGTCGTATGCTCGACGAACGCGGCCTGATCGACGTGGACATTGAGGTGGACGGCGGGGTGAAAGCGCATAATGCGGCGGAGATTGTGACGGCGGGCGCCAATGTGTTGGTGCTCGGCTCGGCGATCTTCAATCAGGAAGCGACGGTGGCACAGAACATCGCGCGCATTCGTGCCGGCCTGGCAGAACGTTTGCCTGCCGAGCTCCTCTCAGGCGGGCATGCGAGAGCGAACCGATAAACGTTGAGCACATTATGCGCTGCGTTGCCCAATAGCAGGGCATCCGCTAGCCAGCGCTGTGGGCCAGCGCAGTTTCCAGCAGGCGATCGATCAGAGCACTCGACTGGGCCAGCTCCGCATCGGCAAAGACCTTGGCGCGCGCCAGCTTGGCTGCCTTGAGCAGCTGCAGACTTTGCTGCGCATTTTCACCCGAAGCGCAAATCTGCCGGGCGATGATGGTCGAGGCGGCCAGTAATGGGATGTACAGCAGCTCAACCGGCAGAGAATCACCCTTATCCAGCCGACTGGGGATTTCCTGGATCAGACCACGGCGTTCTTCCAACCCCCACGGTTGGGTGTTGAGCACCTTAGCGATCAACCCGAATGACAG
This sequence comes from Anaerolineae bacterium, assembly GCA_049969215.1. Classification (GTDB taxonomy): domain Bacteria; phylum Chloroflexota; class Anaerolineae; order 4572-78; family NAK82; genus NAK82. Next base: position 1,311 of record JBMFPH010000291.1, on the reverse strand, counting down.
GGCCACGGCCAGGCGCGTCAGGTGATCGAACCCCGCCTTGCGCACCACCCATAAGGGATCATCGGTGGGCAGGTCTAAGCGCAAGGCGGTCTCCCAGATGGGCACCAGCAGGCCATCCACGATGGCGTCGTTGCTGGCAAAGCGGCGCGCCGTGAAGGTCAGGATTTTGCTCAACGCGATCCCTTCCCCAACCCTCAATTGAATCCCGGCGCGGGTGCAGCGTTCATGTCCTTCGAGGAGGAGCCCTGCATAGAGGGGCTCGGCTGCCAGAGCGTCTATGATCTGGGTGTGCCTTTCGCTCACCTCTCGTTGTGCTTTGACCTGCCAATCCATGTCTTCCACACACCATAGCGGTTCAAACTTGGAAGCGCTGGTGGGCGATTCCTGCGGCGTCTCAGCGTGGCGCGCGATGGCAAAGGGCAGGGAAATCTTGCGTGTCGGGGTGGCGACATAGCGCACTCCCAGCACCCGGCCCAGCTCAAGGCCGACAAGATCATCCAGCAGCTCGTCCTGGAACCCGTCGGTCTTCTGGAGCGGTCGTACTCGCCGGGCAGCTCCTTCCGCTTTGACCGTCACGTGAAGATGGATCTCATACTGGCCTTCTCGGGCGCCCGGAACCGCCTTGACCGGCACGTAGAGTGCGCCTACCTGGGCCGGTTCCAGGCGGATGCGCAGCTCCGGGTCGCCGATCTCGAGGAGTGGCGTCCCGCGCAGGCGTCCCGCCACAGGTGCTTCCGGCTTCACGACCACCTCGGTCGGCACGTCAATGGCACTCTGCAGAAGAAGGATCAACATGGCATAGCCATCTACGGGGATCTCAGCGGGTTCCAGCGAGGGCACGATCTGAATTCCGTCGCTTTCGTAGCGTTGGGCTGCCTCGATATACTCGCAGATGATATCTGGGTATTCAACCGCCATAGTTTGCCTCCTCTTGGCCGCTTTGAATATATGTCAAGCTGGCGTATGCACAATATAGTGAAGCTGGCATAAAATGTCAATGCGGGAGCGGCATCGCCCCCATCTCCAACCCTCCCCGTCCACGGGGAGGGGGCGGAAAGTCTTTCACCGCAGAGAACGCCGAGCACGCAGAGACTTTTTCCCTATTAGTTCTCTGCGCTCTCTGCGATCTCGGCGGTAAAATCTCTACCGCTTGCTCACACGCGCAGCGCGGTTTGATCCATCCGCGCCGCGAGCTTCGGAATTGTCACTTTTCAAAAGACAGCGTATTATGTATTCTACTGAATGGCATATCGCACGGGAGACACATGCTCCCCGTGCAATGAGCGATCCGTACACCTCGGGAGATAACCC
>JBMFPH010000290.1:0-3056 GCA_049969215.1 Anaerolineae bacterium | reverse complement strand
TAAACCGGTTTGCCATGGCCTGTTCTCCTTATCATTGAGTCGGTCGAGCCAGGAACGCACACCGCCGATAAACCGGGTGAACGCCAACGGCAGGCCCGGATTGGGCATCCCTTCGGTGTGCCAATGCACCAGCAGTGGCCGGTCGCTGCCCGCACGCATCCCCACCTGACGCGCAATGGGCAGCCAGCGGTTGTAGGGCGCGAAGGTAAGCACCATATCCACATCCAGCGGCACCGCCTGGTCGTAGCGGAAGAGCACCACCTGGCAACCCAATGCCTGCAGCTCGCGCAGGATAGGTTCCGCCACACCGTCGCTATCCTGCCACTTTACCAGCGCAATGCGTTGTATGGATGCAGCCAATCTGTCTCCTCCTATGCCGATCTCGCTCTCACCGTCTCATCTGTACTGTGACCTCTAGAGAGTGGTGACCGGAATCGCGGATTGCGAATTGGTTTCATGGAAACCTTACGTCCTCGGCGCGCTCTGCGGTGAAAAAAACTTTCCGCCGATGACCGTTCCAAGTGGAACGCGGCGAGCTGACATTCATGATAGACAAGATTGTCCTGGCTGAAGTCGTGTGGATGTCGACTTCGTTCTACAAACACCCTGTCCCCGACACCGCGCGTACTGCAGCGGCCCGCCTGCCTCACGACGTTTCTGCCTTGCGCCCGAGGTCAACAATAACAGCTTGCTTTAGATCATCTCTTTGCGCGCGTAGACGCACATTACATCCTTCAAGTTGATCGCCACAGTGGCTTTGAGCAAGCCCACACGGGAAAAGATCCGCGCCAATAGTTCACCTACGCGTTGGTTGTACATAGCGATGTGATGGCGGCACACATGCTCCAAGCTCAAGAAACGTGTGGGAAAGTCAACCGCCACAACTTTAAAGCCGGCTTGCTCAAGCAAGCGGCGCATTGTCGTTGGCGTGTAGAACCAAAGATGTTGTGGGGTAGCAAAGTGACGATGGTAACCGCGCAGAAAGCGGCACACAAAATTATCCACGTTGGGTACATCGATTGCCAATAGACCATCCGATCGCAACACTCGCCAAATTTCGCGCAGCTCTGCCGCCGGATCCGGCAAGTGTTCGAACACCTGGAAGCTCACCACCGCATCGAAATATCCATCCTCAAAGTTGGCATCCTTCAGCACACCATTGAAGATGGACTGCCCCAAAACCTGCTTGCCATATAACGCAGCCGGTGTATCCGGCTCGATGCCATACGCTTCCGCACCTTCTTCGCTCGCCAGGCGCAAAAGAACCCAGGTCCGCAACCAAAATCCAACACTCGAAGCCTCGATCCTGCTGCCTTCAAACCCAGAGCGCTTATGCGCTTCCATGTTGCACGAAAGTTCTGTTCCTTCCAACTGGCCTCGGCGAGATAACGCCGGAAGCAGCTGCTATTCCAGACCTCAGCGACGTTTCGAACAACGGAGGGTTTTGGGTAAGCCAAGGCGCTCTCTCGTGGATTCACGTACACCAACCCACAACGCTGACACCGCACGACCGGACCACAAGCACGGGCCGGCCGGAACATCATTCGGGAGTGATCCTGTCCGCAAATGGCGCACAATACATACTGGGGCAGTGCTACGGTTTCCGACGTGATCGAATCCTCCACAGTCGAACGGGGACTAGGATCTTCCAAAGATTTCAGCAGCCGCTACGCGATGTCTTATCACCATCCGTGCCACCAGCTCCTGCACTGCCACCCCCGCGAACACGATCAGCACCGCATCCACCGGCAACCGGTAACGCACCAGCGTCCATGAGAGCAGGTGGATCAACGTGTACACCGCCACGAACAAGTACAGCAGCGACCAGCGTCGCCAGTCGCGTGCTGCGCGTACCAGCCCATACACCATAAATGGCAGAAATAACCCAAATGACAGCACGCGCGACACATTGCTCACCAGCCCCGAGGTCGGTGAGGGCCAGAACTTGAAGTATTCCCGAACTTTGCTCAACGAGAGGAGCAGGTAACGCCCCGGATCCTCCCATATGAAGCCGAGCGCACGTTGCATCAATGCGCGCTCCATAGCCGCCTCGTCCAGATGGCGCAATTCCACTGGAATCAGGTCCTGATAGGATGGTCCATCCGGCGGCAACAGTCCCGGAAAATCGCTGCCGTAGATGGGGTGGTTGGCCCAGAAGAAGGCAAATCCGGCATTCGTGTTCAGCAGCACGAACTGATGGAAAACGAGATAGTTGCGCACCGTCCAGGGCAGGATGAGCAGCGCGATAACCCCCAGCGGCGCCAACAATTGCCCCCAGTGTACCCGGTCGCGCGCCTGCCAGATCAGCCACAGCAGCAAGCAAGGGACAAAGGCCAAGATGAGCTGGCGCAACAACGCCGCCAGCCCCAACGCCAGCCCCAGCTGCAATGCCGTCCCCCAAGCGGGCCGATCCGCCAGCGCCATCGCACGGTCGAGTGTCCACAACACCGCCAGGATGAAGAACGTCTCGGTCATCAGCGCCGCACTGTAGTAGATGAAATAAATGTAGACCGCCGTGATCGCCGCGGCCGCCAGTCCGACGCGCGCATCGGCGACGCGCCGTCCCAGCCGCCAGGCCAGGTAGGGCGCCAGGATGCCGGCCACGAGTGCCTGCAGCAGACGTGCCGCCAGCGGATGGATGCCGACAAGAGTATACACCCCCGCCAGGTAGAGCACGTAGAGGAAGGAACAGTGTGCCGTCGGCTCGCCGGCGCGCGTCATCGGCCACCAGTCGCTCGGGAAGGTGAAGCCATAGCCACCCAGGACGCGCAGCGCCAGCATGTGGTACGACATCTGGTCGTGCGTGCCCGGCAGCACCTCGACGCGATCGCCCAGTGCCAGCGCCGCTCCCAGCCGCAGCACCACCGCCAGCGCGATGACGATCCCCAAGGGATGTCGCACCGCCGAGGACGCAAAGCCTTTCACCATAGAAGGCCTTCCTGCCTGCCGGGTGATCTCTGCGGTGAACACCTCACCCTGCTCCATGCTCGGTGCGCACCCATTGCACCGGCCGGCGACCGTAGCGCGCTCGCAAGCTCAGCCAGGTGCGCCAGAAG
>JBMFPH010000289.1:0-3102 GCA_049969215.1 Anaerolineae bacterium | reverse complement strand
CAAGCTGTGGATGGTGCCGCTCACGTCGTGGGCGTGGGTGGCCAACCAGAAGAGATGGCTGGCAATGCGTTGCAGCTCGGCCAGGATGACGCGCACATACTGCGCCCGCGGGGGCACCTCTACCCCCAGCAGCTTCTCCACCGTGAGCACGTAGGCCAGGTTGTTGTTCATCCCCGCGAGATAGTCCATCCGGTCGGTGTAGGGGATGAACTTCTCGTAGCGCTTGTTCTCGCCCGTCTTCTCGAAGCCGGAATGCAGGTAGCCGACGTCGCAATGGGCGCTGCGGATCTGTTCCCCTGCCAGCTCTGTCACCACACGTAGCACGCCGTGGGTGGCGGGATGTTGCGGACCCAGGTTGATCACCATGTGGCTCTCGCTGTCCACGTCGGGCGGCAGCTCGCTGGGGAAGGAAAGGCCCTCCATAATTTGCTGCCCCAGGTGGGCAAAGCGCGGGTTGGCGCGGTCGTCCGAGAAGTTGACCGGCTCGCCGCCCAGCGGGTAGTCCTTGCGCAGCGGGTGACCGACCCAGTTCTCGGGCATCAGGATGCGGCGCAGCCAGGGATGCCCCTCGAAGTGGATGCCCATCAGGTCGTAGGCCTCGCGCTCCAACCAGTTCGCCGTGGGCCAAATGTCGGTCACGCTGGGGCAGGTGGGCATGTCCATCACATCGTCCCAGGGCAGCGGCACTACCAGGCGCACGCTCTGCCGCTGCGGGATGGAGTAGAGCTGATACACCGTGGCGAAGCGCGGCGCCACTCCCAGCTTCAGCCGGTCCACCGCCGTCAGGTCGAGCAGCAGGTTGTACTGCAGGCGCGGGTCATCGCGCAGCATGCGCGCCACATCGCTGAGAAACTCGCGCTTGAGGGTGAGCACCAGGTCGCCACGGAACTCGGCGACCGCTTCCACCGCCAGCGGGAAGCGTGCCTTGACCACCTCGGCCGTATCGTTGACGCCGTTCATCGCCGTTCGCCCAGCTTCTCCTGCTTCTGGATCTTCTCCTGCAGCTTGACGATGGCGTCGAACAGCGCCTCGGGCCGCGGCGGGCAGCCGGGCACATACACGTCCACCGGAATCAACTTGTCCACCCCTTGCACGATGGCGTAGTTGTTGAACGGACCGCCCACCGAGGAGCAATCGCCCATCGCGATCACCCATTTAGGATCGAGCATCTGCTCGTAGAGGCGCTTCACCACCGGCGCCATCTTGTTCGATACGCGCCCGGAGACGATCATCAAGTCTGCCTGGCGCGGCGAGCCGCGGAAGACCTCGGCGCCGAAGCGCGCGATGTCGAAGCGCGACGTCCCCGCGGCGATCATCTCCATGGCGCAACACGCCAGCCCGAAGGTCATCGGCCAGAGCGAATACTTGCGCCCCCAGTTGACCGCCTGTTCCAACGTCGTCAGCAGGATGCCGAAGGCACCGCTGCGCGGTTTCTGCTCCGCATGCAACCTCTCATCCAGCGTGGTCATACCAACCTCTCACCCAAACCAACTCTATACCAACTCCATCTTGTCCTAGAAGCGACCTCATTCCATCTCGAAGCCGCCCTTCTTCCACTCGTACAGGTAGCCGATCACCAACAGGGCAGTGAAAATCGCCATCTCGATCAGCCCGAAGAGGCGTAGCTGGCGCAACACGATCGCCCAGGGGTAGAAGAAAACTACCTCCAGGTCGAAGATGACGAACAGGAGCGCCACTTTGTAATAGCGGATGGGCACCTTGCGTCGCGCATCGCCGTAGGGCACTTTGCCCGATTCATAGGGCGCCAGCTTGGCCGGGCTGGGGCGACGCGGGCCTAAAAACGGGGGCAATGCCAGTGCGATGATGGCGATGGCAGTTGCCAGGACGAAGAGGACCAGCACAGGAATGTATTCTATCGGCATCGTGTCTGCATCCTTGATCGGGCGACTGCCCGTTGCTGGCCTGGGAAACGCAGCGCCCTTAGTGTAATAGGACACAAAGGGGATTGTCAAATGGTTCCCCACCAAAATTCCAAAAGTTGCCATGCCCCGGGCGACGATACATGGCGAGGCCCCTGCGCGCTCCCACAGCTACTCCGGAAAGGGCTCAGCCTCTTCTGTCTCCGCTGTGTCGGGAGGGGCAGCCGGGGGCTGGGGCTCGTCACAACAAACTGATTCAAAGAGTTATCCACAGCAGCAACAGCAGATTGCTTTATGTCTGTTCTGCTCTGTTGTTGTTCTGTTCTGTATGTTGTTCTGATCCTGTTCTGATTCAGCTACATCGCGTAACGCGAACGTAACGTCGGCGTAACGGGCATGTGACGCGGGTGTGACGGGCACTTCATAGTCGTGTAACGCCTGCGTAACGGGAGCATAATGTTCGCGTAACATCTGCGTAACGGGTGCGTAACGCTCACGTAACGGTGGCATCTCGTCGGCGTCGCGTTCCTGCGCCGTGGCGGTCGCGGCCTTACGACGTTGGCGATAGCGTTGCATGCGCTTGGCCGGGGTGTCGGTGGCCTGTGACACCACGAAGTTGGGGATGGAGAGGACACCCTCAGCGTCGCACGCCAGCAGGCCGAGCTGGATGAAGCGCTCGACGACGGGGGCGAGTTCCTCCGGGTTGCAGCGCAGATGCCATGCCACATTTTCAAGGGTGTCGAGCTTGCCGGTGAGCTCGCCATATGTGTCGTAGTCTTCGATGCGGCCGGCCAGGGCGAGCAGCATCAGCCAGATGCCCTTTTCCTTCCAGGGCAGCCGGCCGATAGTGGGGTTGTCCAGGATGTTGGTGTGCAGTTTAATCCAACGGCGCATTCTCGTGCTCCTTTCTGTTTGTTAGAACAAACGTTCTAAAGCCATGATAGCACAGCGAGCGTGATGCGCAAGTAGAGGGGGTGAGGGTGCAATAACATCCAAGGGCGGAATTGCGCCGATTTTATCTTCGTGCCATGCTAAAGGGGGTATCTATCAGGAGTATTTCGATGCCATCATGGATCGTCCGTGTCGAGAACCTCACGCGCGGCCGGACGCTGGTGAGCCATGGCCAGGTGGCCGACAACCTTTGGACGCGTCTCAAGGGGCTGCTAGGCCGCTCCGGTCTGGCGCCCGGCGAGGGGCTGCTCATCGTGCCCTGTAACTCGAA
>JBMFPH010000288.1:0-3118 GCA_049969215.1 Anaerolineae bacterium | reverse complement strand
AGTCTCGCAACGGATCTGAGAATTTCTAAGGATCAGTGCGAACTGCGATCGCTGGCGGAAATCGCCCGCATCACGGTGTTGACGTCGCAAGCCGGTGCACAGCCTGCGCGATCTGTTCCGGGGTAGGGCCGCGTTTCACCTGTGCGAGTTGAGCCTGAGCGCTCAGCAAAGCGGCTTTGGCCACTTCGAGCGCTGCCTTAGCGCGGTCAACCCCAGTTTGAGCTTGCTGCACATCCGCCTCGGCCTGTTGAACGCTTGCTTCTGCTTGTTTAACCGCGTTTTCTGCAGCGACCACAGCGTTGCGCGCTTCGATGTTGTCGAGACGGGCAAGTAGCTGGCCCGTGCGTACATAGTCGCCTTCCTTGACCAGCACTTCGAGCACCCGCCCGGGCACCTTGAAGGAAAGCTCAGCCCAACGCCCCGGTACCACGAATCCTTCGGCTGAGACGACAGCGGACGTACTGGTCTGCAGAGCGAATTGTGCTTCTGCGGTGGGTGTCGGGGTCACAGGCGCCAGAAAGCTGCGGTAGCCGAAGTACCCGCCCACCGCTACTATTAGCACCAGAAAGAAGAGGAACCACTTCATGCTGATTCTCCGATGAAAATCTACAGCTATGCCGATTCCACAAGTACAATCACAGAGTACACGTCTCCACAACGGCAGAACTTTATGTGGTCTCCCAAACCATAAGTTCGACCTTTAAGTCTAGCACCCGATTATCTCCTCACATGTTGACGGCTCTGGTAGCGTGTGCCGCGCTGGGCATCCTGATGCACTGGCCGCAGAAAGCCGCTGCGCGTGTCCACGATGTAGGCAACCCGCTCGCGCGGTCGGATGTAACCGTCCATCGTGCACTGAATGTTGCCGTCCTCACGCGGCATGAAGTCGTGGTAATGGTGACTGAACAGACCTAGGAAGTCCGCCGCGTATTTCAGGAACTCCTGATAGACAGACTGACGCACCTCCTCGCTTTCCGCCACTGCCATCCGCCGCGCAAATTCCGCCACCTTGTCCGGGTCGAGCATAGCTTTCTCACCCTGCCATTTAACTTGACATAACATAAAACGCTCGAAACGACAGATTGTGGCCGTTTCCAATCGGCCGTCGATGCCCCATATCTAGGGCAGCATCAAGCGCAGGAACTCCTCCTCAGCTTCTCGCGTCCATTCGCGCCCGTCCTTCAGCCGAGCATGTACGCTGGGCATCTTCTCCTTCAGCTCCGACAGGGGGGTGAGCGGCAGAGGTTTGATGTTGGGGAAGATCACAATCTTGCCCGGAAACCGCGTGTCGATCACTGCTTGCATTCCATCCCGGGCTGCTTCTAATGAGCCAACTGCCGCCAGCGAACGGTTGGTGTCCAGCTCACCTGCCTCTACCTGCATCAGCATCACTTGCATGTCGTCGATATCGGAAGCGGAGTGACCAATGATGCGCGCGTCACGGGCAAACAATTCCGCCAAGTTCAAGTCGGCCATTGTGCCGCGCTGCACACCGGCGAAGACATTCATCACTCCGCGCGGTGCCAGGTAGTGCGCCGCGTCGGCGATAACGCTTGGTACCGGCACGAGCACGATAATGTCGTCGAAGCCGTCGCGCAGAAACTCTGCCATTGCGGACTCGTAAGCTCCTCGGTTTGTAGGATTGACGCAAATCCAACGGATGCCTTTTGCTTCAGCTTCTGCCCCATACGAGTCGCATAGATCGTGCAGGCGCAGATCGCTGATATCGGAACAGACGATGGTGGAGGGACCATCAGCAAGCTGCACAGCACGTTGCACGTGCATACGTCCCATTGGTCCACCAGCGCCCACAAACCAGGCGCGTCCACCCTTGCGCAGTGCCGAGCGCACTGGCACATCGCTGTACGCGCGCGCGACGTCCGACGACTTGCTGGCTACATATACCCAACGATTGTAATGGATGCGCCCTACGTCAATGCTGACTGGGCGTGTCAGACGGAGTTCTCCCACCAACGCCGCCACGCCGAAGTCGGCCAGGTGTGGGCTGGTGGTCTCGATGTCCTCCGCGGTAGGATGCAGCAATACAAGATCATCAACCGGCTTAAAAGGAGGAGCATGGAAATCTTCTACCTCGACCACCGTGATACCCAATTGGGCTGCCCTCTGTTTGAGCCATGTGCTGAAATGGGGTGGCACACGGGTGAGCATCAGGCGCGCCGGATGCGCTTGTTCATCAAACCCGGCACTGATTGTGTAGGGAGGCTCATCTGAGATAGGGGTGGACGGCCCAATAATCCAGAGTGTGCCACCCGGCTTCAGACTGGTGCGATAGCGTAGGCGATACGCTGCAATCACACACGCCCATGGCTCGACCAGAGCGCTTTCTACGTAGCCTGTCGTTGGCCGCACCGGGATCAGATAGTTCCCATCGTCTCCGTTTAAGATACGCTGGTCGATCACGTTGTATTGGGAGAGCCCTCCCTGGATCATGTAGCCATACGCATAGCCCACGCCACCTACTTTAATATCCGCCTGGATGATAAAGCGGTCACCTACTTTGTACTGGTCGCGCAAGTTCTCGCCGACGCCCACCACAGTCATGCATACCTCGTGGCCCAGCACAATCGGCTCCTTGCGAATGTCGCGGAAGATGCGCGGATGTTTCTCACCCAGATTGATCACCTTGATATCCGAGAAACACAGCCCACAGGCATCGTGGCGCACCAATATCTCGTCTGGCCCATAATGCGGCATCGGCACCTCAATGGGCAAACCGTCAAGGCCAAGATTCTCCAACCCGGCGCCATAGAGCGGCCACAGGCGATTGGTCTTAGGCAATGGAGTATTAGCAAGGCGATATGCTGTCAGTTTATCTATCATCTGGATAACCTTTCCTTCCATCTGATCGCAGATCTTATTCATTTCGAGGGCAGATAGCTCTATCACCTACCCTTCTCTGTCCTTAAGTTTAGCCAGGAATTGTTCCGGGGTTATTGCCCCGATACGGCGCAAACGTTCCAAGCCCGCTTTGCCCGGCGGCGTGACATAACCGACCTGCATGTAGAAATCGTTGCGCGCACGACGGTCGGGCAGGAGGGCATGTGCCCAGTCGCTTTGGTAGCCGATCCCTAGTGCACGCTGGAGCATTGTGTGCCCC
>JBMFPH010000287.1:238-3139 GCA_049969215.1 Anaerolineae bacterium | reverse complement strand
TGATTATTCACCCGCACGCGGACTGACCACGCATCCCGACATGGCACATTGGACGATTCGTTCAGGGGAGGAGGGGCTGCCGTTATGGCTGAAGAGCTACGAGCGAAACATCGAGAATGGGAAGAAAGCGTGTTGAAGCCGTTCATAGGGCGCGATCCCAATTGGGAACAGCATCGCGAGACACCTTCGCAGATACCGGTGGATCTGCTCTACCTTCCCCCTGAAACGGCAGGCGATGCCTATGTTGCCGAATACCTGGATCGGCTGGGCTTCCCGGGACAATATCCTTTTACTCGCGGCATCTACCCCACTATGTACCGCGGTCGACTGTGGACGATGCGCCAGTATGCCGGCTACGCGACCGCTGAAGAAACCAACGCGCGCTACAAGTTCTTGCTCGATCAGGGCCAAACCGGCCTGAGCGTTGCCTTTGATTTACCCACCCAGCTTGGCTATGATGCCGACGACCCTCTGGCTCAGGGAGAGGTGGGTAAAGTGGGTGTTTCCATCTCCTCACTCGCCGATATGGAACGCCTTTTTTCCGGTATTCCGCTCGACAAAGTATCCACCAGTATGACCATCAACGCGCCCGCAGCGGTGTTATTAGCGATGTACATTGCGGTAGCTAAGAAACAGGGCGCCGCGCCGAATCAGCTGCGTGGCACAGTGCAGAATGATATTCTTAAAGAATATGTGGCGCGCGGCACGTATATCTTCCCCCCCATACCTTCCATGCGCCTTGTCACAGACTTATTCGAATATTGTAAAGAGCATACCCCACGCTGGAACACCATTAGCATCAGCGGTTATCACATCCGCGAAGCGGGTGCTACAGCAGTTCAGGAAGTGGCCTTCACCTTTGCTAACGCCATAGCTTATGTCGAGGCGGCATTGAAAGCCGGTCTGGAAATCGATGAGTTTGCGTCCCAATTGACCTTCTTCTTTGCTGCGCAGAACCATCTACTTGAGGAAGTTGCCAAGTTCCGTGCGGCACGTCGTCTTTGGGCGCGCCTGATGCGCGAGCGCTTCGGTGCTCGTGATGCTAAGAGCCTGATGTTGCGCTTCCATACCCAGACAGCCGGTGTAGCTCTCACGGCTCAGCAGCCCATGAACAATATCGTGCGTGTCGCTATCCAGGCATTGGCCGCCGTACTAGGGGGCACTCAGAGCTTGCATACCAATAGCATGGACGAAGCGCTTTCATTGCCCACCGAGGAAACCGTCCAAATCGCTTTGCGCACGCAGCAAATCATCGCTTACGAGAGCGGTGTGACGGACACGGTCGACCCCCTTGCCGGCAGCTACTATGTCGAGCATCTTACTGATGAAATCGAGCGCCGTGCCATTGACTATCTAGAGCGCATTGACCGCATGGGAGGTGCGCTAGGTGCCATCGAGTCGGGCTTTATGCAACGTGAAATTCAGGAAAGTGCCTATCGCTATCAGCAGGCGGTAGAAAGTGGAAAGCGCATCGTGGTGGGTGTCAACCGGTTCCAAGTCCCCGAGGAACGACACCTGCGCACGGTGCGTATTGACGAGTCGGTCCAGCAGGCACAAGCACAGCGTCTCAAGCAATTGCGTGCTGAGCGCGACCAGTCTGCAGTGATGCGCACTCTCAAGGAACTGGAATTAGCGGCCGCTGGTCATGATAATGTGATGCCTTATATCTTGCAAGCAGTTGAGGCATATGCCACCCTGGGCGAAATCTGCGCGGTCTTGCGTCGTGTCTTCGGAGAGTATCGCCCGGCAAGTGGCATCTTTTGACGTGCCAGGTGGGAAGAGCTAAAATGTTACAGCAAATCGAACATATTGCCATCGTGGTGCAAGATCTAGAGGCAGCGCTCCACGTCTATCGCGACATATTAGGGCTTCAGCTCATGCGCGTAGAAGAGGTGCCCGTTGAGCACGTGAAGGTGGCTTTCCTGAAACTACCACATGGAGAGGGCCACATCGAGCTGGTACAGCCCACAGATTCTGAGAGCGGCATCGCCCGTTTCTTGAATAAGCGGGGTGAGGGAGTCCATCACATCTGTTTCCGTGTCGAAAACGTTGCTGCTGCGATGGCACAGTTGTTGTCCGCAGGTCTGGAAACTATTGGCCAGGAGATGCGGATAAACCGGGAAGGGCGTCCGTACACCTTTGTGCATCCTAAATCAGCGCACGGCGTGTTGATCGAGTTGTACGAAGCTGCTTCCCCGTGAGCAGCTGCCCTTGACTCCCACCCGTTCTTAATATGCGATTTTAGAACTGGCTGAGCTGGTGAGCCAGATCCACAATGCGTCGTGACTGTATGACGCCGTGTTGTTATGAATAATCGCCCGTTCCGACGAGTGACTTGCTCACTCCAATAGAACGGTCGGTCGTGATTAGTGAAGGCGATCTCTGAGCAGGAGGACAACGTGAAGAAGATTCTCATTGTAGACGACCAACCGGAAGTGCGCGAGCTGGTAGAGGTGACATTAAGCATTGGCAACTACCAAATCTTACAAGCCTCTAATGGAGATGAGGCCCTAGCGTTAACCCGCATTGAACGTCCTGATCTGGTATTGCTGGACGTGATGATGCCCAATAGCTCCATTGATGGTTTTGAGGTGTGCCGACGCATCAAATCCGACCCCGTCCTACGTGAGACAGTGGTGATCATGGTCACTGCGCGAGGCCAAGAGCAAGACCTGCAAACAGGCAGAGCGGCAGGAGCGGATGGCTATTTCACGAAGCCTTTTAGCCCATTAGAGCTGATGAGCAAGGTAGAGGAAGTACTGGGTGAGTAACCCCAAAATGCAAAGTGTCCTCCATACACAACATAGCGTGTCCGTATGTGGAGTTGGAGGAGCCTGAAGACCTTGGCCGTCTGCGAACCAAACCTCCAACCATGCGACATCACACTTTTTGGTGTACGCC
>JBMFPH010000287.1:0-228 GCA_049969215.1 Anaerolineae bacterium | reverse complement strand
ATTTTGTCTCCCATCCGCGTACTCATCGCTAAGTTGGGCCTGGATGGCCATGACCGCGGCGCTATGGTTGTGGCGCGCGCTCTGCGCGATGCCGGCATGGAGGTGATCTACACCGGCTTGCGTCAAACGCCCGAGATGGTTGCCGAAGCGGCTCTGCAGGAAGATGTTGACGTGGTAGGTCTCTCCATCCTGAGCGGGGCTCACATGGTACTGTTGCCGCGCACAGTG
>JBMFPH010000286.1:0-3155 GCA_049969215.1 Anaerolineae bacterium | reverse complement strand
GTTTACCACGGTGATCATCACCAGCACCTGTGCCGTGTTGGCTGGCTATGCCATCGTCCACCTGCGGCTGCCGGGCAAGCTGATTCTGGTCTCTCTGCTGGTGGGCACGCTCTACTTCCCCACCCGCCTGGTGTCGATCATCGGTATCTTCCGCATCCAAGCTTCGCTGGGGCTCATCAACACCATACCCGGTCTCATTCTACCCTATGTGACGCTCAATCTGGCGCTCAGCATCCTGGTCATGAAAGGCATCTTCGAGCAGATCTCGCCCGAGATCCTCGACGCCGCCCGGATTGACGGCGCTAGCTCGTGGCGCATCCTGTGGATGGTAATGTTACCACTGATCGCCAACGGCCTGGTAGTGTTGCTCATCATCAACTTCGTCACCGCCTGGGGCGAGTTCCTGCTGGCGTACACCCTCACCAACGACCAGGCGATGCGCACCTTGCCGGTGGCGCTGGCGACCGCTATGGGAGGCTTCGGTGAATGGGTCTGGCCGGCCCTGGCGGCGGTCTACGTGATGGCCATTGCACCTGGCATCACCGCCTTCGCCATTGCCCAGCGCTGGTATATGAAGGGCTTGCAGGAAGGCGCGCTGAAGTTCTAAGTCCGCAGAGAGGAAGGTCAGACAGCCCATCGATCGTTTGTCGACTGGGAGGTGGCACCTCCCAGTCGATTTGTCTGAAGAAACGCCGCCGCGCGTGCCTAGCCCAATAAGGCAGCACAGATAAAAGTGAGCGCGACGCCCAACGCTTTGGCGATATCCAGCTGATCCACTCCTGTCGCCAGCGCCACGCCATACAGGATGACCAGGCGCAGGTTGACCACAGCATCCGTATAGGCCAGATTGGGCGCGCTGGCAAGTGAGGTGAAGAAGGCGATATTGCCGATCGCCGAGGCGATGATGGTCAGGAGGATCAAGGATCGGTTATTCGCAAGATACAGGGATTGTCGACCGCGCAGGGCGCTTGCCACATAGAGGAGGCCGGCGACCAGCATCACCAAAGCGGTCACCACACGCGCGTCCGCCCCGGCTGAGGTCGCCATCCGCACACATATCAAGAGCGCTGCAAAACACAGCACGGCAAACAGCTGCCATATCACCCACCGTCGACTGCTCTCCTTGTGCGATCCCTCATGTCGTACTCCCACAATCAAGATCACTCCCACGGCGATGCCCAACAGCGCCACCAGTTTGAGCGGCTCGAAAACCGCGTTGAAAAGGGCAATGGACAGCCCATAGACCAGACCCAATCGCAGTGTGCCAACTGCATCGATGTACCCCAGGTTGGGCTGCAGGCGGATCGCCCGGTTGAACGCATACATGCCGGCCCAGCTGCCCAGTGCCGCACCCAACACGCAGAGCCAGTTTACCTCCACTACCTCCTCGCCGGTGCGGACAGAGACCAGGCCGATCAGCGCGCCGGCGCCCAGCCAAATATAAGCCATATAGACCGGGATCGGGTAGCTGCGCTGCAGATGACGAAAACCCAGCATCTGGGCAGCGTAGAAGAGGGCAGCGACAACGGCGGAGAGATACCAGATCAAAGGGGTCTTCCAAGGGTTTCTCGGTTAGGGATTCTCTCCCTTGTCCCAGAACAACCATTCTCCAGTTGTCGGGTCGAATGTCAGCTGGATGTAAGGCCTGGGATCCATAATCTGACGACCATCGCGCATCCAATAGGCTAGCTCGGCATATACTGTGGCATATGTGTCGCTGCGCTCAACCAGCTCAATCCGTCCAATGTCCACACGTTGGACACTGTCCCACCAGTCCGTATACCCTGCGTAATCAAAGCTGCCATCCGATGCACAGCAGTTCCATTTTTGCTTGAAATGCGTGGAGAGCATCGACCAGGTCTGGTCATAGCGACGCTCATTGATGGCTTCATAATAGCGGCGCACTGTCGACTCGGGAGCGTTGTCCGCCGCAGCGGTTGCGAACGGTTGCAGAGCAGTTCCCTTCTCGTAGATGCGCCACGCCGGCACCTCTGGGTCCAGCACCAGGTGGATCTCCGATTGGGGATCGAACACCCACTCGCCATCCGTCTTCAGATAAGCTAAATCTGCATAGACCACTGCCGTGTTATCGCTCTGCTCCACCACACGCATCGCGCTGATTTCCACCCTCAAGATGCTATCCCACCACGCAGCGTACGCGTCGAAATCATACTGGTCCTCCGGCGTACAGCAATGCACTGTGGACTTGAAATGGTCGGAGAGCATGGCCCAGGAGATGTTATAGAGATGGTTGGCGACAGCGGTGTAGTAATCCTGCACTGCCTGGTCAGGCGGCACCGGCGCAGGCGAGTCGGCGATGGTGGCATCCCGCCCACGGGCCTCCAGCAACCATGCCTGGGAGAGCGCGTCGCGGACGAGATAGGTGTATGGGAAGGGATCCTCCAGCTGGCTGCCATCCTTCATCGTGTACGTCAGCCTGGCATGCACCAATGCCCGACCATCCGATTGACTCGCCACCTCTATGTCACGCACGGTCACCTGGGCGACGCGTTCCCACCAACGCACAAAATTGGCATAGTCATAGTCTCCGCTTGGTGAACAGCAGTGCCAGGCATACTTGAAAGTGGGGGAGAGCATGCCCCACGCCAGGTCATAACGCCGGGCGTTCAGCGCATCGTAATACGCCACAAGCGCCTGGTCGGGGGCAAGCCCTGCCGGCACAGGCGTCGGGGTGGCGGTCTCCGCGGGGAAGAGCGGGGTTAAGATAATGATGATCGGCGTGGGAGTGGGCATCGGCACAGGCGTGGGTGTCGCGGGTAGAGTGACCGTTGGCGATGGAGGAGCCGGCGTGGGATACGCAATCATGAAGCTCACACTGCGGTAGGTGGTGCCACCAGCATTGGTGACTGCTACCGTGACCGTATCGAGACCGGGGTAGGCAGGTGCTGTGTAGATCACCGCAGGCGTGTCATAGGCGGAGAGCGTCCCATAATTAGCGCTCCAGCGGAAGGAGACGCCTTGCCCTACCGCGTCGGCACTGATCGCCACCGATTGTCCCACCAAGAGCTGGGTTGTCGGCGGGTTTATACTGAGGGTGACAAAAGGCGGCGGTGGCGTAGGAGTCGGTGGTGCCGGCGTCCACGTCGGAGGATACCAAACGGGGGTCAGCGTGGGCGGATACCACCACATCGGCG
>JBMFPH010000285.1:0-3166 GCA_049969215.1 Anaerolineae bacterium | reverse complement strand
AGGTGCGCGCCACTCTGGATTATCTGCGTGGTTTGAAGAGATCAGATTGAGGCCAGCAGTCACACACGCCACAAGAGGGAGGATGCTATGCGGAGATCCTACGTGAAGGTCAAGCGCCGCCCGCTCCAATGGAGTTTGCTCTCATTTCTGATTGTGCTGGTCGTGCTGTTGGCGTGGCTGTTGACCAGCACGCCCGCCGAGCTACCGCCGTCACCGATCGTAACTCCTACGGATGGTACACTCACGGCGGCCTCTCGGCCGCCCCTGACGGTCGCGTTCCTGGATGTGGGGCAAGGAGATGCCACTCTGATCCGCTCGCCCGGTGGCCACACGATGTTGATCGATGGCGGCAACGGTCGCGAGGATGCCGAGAAGGTGATTCTGCCCACCCTGAAGTCATGGGGGGCGTCGAGTTTGAACCTGTTGGTGATCACCCACCCCGATCAAGACCACATCGGCGGCCTGCCCCACGTGCTGGAATCGTTTCCCGTCGATCGGGTGGCGTTGACCGGCCAGGTTCACACCACGCAGACATACGAAAAGGTGCTGACCCTCATCCGCGACAAGAAGATCCCGGCGATCAAGGCGCGGCGTGGCACGATGCTGGAGCTGGATCCGCTGCTTACCCTCGCGGTGTTGGGGCCGGACGATGCCGCGGTCGAACAAAATGACACGAACAATGCCTCGATCGTCATCCGGCTGACCTATGATCGCATTTCGATGCTTTTTACCGGCGATGCGGAAAAGTCAGAGGAAGAAGCGATCCTCAAGAGTGGGGCAGATGTGCGCGCCCAAATTCTTAAGGTGGCGCATCACGGCAGTCCGTTCGGTTCCAGCCCGCGTTGGGTGCAGGCGGTCGCACCTGAGGTGGCCATCATCTCGGTGGGCAAGGACAACGCGTTCGGCCATCCGGGTTATGAAGTCCTGACCCGACTCACCCAAGCGAACATCACCGTCTATCGCACCGACCGCCATGGCACCATCACCGTGCGCAGTGATGGGCGCACCTATCAGATTTTCACCGAGCGGTGAGCTCCAAATGGACGAGCTACGGGGAGTGATCGACCGCTTTGAGGGGACGTTGGCCGTCATCGTATTGGACGATGCGCAGCAGCTGCTCTGGCCGCGCGCTTCATTGCCCACATTCGCCCAACCCGGCACGGCGGTACGCTTGTGCATTGTGCCTGTGCCGCCGTCCGGTGGCCCGGAAGAAATTCGCCTTCCAGAGAGCACACCCCCGGCCGGCGCTGCTGCTGAGCTGCCTGTCAAGGTACGGTATGAGGCTGCCTCGGATCGATGGGAACTCACGCTGGCGAACGGCAGCATATTAAACTGGCCGGCCGAAAGCGCGCTTTGTGAGACCGCTCAGCTGGTGCTGCTGCGACTGGTGGTGGACGTCGAGGACACCACCGCACGCCGCAAGCGGGTGCAGAGTCTGCTCGACGATCTGTTCGGCAACTCAGGGACATGACGTGGTTTCCCGCTATGGGTGGGATTTTCGAAATCGTGACGGGCGAGTAAGAGATCATATAGTCCAGTCTGCAGGACCGGTCCACGAAAGGCTCTCCTTCTCCAGAGCTTCTGCCAGTGCCAAGTACTTTTCGTGCACCCCCGGGCCGGTTTCTTCGTGTTCCACGTGCTCAAACCCCGTCAGGACGCTGTCATGCTCGTTGCGGGGGATGACCTGATCGGCCATAGGGAACAGGATGTTGTCCTCCTTGGCGATGTGCTGGCGCAGCAGCTCGATATAACCGCGCGCGTTATGGATGAGGTCGGCGCGGGCGGTTGTGTCGCCATCTTCCAGGCGGCGCGCCGCCTCGGCCAGTCCGCGGGTGTAGCGCCGCCCTTGCTCGTGTTCGGCCAACATCACTGCAATCGGCCCCGCCTGGCTGGACATCCCATGGGCTTCCATCTTGGTGAAAAGCACACCCTCCTCTTTCTTATGATGACAGCCGTCGGCAAAGCCTTTGATGAACCGGGCTGCATCGGCAAAGAACCCAGGCCGCACGGTGGTGCCGCGCTCGAGCAGCTCAACCCCTCTCTCCAGCGAGGCGATCACCCGCAGGATCACCTGATGTTCATCTTGCAAGATCTCTGTCGCTTTCATATGCCCTCCTGCAAGAAGATAACATATCCCTTGGTGTCACTTGGTGCCAGTTTCCTCATGAGAATCTTCTCTGGGTACGCCCAGAACGATCCGATAGGGCAGTTCGATGGCCCCTACCGGACACACCTCTTCGCAGCGCGCCTCGTAGTCACATCGTTCTGGATGCGCTAAGAAAGCTTTGCCGTCCCTCATCCCGAGTGCCTGGGTGGGGCAACACCAAACGCAACATTCGCAACCGGTACATCGCTCAAGATGAATGATCGGTAAGAGCGGCATTCTGGAAATCCTTTGTTACTTTGGGATTGTATGACACAACAGGCGAAATTTCTGTGACTTAAGTCTCACATGCTGCAGGGCAATCGTCATCTCGGTGTTATTCCCGTTCCGCCAAGCGGGCCAGCTCTCGCGGCTTCAGCAAGACGATCCGATCGCGCTCGATGCGGATCAGGCCGAGGCGTTCCAGGTCACGCAAAGAACGGCTCACCACTTCGCGCACGGTGCCCAAGCGAGCTGCCATCTGACCGCGGGTCATGGTGGCATCACCTGAGTGCATAGCGGAGTCGAGCAACAAACCGGCCAGGCGGGCGGTGACGGTGCGCAGGGACAGGTCGGCGATCATCGCGACCAGCTGGCGGCTCCGACCCGCCAGTTGTTTCAGCGCCTCTCTGGCCACTTCGGGATGTTCGTCCAGCAATTTCTGGAACACCGGGCAGCTGATCACCAACAGGTGCGTCTCGGCCAGGGTCTGCAGGGTGACCGCGCTCGATGCGCTGTCGAAAGCGCTCATTTCATTGATAGCTTCGCCTGGGCCGTAGATGGCCAAGATGTGCTCTCGGCCGCTGGGGGAGAGCAAACTGGCTTTGACGCGGCCGGATTCCACGATCCACAACCCCGGACACGGATCGCCCTCGATCAGGATTACCGCGCCCGCCGGGTATTGATACGTCCGCGCCGTGTGTACCAGGGCATGCAGCGTTCCCTTGTCCAGGACGCTCAAATAAGGGATACTTCGCAGGAGCTCAATCCTGTCGGTGTGCGGGGAGCTCATATCAGGTGATC
>JBMFPH010000284.1:0-3203 GCA_049969215.1 Anaerolineae bacterium | reverse complement strand
ATTGCAATTGGTCTTTCAGAATCCCGATGCCTCGCTCAATCCGCGCCAGCGCGTCTCTCAGATTATCGGGCGGCCGCTACAAGTTTTCTTCGGACTGTCAGGCGCGGCGTTGCGTCAGCGAGTGGAAGCTCTGCTGGAAGATGTGCGATTGGATCGCAACTACTACGACCGCTATCCGGATGAGCTCAGCGGTGGTGAGCGACAACGTGTGGCGATCGCACGCGCGCTGGCCGCTGAGCCCAAGCTGATGTTATGCGATGAGGTACTCTCTGCGCTGGACGTCTCGGTACAGGCAAACATTATCGAGCTACTTGCAGATTTGCAGGCGAAGCGCAACATTGCTTACCTGTTTATCTCCCACGACCTGGCGGTAGTGCGCTCTCTGGCACATCGGGTAGGCGTACTGTATTGGGGTTGTCTGTGTGAAGTGGGTACCACCGAGGAGGTCTTCACACCTCCCTTCCATCCTTACACCTATCTGCTGCTCAGCGCCGTTCCCGAGGCAGACCCGGACCAGGTGATGCCCGAAGCACGCAAAGACATCGGCTTAGTTGTGAGCGAGGAGAAACCAGCGTGTCCGTTTGCTTTGCGCTGTCCGTGGAAGGACCCGATGCATTGCAATGACGAACCACCACCCTGGCAAACGCTCAGTCGTACCCATATGTTGCGCTGCCACATCCCTATCGAGGAGCTGCGCCAGCATGACATATGGGCAGACCGCTTTGGGAGGGTATAACTGCCAAAGTGTGCACCAGTCATCCCACAAGCTATTCGAAGCACCCTTTGGTGTTATCCCTGTGTAAGATTTTACAAATGGTTAAGTAAAGGATTTGTGGGCTGGCGCTTTAAGGGTGCGCCTGGTGCGCCAGCGACGATTGCCGAGGGTGCACAGAAAGGAGGTGAGGAACAAAGCAACAGAGAAACCACTTCAGTTCGGTTGATAGGCTGAGCGATAGTGGGTTGGACAGCACTGTTCCAAAGAGGGAAAGGAGAAAGACGAAATGTTTCGTAAACAGCTGCGGTTTGTCACACTCTTGATTCTATTCGGGCTGATCACCGCGGTCGTAGGTGCCCGTCCTTGGGGTGTAGCTGTATTGCCGCCTGAGGTGAAGGCGGCAGAGCCGCTCATTATCAAGTTTGCCTATACCGACCCCGGCGGCGAGGCCAACTCGATGGATCCCATTAATCAGCCGTCAGGTGAGAACTCGGTCATGGTGAACATGTCTTACAATCGCCTGGCCGACCTAACCAGCGATTTTGAAGTAGTGCCTGAGCTGGCGGAACGCTGGGAATCCAACGAGGATGCCACCGAATGGACCTTTTACCTGCGCAAAGGGGTGAAGTTCCATGACGGGCATGAGCTAACCTCGGAAGACGTGGTCTATACGTTCAAGCGGTTGCTCGATCCTAAACGGGCCGGTGACGACACAGTGGCCGGTTCGGAAGGCGCTTCCCAGTTGGCTTTCCTGAACTATGACGGCATCATCGCAGCCGACAAGTACGTGGTGAAGTTCAAGCTGGATGCGCCCGCCGCCGAGTTGCCATTGATGATCTCTATCAAGAACACCTGGATTGTGCCCGCCGGGGCGAAGTTCGTTGACTTGAATACCTCTGGCAACGGCACCGGCCCCTTCATCCCGGTGGACTTCAAGCCAGTGGACTCCCCACACCGCTTTGTCAAGTTTAAGGATTACTGGGAGGAAGGTTTGCCACTTGCGGATGAGATCCATCTCTACCCGCTGGTCGAGGCAGCGACGCGCGCCCAGGCCATCAAGTCCGGTGAGATGGACTTCGTGCAGATCATCGACTTTGCCAACATCGCCGAGCTGGAGAACGACCCTAACGTAACCTTGCTCAAGAGCGGCCCTTCGACCTCAATGCTGGGCATCATGTGGGTGGACACGCCGCCCTTCGATGACAACCGCATTCGCCAGGTGTTCAAGATGATCTACAACAAGCGGGAAGTGGTGGATGTCTGCTGGCTGGGTTATGGTGTCATCGGCGATGACAACCCCATCAACCCGCAGCTGCCCTTCGCCTGGCGACCGGAAGAAGAGGTGCCGATCGGCCCCGATTATGAGACAGCGCGGAAGCTGCTGGCCGAAGCGGGTTACGGTCCGGATAACCCCCTCAAAGTGGAATTCTACGTGAGCGAACAGTTCCCCGGCTTCACCTGCTTTGCCCAGCTGCTGCAGCAAGGCGCCAAAGAAGTGGGCATTGACTTCCAGATCATCACCAGTCCGGTGCAGGAGTACTGGGACAACGTCTGGCTGAAAGTGCCCTTCATGATGTCGGCACACGTGCAACGCCCACCGTTCAGCGGGCTCTCCATCAGCCACGCTTGCACCTCCAAGTACCCGGAGACACACTGGTGCAAGCCGGAATACGACGAGCTGCTGCTGAAGGCTAGCCGCACGCTGGACCCAGATGAGCGCCTAGCTCTCTATCGCAAGGCGATGCGTTGGCTGACAGAGGAAGGTGGGGACATCTTCGAGGGCAAGTTCTTCACCGTAGCAGCCGCGCGCTCGAACTGCACCGGCTATGTGCCAGACGTGCAGATCTCCCGCTTCGATGTGCGTCGCGTTACCTGCAAACGCTAATAAGCAAGGAAATGTGCACCGGGATCGGACTGCCCATAACCAAGGGCAGTCCGATCTTTCAATCATATCACAGATGAGTCAAGAGGGATGATTATCCTCAGAGTGTTGCTCTTACGCGTTCTATGGGCGCTTGTAACCCTGTTGGTCGTTTCATTTATTATCTTCACCGCCATCGAGATCTTACCCGGAGACATTGCGGCGCGCGTTTTAGGACGCTATGCCACTGAAGAAATGAAGGCAGAGTTCCGTCTTATGCGCGGTCTCGACCGGCCGATGCTGGTGCGCTACGGAGAATGGCTCTCTGGCGTGGTGCGAGGTGACTTCGGTGACTCGCTGGCGAGCGAGTTCAACGTCGCTGAAGTGGTGTTGCCCAAACTGCGGAATACTTTGTTGCTGGCCTTGTACGCTTTTATTCTCTACATTCCCTTCTCCATCATATTGGGTTCTCTCAGCGCTGTTTTTCGCGAGGGTGTCCTGGATACCATTTTATCGAGCTTGACCCTTATCGGGCTTTCTATACCGGAATTCGTCATGGGCACTCTGCTCGCCTTCATCTTCGGGGTCGTGCTGGCAGCATTTCCGGTGGTCGTGGCCATCAATATG
>JBMFPH010000283.1:0-3244 GCA_049969215.1 Anaerolineae bacterium | reverse complement strand
CGCGCACCTGCTCTGCGGTGTGGCGCCAGTCGATCTCCGCCGTGACCAGCACCTCCTCGCGGATATAGGGCACAACCTCTGCGAAGTCCACGACACCGCTTCCCGGCATCTGGTGATCCCGAAGCTCTTTCACTTCCTCTGCCGGCGCGTTCTCCGTCTCCGCCTCGCGCGCTTCTGCTTCCTCTTCTTCTTCGTCGGGCACCTCCGGCGTTGCCGACGCGTTTTGGGGCACCACTTTCACGTCGTGGAGATGCATGCCCAGCAGCTGGTGACCGAAGCCACTCAGCCATTCACGATGGTGCACGAGGCCGAGCTCTTCAAGGGCATAGGCATGCCCTGTATCAAGCCAGAACCCCACCGGGCCGGCGAACTCGTCCAGGAGCAGGGCCAGTTCGTCCGGCGAGGGGATCTCGTTGTAGAAAAAGCGGTTCTCCAACGCGATACGCACGCCGACGTTATCGGCCAGCGTGGCGATGCGTTCCAAAGAATACATCGTCGCGTCCAGATGGCGTTCGGCATGACGGGCGCGTTCTTCAATGAGCTCCGCCTGGATATCGCGGTAACGTGCACTGCCGCGTTGCCCTTGATTATAGAGCACGCGCAGCTCCTTCTCCAGCTCGGGATTGACCTCCACGTGACCGGCATGCAAGATGACCACGCGTGCCCCGATGCGCTCCGCTAAAGCGATGCTTGCCGCCACGGCCTCCACGGCGGTCATCCGCTCCTCCTTGTCCAGTGAGGAGACCTCGGCGTCGCGCGTGCGCGGGTGCGTGGGGCAGGGCGCATGCAGGCTGAGAATGGCTTCCGGCGGGAACTTGACCCCGTTGACCATTTCCTGCGACACAAAGTGATTGAGCTCAAACCGCTCGAAGCCGGCCTGTTGCGCCGCCTCGAAGAATTCGGGCAACGATTTGTGACGGTTCATCATCCACATAGTGGACAGTGCTGGCTGGAACATAACCATTCAACCTCCTGTGCAATGGTCTGATTATACAATGGGCTCACGCCTCGGAGAAAAAAGGGATTGGAACACGGGTGTGTTTAAATTGGGGCAGGTTGAAGCGGTAACCCAGAGTTGCGAGGGTCATCCGAGCTGCGACCCTCAGGAAGCGGTGTAGTAAGGGCGACCAGCTGGTCGCCCCTACAACCCTGACGCGCGCGGCCCGGTTTGAACCCCACCTCTCCCCCAATAATGAGATGCACCTCTGGAATACGACAACCTTGCACTTCGGGTGAAGCCGGCTAGAATGGGGATCACTTCATCTCTGGCGTCACGGGATCGGGAAGACCACGGATGTTCGAGCAGAGCACCCCCAGATGGGATGAGAGCCCTCCCCAGGGCGCCGTGTGGGTGGGGTGTTGCGGCTTTCCCAAAGCACGCGCTGCGTATTACCGCCACTTCAAAGTGGTGGAAGTCCAGCAGACCTTTTATCAGTTGCCTGAGATTGCCACAGCACAGCGCTGGCGCACCGAAGCGCCACCCGACTTTATCTTTACCATGAAAGCTTGGCAGCTCATCACCCACGAGCCGGACAGCCCCACCTATCGCCGCTCCGGCATCGCGGCGCCTGAGCAGTTGTTGGGCCGGTGCGGCTCCTTTCGTCCCACGCCAGAGGTCGAAAAGGCATGGACG
This sequence comes from Anaerolineae bacterium, assembly GCA_049969215.1. Lineage (GTDB taxonomy): Bacteria > Chloroflexota > Anaerolineae > 4572-78 > NAK82 > NAK82. The sequence continues at coordinate 1,611 of JBMFPH010000283.1, read as the reverse complement.
CGTACCCTGCAAATCGCCCGAGCGGTGCATGCTCTCGTGGTCGTGTTCCAATGCCCTGCGCGCTTCACCCCGACAGCGGAGCATGTCTCCCATCTCCGGGCTTTTTTCCAACATATCGAGCGCGATAACCTGGTGCTGGCATGGGAGCCGCGTGGCGACTGGCCGGATGAGCTGGTGCGTTCCCTGTGTCGCGAGCTGGACCTCATTCACTGCGTCGACCCGTTCCAGCGCCAGCCGGTGTATGGCACACCTACCTATTTCCGATTGCACGGCCGAACGGGCTATCGCTATCAGTTCACCGATGAGGACCTGCGTCAGCTCGGTGATTGGTGCAGGCAACACGCATCGGTCTATTGCCTGTTCAACAACGTGACGATGTGGGAAGATGCGCTGCGCTTTCAGCAGATGATCGGGATGACACGATGAGCGCTGCTCCGCGCACCAAGGTGCTCTGGATCAAGGAGGAATACCTGCGCCACATCCTGAGCGGGCGCAAAACCGTCGAAGTGCGCGTCGCCTATCCGAACATCAGCCGATTACAACCGGGCGACGTCTTGTTGCTGAACGAACGCTACCGCTATCGCATCGCTGCCATACGCCGATATCCCGACTTCGCCGCGTTGGTCGCCGCCGAAGACCCCGCCGCGATCGCGCCGGACTTGCCGGATCGCGCCGCTTTGCTGGACGTCTGCCGTGCCCTGTACCCGCCGGAGAAGGAGCAGTTGGGGGTGGTTGCCCTGGAAATCACTCCGGAGCAAGATAATGTTTGAAAGACTATCTTCTGCGCTAAGGAGCTCGAGAAATGGCCTGTTTGCTGGGAATTGACCTGGGTACCTCCTCGGTGAAAGCCCTGTTAGTGGATCGGGAAGGGCATACGCTCGGCATCGGCAGTGCCGAGTACCCCGTCCTGATGCCCCGACCGGACTGCGCCGAGCAGGATCCCGAGGCGTGGTGGCAATGCACCGCAACGGCGGTGCGGCAAGCTCTGGCAGCTACGCGATCGCCCGAGGTTGCCGCGATCGGCCTCTCCGGGCAGATGCACGGCACCGTCTTGTTGGATGCGCATGGGCAGTTGCTCGCCCCGGCGATCATCTGGCCCGATCGGCGCAGCCGAGCTCAGGTGCACGAGATCACCGAGCGGATCGGCGCCGTGCGCCTGATCGAGATCGCCGGCAGTCCGCTTGCCACCGGTTTCCAGGCGGCAACCCTGCGCTGGGTGCAGCAGGAGCAGCCCGCTGTGTGGCGGCAGGTGCGCCATATTCTGCTGCCCAAGGACTATCTGCGCTGGCGGATGGTCGGGCAGCCTTTTGACACTGACCCCAGCGATGCTGCCGGCACCCTGTTGCTCGACGCCCGCACCCGCGACTGGTCGCCGGTTATCCTGGACGCACTCGGGCTGGACGTGACGCAGCTGCCGGAGGTGAAGCCCTCGAGCTACGTCTACGGTTATACGGACCCTGAGGTGCTAGGCGCGTGCGTACCCATATCCGGCGACGCTGGGGACCAGCAGGCAGCCCTCTTCGGCGAGGCGTGCTTCAGGGAGGGCATGGTGAAGGCCACCTATGGGACGGGCAGCTTCGTCCTGATGAACACGGGCGGGAAGCCCTGCAG
>JBMFPH010000282.1:0-3254 GCA_049969215.1 Anaerolineae bacterium | reverse complement strand
GCAGCGACCAACCGGCCGGACATCCTGGACCCCGCTTTGCTGCGGCCGGGGCGCTTCGACCGCCGCGTCGTGCTGGACCGCCCAGACCGGATCGGACGGGAGAAGATCCTGCAGGTACATTTGCGCGGCAAACCGCTCGAGCCGGATGTGAACGTCGAAGCCATCGCCCGCCAGACGCCCGGCTTCGTGGGTGCCGATCTCGAGAACCTGGTCAACGAGGCTGCCATCCTGGCGGCGCGCCGCAACAAGAAATCCATCGGCATGGCCGAGTTTCAGGAGGCGATCGAAAAGGTGATCGCCGGACCGGAGCGCAAGAGCCGCGTGATCTCGGAAGAGGAAAAGATGATCATCGCCTATCACGAGGCAGGACACGCTGTGGTGATGAAAGCATTGCCGGATTGCGATCCGGTACATAAGGTGTCCATCGTCGCGCGTGGTATGACGGGTGGATACACGATGACGCTGCCTGAGGAAGACAGCCGTCTGCGCCATCGCAACAAGTTCAAGGCGGATATGGCCGCATTGCTTGGGGGGCGCGCTGCAGAGGAGCTCATCTTCCATGATGTGACCACCGGCGCCAGTAACGACCTGGAACGCGCCACCAAGATGGCACGTTCGATGGTCACACAATATGGTATGAGCGAAAAACTCGGCCCGATCACCTTCGGTGAAAAGGACGAGCTGATCTTCCTGGGGCGTGAAATCGCCGAACAACGCAATTACAGCGAGGAGATCGCACGCCAAATTGACCGCGAGGTGCGTCGCCTTGTTGAAGAAGCATATCAGACCGCCAAGTCTGTTCTGATCACCCATCGCGATAAGCTGGTCGCGCTTGCCGAGCGTCTGATCCACGAAGAAACGGTAGATGCTGCGGCGCTCAATGCGTTGTTCGCCTGAAAGGTTCCCGAATTCCGCTTCATTCCGCTGCGGATAGAAGGCACCATCCGGCGTGTTCAGGAACGTGTTCACAGCGACACGTTCGCGAGATAGCGGTTGATCGACACGCTTCTGACACAAGGATTCATCACTGTCCACAGAAAGGATCGTCGATGCCATCCAACCGATGGAATGCCTTAGCTCAGGCGTATGCGCAGCAGCTCATCGCCTTTACCCAACGCGTCGTCCAAACTCCCAGCCTGCCGGGGCATGAAGAAGAGGTAGCCGGACTGGTGGAACAGGAGATGCGCCAGCTGGGCTACGATGAGGTGACGGTTGACCCCGCCGGCAACGTGGTGGGCTTGATCCGCGGGGATGCCGGCCCGTCGCTGATGTTCAACGCGCATATGGATCACGTCGATCCCGGCGACCTCTCCGGCTGGCCGTATCCCCCTTACAGCGGTGAGATCGTTGATGGCATGCTGTGGGGGCGCGGTACCGTGGACATGAAAGGGGCACTCGCGGCGATGGTGTATGCCGGCGGCCTGATCAAGCGCCATCATCTGCCCCTGCCCGGTGACCTGATCGTCGCGGCGGTGGTGATGGAAGAAGGCGGTGGTGTGGGCACGCACGAACTGCTTCACCACCTGCGTCCCACGTTGTGTGTGGTGGGCGAGTCTTCGGATGGCTGTGTCATGCGCGGCCACCGCGGACGCACCGAGTTCCTTGCGCGCGTGGTGGGGCGTTCCGTGCATGCCAGTATGCCCGAATTAGGAGCTAACCCCCATTATCCAATGGCGCGTTTCCTCTCCCGCCTCGAGACGCTCCCGATGGACGCCGATCCCGTATTCACCTGTGCCAGTGTCGCGCCTACCCTGTACCGCACCGATCAGAGCAGCCCCAATGTGACCCCTGGCGAAGTGCGGGTGACGCTCGATTGGCGCAGTGTGCCCGGCCAATCCATGGAGCACGTTGCAGCGCAGCTGGAACAGTTGCTGCGCGAGGGCCTGGCGGTCGATTATCAGGCAGAGGTGCGCCTCGTGCAGAACCGCTATGTCACCTACACCGGTCGGGTGGTCGAGCTGCCCGCCAGCTTCCCGTCCTTCCTGCTGCCAGCGGACCATTGGCTGGTACAAGGAGCGCAGCGCACCCTGAGCCAGGCATTAGACCGCGAAGTGGCCATCGATGTGTGGCGTTTCGCCACCGATGGGGGACAGATCGCTGCACTGGGCATTCCCACCATCGGCTTCGGCCCAGGCGACCCGAAGGTCGTGCATACCAACCGAGAGTGTATCGCCCTATCAGCACTGGTGGACGGACTTGCCGGCTACACCGCGCTGGCAAGTGAAATGGTGAGGGAACCCGTATGAGTCTTGCATGGCGTGTCATTCGGACTTCTATTTCCGATTTCGCGGACGAAATATTGTGGCTCGTCCTGCTGAATGTGCTCTGGTGCATTGCTGCCGTCACCGTGATCGGAGCGCCGCTTGTCTCCGCCGGCATGGCGTGGATTGCTGCCGAAATCGGCGAGGGCAAGGTGTTGCGCTGGAGCACCTTCACCACCGGCATACGCCGTTACTGGAAGCAATCCTATCTCTGGGCACTGATCAACGTGATCGTCGCCGTCCTGGTCGGCATGAACCTGGCTTTCTATTCCGGACGCTCCGAACCCTGGTCACTGGTGCCGCTGTTCCTGTTTGGTGCATTGGGCTTGTGGTGGGCCGGCATGCAGTTCTACTTCTTCCCTTTTCTAACCCATCAAGAGAGCCCATCCATGAGGACGGCATACCGCAATGGCATCGTCCTGATGCTTTCACAGCCCGGTCTGAGCATCGTCATGTTCCTGGTGGTGATCATTTTGACAGCGATCTCGTACTTCTTCCTGTTCCCCTTTTTCCTGTTCTTCTTCGCGTTGCTCTCGGTGCTGTCCAACCGCGCTGTGATCGAGACGATCCGCTATCAAACGGAACAGGCCGAAGCAGCAGAAGAGGAACGCCAGAGCAAGATGCCCGATCAACGCTGGAGGCCACCACGTTAAGGCGGATGGCTGGCACGGTTTAGCACTATGGAAATCACCTGGTTTGGACATTCGTGCTTCCGCTTGCGCGATCGGGGTGTTGCGGTCATCACCGATCCATTCGCCAGCTCGGTGGGGTGTGCCCTGCCACGTCTCAAAGCGGATATTGTCACCATCAGCCACCACCATCCCCATCACGATGACATATCGGCAATCCAGGGCGCGTATCGTGTCCTCGATGCACCGGGCGAATACGAAGTGCTCTCTGTTTTCATCACCGGCATTGCCACCTACCCTCCCCGTGAAGACATTCCCTCGGATGAGTGGATTCGCTGGCGCAATGTGGTGTTCGTTTTCGAGT
>JBMFPH010000281.1:0-3284 GCA_049969215.1 Anaerolineae bacterium | reverse complement strand
GAAAGACCCAGGTTGGAACGCCCCAAATTCTGAAAGCGATTGTCAATCATAAACATAGCCCAGGTCAGGGCAGCGAACCAGCCGGCGCCCGGATTGCTGATGCGATGCTGCCCCTGCACCACCCGATCACCCCGTGCTAGCCGTGCGTCCATTACCCGCAAGAATTTGGCATCTACCTGGGTGTCGGCATCGAAGATCACCAGCGCATCATAAGGTATGCCTGTCTCAAAAACGCGTTCGATCAGCCACGCTAATGCTGCGCCCTTGCTGCCGCGCAGTCCTGTCTGGCGTTCGTAGCTTGTGGCGCCATGCTGTCGGGCAATAATTGCCGTTTCATCGGTACAATGGTCGGCCACGATGAACACATCATACAGGTGTTTGGGATAGTGCTGATTGTACAGGCGATCCAGTGTGCGCCCGATGACGGCCTCCTCGTTGTGTGCCGGAATGAGCACGGCGAAGCGGTGTGTCGGCGTCGCGGGCAACGCAACATCTTTCCGACGCCAGCCACCCCATGCCAGCAACCAGTGATACGCTACGTCCAGAGCGACCAGCGTCCAGACCATCAGTGACAGGGTTGTGGTCCAGGTCATTTATCACACCCGAAATGAAGCGAGCTGCCTTAGCAGCCGACGATATTGGCGCATCTTGATCCGCACATGTTCATGGTCCACACCAGGCACCATTTCGACGACAACCCCAACCATCACCCGTGCAAGTGATGCCACCAGTAGTATGGCTCTGAAAGCTTCTCCAGCCATCCATCCTTGCGCCTCGCAAATAAAACGATGCTTGCTGCGATACAGTTCCACGAGCATCTCATCGGAGACCATAGTAGTGCTACCGCCGCCCAAGTGAACAACTTCCGCTTGGGGCACCCACCACACCTGCCAGCGAAGTTGGGCCAACCGGTAACATATGTCCACCTCCTCGGCGTACATAAAGTAGCGTTCGTTTAGCAGGCCTATCTGATCCAGCGCAGCACGTCGCAAGCACAAACAGGCACCGGAGGCGACCTCCACAGGGCGTGGTTGATCCACACTCCACCGGTGCATTTCATACGTGGAAAGGCGACGCAAAGCATCGAGGTGAAACAGATGCCATCCCTCACGCCACAGCGTGCTCATCGGATGCGCTGAGGGTTGTAGCGTGCCATCTGGGTTCAACAGACGCGGCCCCGCCGCTCCGGCTATGGGATACGCATCCATAAACTCCACCATGCGGTGGAGTGCCATCGGACGCACCCACGCATCACTGTTCAGCAACAGCACATAACGCCCTGTGCTGGCGCGGATAGCCTGATTGTTGGCACGCGCAAAGCCCACGTTCTCGCGGTTCTCGATCAGGTGCACCTGCGGGAAGCGCTCGCGCACCATCGCCGCGCTGCCATCCGTCGAGGCGTTGTCCACCACCCACACGTCGAACACACAATCAGGCGGGTGGGCATAGACCGATGCCAGACACTGCGCCAGCAGGTCGCGCGTGTTCCAGTTGACAATCACAATCGAGAGATCCATATCTTTCTTCTTTCACCGCCGAGAACGCAGAGCACGCAGAGGGTTTTTCACTCAATTCCCATTCTCGGCGCTCTCTGCGTTACTCTGCGGTAAAATCTCTTTTCATCTGCTCCAGCGCGACCAATCCGCCCAGGAAGAGCCAGCCCAGGACGCTGGCGCGAAAGCCCGCCAGACCGATGTTGTAGACGAACGGGATGAACCAGTCGGCCAGCATGCCGGCGACCAGGGTGCCGGCCAGCCCGGCTAGGCAGGCATGCACATAACCGTGCGCGAAGCCCTCCCCGACGCGCCCCCGCAGCCGCCAGCCCAGCCGCCCCAGCGCTGCCATCAGCCAGAGAAAGGCGCCCATCCCCAGCACACCCGTCTGTGCCAGGATGTCCACATACTGGTTGTGCGAGTTGAACTTGACATACCAGCCCAGGATGGGGTAGAGCGGCGTGTAGTGATAATAGTTCGATGGCCCCAGGCCCAGCACCGGGTTGAGCGGCAGCACCTGGCGCAGCAGGATGTCCCAGGCGATCCGGCGCGTGTCCAGGCTGTACTGGTCGCTCGCGACCACGTCGGCGGGCAGGTCGGGCCGCGCCCAGCCGAACCAGACCGCCGCGAGGAGCGTGACGACCAGCCCCAGCCGCCACGAGCGCAGCCAGAGGAGCACCCCCAGCACCACCAGCGGGGGAAACCAACCGGAAGCCCAACTGCGCCCCAGGAACCAACCCACGCCTGGCACGCCCAGCGCCAGCCCGAACAGGATGACGCGCACGCCCATCGGCAACGTGCGGTCGAAGAGGGCCAGCCCACCTGCCAGGGCCGTCAGCCACAGCCAGAAGAGGCAGCCGGTGCCCTCGCGCACGATGAGCGGGCCGGTGAGCACACCCAAAGACGGGAACCATCGCGTCAGCACCACCAACGCGCCGATGCCCAGGAAGAGCCACACCATCATGCGCAACCAGCGCAGGTCGGTTGCCATATTACCGACGAGGAGCAAGGCGCCGACCGAGAGGATGAACGTCGCCAGGCCGCCCGCCTGCGCCGCCAGGCTCGCGGTGGAGGCGAAGGGATTCCAGGGCAGCTGGCCGGCGGCGAAGGCCAGGAGCGCCACGATGGCAAAGGACGCCGCCGGCAGGTTGACCGGCGAGGGCACCAGGCGCACGTCGCCGCGGCGTAGCATGTCGAGCAACCAGACGCCCAACAGCGCGGCGACCAGCAGCACGGCGGCGTTGAGCGACGTCTGCGTGCCGGTGCCGACCGCCAGGGGGACGCACAACGCGGTGGGGATGAGCGCCACGAGCCCCCAGAGTGGTCGTGCCAGCAGCCCCAGCAGCACCATTCCTGCCGCGACGAGCAGCGCCAACCGTGGTGTGACCATACGGCCCAGATAGGCCGACAACGCCAGCACGGCGAGCACCAAGGCCAGGCGTAATAGCGTGCTGTTCTCTACATCCAATAACTTAACGCGCATAATGCTACGCAACTACATCCCCATCAACACGAGCTGCCAACTCTATAGCTTTCCGCCACAGGGCACGTTGCGCAACAAGGGGGTGCTGCGGATAAAACAAGCGCAATGTCCACCACTTGAGCTTACCCATCCACCAACGCCTAGGCATACGATGTCGAATCCTTGTCGAAAACTCCACAAAGCTCATATGCTTTGCTGTTCCGCGTGCAGATCGGCTAGTCATGCTGTTGCGGTGAAAGCGATAGCGATACAACGCCTGCGGGACACGTTTCATTTGGAAATGTTGCGAAATGCGGATCCAGTATTCC
>JBMFPH010000280.1:0-3304 GCA_049969215.1 Anaerolineae bacterium | reverse complement strand
AAAGGGGGCTGATAGACGTTGGGTTCTTGGGCGCTGCTCAAATTGACCGCTATGGTAATTTGAACACCACGGTTATCGGCGATTATCATCGGCCCAAGGTGCGCCTTCCCGGCAGTGGCGGCGCCTGCGAGATCGCGCTGATGTGTCGTCGCGTTTTGATCATCACCCGGCTCAGCCGCCGCACATTTGTCGAGAAACTCGATTTTGTGACCAGTCCGGGTTTTCTGGAAGGTGGTGACGCGCGCGCCCGGTTGGGCCGTTACGGTGAAGGACCTGCTGCCGTGATCACCGATATGGGCATCTTCCGCTTCGACAGTGTCACCCATGAGATGTTCTTGGCATCCCTCTATCCCGGCTGCACGGTCGAGCGTGTTCAGGAACAGGTCGGCTGGCCGCTGCGCGTGGCGGATGGACTGGACACGGTCGCTCCGCCTGCCGAGGAAGAATTGCGCATCTTGCGCCAAGAGCTCGATCCAGCCGGCAGGCTGCGCATGTAACCATCCGCCCATCGGCGCATCAAGCGCGGCCTTGTCCTGCTATCGCTCTGCCTACGATCGGCTATGAAGATATCCTATCCATCCAGCGCAACCGTGCCACGGAATGTCAGGGCATTGTCCGGCATCGCTCTGATGAGCATCGTGCTGATCGGATTTGCCCTGCGCGTTTATCGCCTGGCAGCGCAGAGCTTGTGGTACGATGAGGCCGTGAGCTGGCACCTCACCCAAATGTCCTTGCCGCAGCTGACGGTCTGGACCGCGAACGACATCCAACCCCCTTTGTATTATTATTTCCTCTGGTTCTGGGTTCGTCTGGTAGGCACTTCAGAGTATGCGCTGCGGTTTCCCTCAGTGTTGTGCGCGACGCTGACTCTTCCTCTGCTGTGGCAGTTGGCGCGTCGCCTGTTGGGCAGGTCAGGGGCGTGGTTGGCAGTGCTGCTGGCGGTGCTCGCCCCGTTCCACGTCTACTATGCGCAGGAAGCGCGCATGTACACCCTGCTCACGCTCCTCGGCCTGATGGGCACTTATCTGTGGCTGCAGCTGTTGGGAGATCTGCAACGCATCCCCCCTGCATCTGCGCCTCTTGACAACCTGTGGACAGCGATCAGGTATGCCATTACCATGGCAGCTGCGCTCTATACGCACTATTTTGCCGTCTTTCTCCTGGCGGCTCATTGGGCCGCATTGGGGTGGATCATAGGGCGTTGCACGCTGAATCCTCGCACTTCACCAGATGGTGAGGCAGAGAGTGGGAGTTCCATGCGGGCGTTTCGGACGCGCTTTTGGCCCGCCCTTATATCCCTGGCAGCAGTGGGGATTCTCTATGCTCCGTGGTTGCCCTTCTTGCTGGGGCGGTATGTCCAAGACACCAGTTACTGGCCGGGCACGCTCAGCATTGCGGAAATGGCACGACGGCTATTTCTCACCTTCACCTTGGGCGAGACGGTGAAGGAGACGATCGGGGTGTCATTGTCCTTCGGGTTGGGGGTTCTCTTGCTCATCTCCCTGGCTGTTTGGACCTGGGCCGACCGAAACATGGCGGGATTCTATCGCCGTGTGGCGTTGCCTTTTGTGCTGAGCTGGCTTGTGGTTCCGGTGACGTTCATCTTGCTGCTCGCCTGGCGGGTGCCCAAGTTCAATCCGCGCTATGCGATTCTTGCCTGGCCAGCTCTGGTTCTGATCTTTGCGGGTGGGCTGTCGGTGTTGATCACCGGGAAGTCGCTGCAGGGCACGAGGAAGAGGGTGTTGCTGCGTTTCATCGGAGTCACGGGATTGGGTTTCGTGCTCGCTACCTCGGTGTACTCTCTCTACAACTGGTATTTGCCCTATCGTGACAATCAATTCAACAAGGCGGACTTTCGAACAACCGCTCAGATTGTGCGTGAGCGCATTACCCCGGACGAGACGGTCCTGCTCAGCTCGGGCCATATGGCACCTGCCTGGGCCTATTACTACGGTTGGGAAGGGTGGCATCCAGTACCTGTCATCGAGACCCTGGATGTACGCGCCATTCTGGATCTCTCGGTTGGAGATCAGCTGAAACATATCCTGGCTCATAAAAGCGGTGTGTGGTTAGTGCGCTGGCAGAGCGAAGTTACCGATCCGTTTGATGTGCTGCCGTTGTTGCTGAGCACCATCGGGGTACGGGATGATTATGGCCAGTTCTGGCATATGGAGCTACATCACTATCGTCTCTCTTCGCAGACCCATGTGGACCTGGAGCCGGAGCATATCATCACCCACCCTGTGCATGCGTTGTTGGGTGGGCAAATCCGCTTGGTGGGGTTGCGCCCTATTCTGGAGCCATGCAGGTCGTCACCTCGTGTTTCAGGGGCTCGCGCGCATGCGCAGAAGTGCATCGCACTGGCGCTTTTCTGGCAAGCTGCGGCTCAGGTTGAAGCGGACTATGCTGTGTTTGTGCACCTGCAAGATGGCGCTGGGGGCGTTCTGGCCAATGGTGACCATCTTCCGGCACGGCCTACCAGCCAATGGCCAACTGGACGTTTGTTCCCTGATCAATTTTCTTTGGAGTTACCATCCGAGACGCCAGAAGGCACCTATTGGCTGGAGATCGGGCTCTACGATCCTCGTCGTCCTGAATTGCCACGCTTGGGGCCAGTGATGTTGGAGTCATCCGGTGCGCTGCAGCCGGGTGAGCGGGTGCTGGTGCCGCTCACCTTAAAGAAGGATGCGGTGAGGTGAGGGGGGGGCACAGTAAAGCCTATACCTGGCTGCCGGTCATACTCATCGGCCTTGCGTTCGCTGTACGCGCGCAGAACCTCACGTATCACAGCTTTTGGTTCGACGAGGCGATGAGCGTCCACTGGGCACGTTCCGAGGTTGCCCGCATCGTTGAGGTCAGTATGAACCTGGTGGAGGACCGCCTGCCACCGCTGTACTATCTTCTGTTGCACGGTTGGCGGCTCGTCTTTGGGGATAGCGAGACGGCCTTCCGCTTCCCTTCTGTGCTCTTGGGTGTGTTGCTGGTCGCTGTGATGCATCGCCTAGTATACAGCTTGTTTGGCAGGCAAGTGGCCCTGTTATCTGGGGCGCTGATCGCTTTGAACCCCTTCCTGGTGTGGTACAGCCAGGAAGCGCGCATGTATGCTCTGGCGGTGTTTACTGCAACGTGTGCGACTTGGTGCTTTGTCTCTGCTCTGCGCGCTCTTGAGAGACAGCGCGCAAACTTAGCACATTGGATCGCATACGGTATATGTGTGGTAATCGGGCTATACACCCATCTGTATACCGCTTTGGTTGTACCCGCGCATGGTCTCTATCTGCTGCTGACTCGACCACGGTTTTCA
>JBMFPH010000279.1:0-3394 GCA_049969215.1 Anaerolineae bacterium | reverse complement strand
CATCCTGCCGTGGGCGGTGCGCTTTCGCAGAAGAAAGGACCCGCCGTCAAGGCTGGTGCGCGAGTATGAGAGGCGTTTCTGGCAGCTTTGGAAGGAGAACCTTGACTTACGCGAACTGAGCTTGGAAGTGCGCAGTCAGTTGGCAGATGGAGAGCATGCTCGGGCAGGGATAGCAGGGATAGCAGAATTGCGTGCCGAATGTGAGTGGCTCAGGGATCAGCTTCGCCGACAAAGGCAGAACAGATGGAAAAACGCGCTGTACAGATTTGGGCAGCAATTCCAGTCAGTACGGATTCTGGGTGGGCGTCTCATCAAGCGACTCCCTCCCTTGCTGCGACAACCTGTCGTACAAACCTTTGTGGCCGAGGGCGACAATCTGTGCAGCGTGTCGCTTTTGGTAGAAAACCAACCCAATCCGCTGATCTCTCCCCTTTACGTCACTCTGACGATGGTGGACGATCCCGATTGTGCTTTTTTGGAACGCGTCATCAGGCCGCATCACTTGCCGGACATGGGTGTGCTCAAGCTGGAATTTGAGCCGATGGGCAAGACAGAGGGTCGATCTTATCAGCTGACCATTCAAGTGCCCGACGCGCGTGTAAGCGACACGTTCTACCTTTGGCGATATGTAAGACCTGGCCGCCGCGATGGTTCCTTGCGATGGGGAGATCGCCCTCTGCGTGGGGAGCTGGTGATGAGCGCAGCCTATGGGGTACCACCGAATGTGGTGCCGGACAGGTGGCAGCCCCCTTTGTGGGCGGCTGCCTCGTTGTTCGACTTGGAAGCACTAGTAAAAGCAGCAATCCATGCACGGGGGGACAGATGACTGGGCTATGACAGACTACCCTACGGTGACCGTTATTGTGCTCAATTACAACGGTCGTAAGCATCTCGAGGGATGCTTGCCATCATTATGGCAGCTGGATTACCCGGCGGATCGATTGGAACTGATGGTAGTGGACAACGGGTCCAGCGATGGTTCGGCTGAGTTTATCCAGTCTCATTATCCGCAAGTTCGCGTGGTGCGCAGCCCGGAAAACGTGGGCTTTGCTGCTGGAAACAATCTGGGTGCCCGTGAGGCGACGGGTCAGTACGTGATTTTTCTGAACAATGATATGCGTGTCGATCGTCGGTTTGTGGCTGGCCTGGTTGCGGCGATTCGAAGCGACCCAGAAGCCGTGTGCGCCGGCGCCAAGATCCTGAACTGGAATGGCAGCAAATTTGATTTCGCAGGTGCTGCTCCACACTTCGCTGGATATGCCTATCAGGTGGGATTTGGCAAACCTTTTGTTGAGGACCTTTTCTCCGAAGTGCAGCCGATTCTTTTCGCTTGTGGTGGCGCTATGATGATCGACCGCCAGGTTTTTCTGGAGGTAGGTGGCTTTGACGAGAAGTACTTCATCTACTTTGAGGACGTGGATTTGGGATGGCGCCTATGGGTATTGGGCTATAAGGTGGTCTTTGCTCCTGGAGCAGTGGCCTATCATCATCACCACGGCACGATGCGCAGCTTCTTGGATTACCGTAAACGGGTGCTCTATAAGCGCAATGCTCTCTACTCGGTGATCAAGAATTATCACGAGGATAGCTTGAGTCGAGTATTGCCAGCAGTCCTGCTCGGCGCTACGAGCGGCTTGGTGGAACAGGCTGTGCGCAAACGTCAACTGGAAATTGAGGACTTCCATATTAAGAATGCCAAGAAAGGTCGCGAAAAGCATGTGAGTATTGACAAGGAGGATATCAGCACGCTTGTCGCCTTACACGAGGTTGTGGAAAACCTGCCTTATCTTATGGAGAAACGGCGTTTTGTCCAGGAGCACCGAAAGCGTCCTGACAGTGAAGTGCTCAAGCTTTTCAGGGCACCCCTGCGCTACTGGCCTGATGTCAGTGCCAGAACCCAACGTGTTGTAATCGAATCGTTTGGGGTGCAAGAGCTCTTCTCGGACATCCCGCGCCGGATTCTGATCTTTAGCTCAGACATTCTGCCCTATCCGGGATTGCCCACGGTGGGATCAGGGCTGCGCAGCTGGGGACTGGGTCAAGCGTTGAAAAATCGGGGACATGAAGTGGTTTTCTCGATGCCTCATGCGGCCTTGCAAGGGCGGGAGGACCTTGTTCCATCTGAGGTCGCCGAGATTGCGTGGCAATGGCACAACATGCACGAAATAGCACAATGGGTTGATCCAGACGTTGTAATTGTCTGCAACTGGCCACTATTAGATCTGATGGACGCAGAGAAGGTTGAGGTGCCCATCATCCTTGACCAACACGGCCCTCACTTGATCGAGCGGGAACTTCAGGGTTTTGGTAGGCAACAAGACAATGTCCGACGCAAGGTTAACGCGCTGCGCAAGGCTGACTATTTCACCTGCGCTGGTTACTGGCAGCACCGTTATTTCCAAACCTGGCTTGAACGGGCGGGCTGGACACAACAGGAGCGACTCGAGCGTACCGCTGTTATTCCGGTTTCAATGTCCCCTGAGCTCCCAGAACGTTCGCCCCGCGAGGAGCTCACGTTTGTCTATGGGGGTGTTTTTCTGCCCTGGCAGGATCCCTCATTGGGTCTTTCGATTCTGGTTGAGGAGCTGGAGCGGCGCAACCAGGGACAGCTGCGTTTCTTTGGCGGTCGCCATATGGTCTATCCTGTGGATCCAGGTATCTTCGAGGATCTGGTTGCCCGGTTGCGCAAGAGCACCAGAGTGGTTGTGATGGGTACTCTCTCGCGCGAAGCGTTGATCGAAGAATATCGCCACGCGCACGTGGCATTCGACCTGATGAAGCGTAATCCTGAAAGAGAGCTGGCATTCACAACACGCACAGTGGAATACATGTGGTGTGGGCTCCCGGTCATTTACAACAACTATTCTGAGCTGAGTGAGTACATCCGCGAGTATGATGCCGGCTGGACGGTAGATCCAGAAAACCCTGAAGCGATTCGTGCTGTAATCGACGAGATATTTGCCCACCCAGAGTGCGTAGCCGAGCGAGGACGCAATGCACAACGCCTGGTGCGTGAGCGATTGAACTGGAACCTGACCGTCCAACCAATGGAGTGCTTCGTACGTTGGGCCGAGATCCGACCTTCTGCCGACCGATCGAAAGAGCAGTGGTTACTTCACCTTTGGGAGAGGGCGCTTGTCCACTTTCATAAAGGAGGGGCCAAGGCCATCATCCATGCGATTGGACCGTACTTGCGCTGGCGTCTGCAACGTTTGACCGCTCAGCGATAGGTTCTTTACCGTAAGTGGAGGAGCCGGTTGTCATCGAAGCGCATATTAATGATCTGCCCTGACATACTACCTTGGCCCGGGTTGCCTACCACTGGCGCCGGCCTGCGTTCGTGGGGTATTGGTAAGGGGTTGGAGGCGAAAGGCTATGAGGTCATTTATTCCCC
>JBMFPH010000278.1:0-3402 GCA_049969215.1 Anaerolineae bacterium | reverse complement strand
GTCGGAGTGGCGTTGGAACCGCCGGTCGCTCAGCACGTCTGATGCCCAGCGGCTGTGCCAGGCAATTGCCCAGCAGCTGCCATGCCGCAAGCGCGTTGCATAGAGACGGGGTAGGATATCCAGATGGACATGCTCACGTTCCTAGGCACAACGGATTATAAGGTCACCACCTACGCCTTCGGCTCGCAGCGCCACACCACGCGGTACTGCGCCGCTGCCCTGGCGCGCTTCCTGCGGCCCGAGCGCACGCTGGTGGTGGTCACCCAGAAGGCACGCGAGATGCACTTTGAACCGCTGGCCGACGAACTCGCCGCGGTCACCCAACCCGAAGAAGTGCCCATCCCCGACGGCCGCGAAGAAGCCGAGCTGTGGCAGATCTTCGACGCGCTCACCGAACATGTGCCCCAGGGAGGCCAGCTGGTCGCCGACATCACCAATGGCTTCCGCTCGCTGCCCTTCCTCAGCTTCCTGGCGGTCGCCTACCTACGCGCCGCCAAGGGGGTGGACGTGCGGGGCGTCTACTACGGCGCCTACGAGGCGCGCAACGAGCAAGACGAAAGCCCGGTGTTCGACCTGACCCCCTTCGTGACCCTGCTCGACTGGACGATTGCCACCGACCGTTTCATCCGCTTCGGCGACGCGCGCGACCTGGCCGAACGGCTGCGCGAGGGCATGCCGGCGGGCCAGCTGATGCGCGACGACCCGGCCATGCGCCAGCTGGGCAAGAGCTTGGAGCGGGCCGCCGAGGCCATGCAGAACACCTCGCTGGCATTACGCCTCAACCGGCCGTTTGAGTCCATGGAACAGGCCCACCGGCTGGTGCGTACACTCCAGGAACAGCACATCTGTATCGAAGCCCACATGCGCCCGTTTGCCCTGCTCACCGCGCGCGTCGTCCAGGCCTACCAGCCCCTCGCCCTGGAAAAACCGAAGGAGGTTGAAAATCGCCTGGACAACCTGCGCATCCAGGGCGGGATGGTGCGCTGGTATATGGACAAGGAGCAGATCGTCCAGGCAATGACGCTGGCGCGCGAGTGGCTCATCTCGCTGCTGCTCTGCCGCCTGACGAACCGCGCGCTGGACGAGCTCAGTGTGCGCAGGCAAATCGAGGACGCCATCAGCAACGCGGCCGAGCAATGCCGTTCGGAAGCGGAGCGCCGCTCGCCCTTGATAACGCCTTTCACGGACGACGTAGCCGCCTTGCCACAATGTGCCCAGCTGGTGGAGGTGTGGACGCGGTTGTCGAACTTGCGCAACGACCTGGCGCACGCCGGCATGCGACCCGATGCTGCGGGTGCGCGTTCCATCCTCAAGCGGGCCGGGGAAGTTTACGCGCAGCTGGGCCAGCTGGCAGCCCAGCTGGTCCCTGAAGCCGCCCCTTGGACGGGCGAAGAATCACCACAGGATATCACGGAGCCCGAAATGATCCTGCTCAACTTTGGCCATCCGCTCACCGCCGAACAGCGCAGCCAGATCGAACAGCTGGCTGGCCGGCCGATCGACCGCCTGATCGAGGTGCCGACGCATTTCAACCAGGCGCAGCCCTTTGCCGAGCAGGTGCGCGCATTGGTGGATAGCTTGGGTCTGACTTCTGAGGAATGGCAACATGCCGCCATCTTCGTCAACCCGCCTACCCTCAGTCCCATTGCTATGACCCTGCTCGCCGAGCTGCACGGGCGCATGGGCTACTTCCCGCCGGTGGTGCGCATGCGCCCAGTGGAAGACGTGTTGCCGCCGCGCTTTGAGGCGGCCGAGATCATCAATCTGCAACATGTCCGCACCAGCGCCCGAGAGAGGAGATAGCCTATGCTCACTAGCCTGGTGCTGCAGGTGCGCGCCGAACAGCCGGCGCAGCTGCCAGCCAGCCTGGGACGTGCCTCCCAGGCGCTGTTGCTGCGCCTGATTCAGGCCCAGGACGCGGCACTTTCCGCGCGATTGCACGACGAAGAAAGCTTGCGTCCTTACACCGCCTCCAATTTGGTGCTGGGGCGACGCACTGGGGGCAGTTTGATCGCGCCTTCGGATGGGAATGGCTGGCTGCGTTTCACCGGCCTGACCGAGGAGGTGAGCGCCTGCCTGCTGCGCCTGGCGAAGGATCCGCCCGAGGTGGTGGACATGGACGGCTGCCCCTTGCGGGTGGTGGGCGCCACCCTCGATACTGCCTTGCATCCGTGGGCCGCTCAGAGCGACTATCAGACATTGGCGGCGCGCCATCTGTTGGCGGGTGAGCAGGCGCCGGCAGCGCGCCTGACGCTGGAGTTCGCCTCGCCGACCACCTTTCGCAGCAGCGGGCACTATGTGCCCCTGCCGCTGCCCGAGCTGGTCTTCGGCAGTCTGCTGGAACGCTGGCAGGCATTTGCTCCCGTGGCGCTCAGCCCCGAGCTGCGCCGCTTTGCTGCCGAGATGGTCGTCGTCAGCCGCTATCTGGTGCGCACCCGCTCCTTGCCGAGCAAGGAGGGCGGACTGCACATCGGTTTCGTCGGCCAGGTGACCTTCAGCGCGCTCAACCGCGACCGCTATTGGCTGAGCGTGCTGAACTTGCTGGCGCATTATGCCTTCTTCAGCGGCGTCGGCTACGGCACCGCCGCCGGCCTGGGACAGGTGCGCGTGGCGCAGATGTCGCAGAGAGATGCGTGAACCTTAGGGCTGCGTGGTCGAGCGTATGCCGCCGTTATATGTGGTGGAACAGGGCGCCAAAATCCAGAAGGAGAGCCGTCGCCTGGTAGTGACCAAGGATGACGCGGTGTTGCAGAGTGTACCGTTGATCAAGGTGGAGCAGGTGCTCATCTTCGGCAACATCTCGATCACCACGCCGGCGCTCGTCTATCTGATGAGCCAGGGCATCGACGTGATCTTCTGTGATCAGTATGGCCACTATCGTGGACGGATGGTGGGAGAGACGAGCGGGCACAGCGCGCTGCGCCGCTGGCAATATCGGCGTGTGGACGACCCGGCGTTTGTGCTGCAAACGGCGCGCGCCGTGGTGCGTGCCAAATTACACAACACGCGCACGTTGTTGCTGCGTTATCAGCGGTCAGAATAGACAGGAAGCCCTTCGGGGCATTAAGACCTCCCACGACCCAAACCGCGAAGCAGAACTTCTGGAAGGTCAGAATAGACAGGAAGCTCTTCGGGGCATTAAGACGCCCTTGACCACAGCGTTGAAGTAGCATAAGGGAATGTGGGATTTCATCGGGTAGGTTGGGGCGGTGGAAGAGCTTCCGCACGGTCGCGGCACAGATGGGGAAGTGACAGCGCGCTTCACTTGTCGCGCTGCAAGCTGTTCGCTTCCACTGCCATCAGTGTCACCATAGCACTCGCGACGTGCTTCTCGATACCATCCTTCAGGGAAAACACATCCGCCTCCGAGACGATGATGCGCCGGCCACCGTTGATCACGCG
>JBMFPH010000277.1:0-3418 GCA_049969215.1 Anaerolineae bacterium | reverse complement strand
GCAAAAGGCACCAGTCCAGCTCTCACCTGGCGGATACGTTCACCTTTAGAAGCGAGCCAATCGGCGGCATATAGGATCATCGTGATCTTGGCCAGCTCACTTGGTTGTATGGACCCCCCTTCGGCTCCGATCAGACGGCCGACTAACCAGCGCTGTGCCCCAAATTCTTCCCTGCCGATCACCAGCACCAACCCCAAGAGCGCCAAGGTGCCAGCCAATATCAAAACTGAGAATCTGCGCCATCGATGATAATCAATGCGGGCAAGCAATATCAGCACGACTATCCCAGCCGCCGTCCACAGAACCTGCTTGAGAAATAGAAGCGAAGGATTTGCGTCCAACCGATATTTGAGCCCGTGAAATGCGGTCGAACTGTAAACCATCATTAATCCGAGAATGATCAACGCCACTACGGCTACGACAAGCAACCAGTCATATCCCGAAATGCTTGCCGCGCGGACGCGTCCAGCGCTCATCTTCTTTGGCCTCCTGCCGGATCAAGAGGCTCCTGATGCATTGTACGTCTTTGCAGCTGGTTCACCAGTTCGCGAAACCGGGCACCGCGCTCGGCAAAATCCGTAAAGGCGTCAAAGCTGGCACATCCAGGAGACAGAAGCACCACATCGCCCACGTGGGCAACAGAAGCGGCCAGCTCCACTGCTTCGTCGAGCGTTGTAGTGCGGTGAATGGTTGGCCAAAGATTCTGCCTTGCAGGAGACATAACCGTTCTGGCCCTCGAAAGATTCTCGTAAATTAACGTGGCAGCTTCACCGAACAGAATGATGTGACGCGTACGTTCTAACATCAAGCGCGCTGTTTCATCCCACGGAAGATGTTTATCCCTTCCTCCCGCAAGCAGCACAATAGGCTCCTGAAAGGATCGGAGGGCCGCTGCCAACCTCTCTGGAGTTGTGGCGATGCTATCATTGTAATATCGGACACCTGCAACATCTGCTACCCACTCCAAACGGTGGCTGACGCCGGAAAATGTGGTACATACCTGATGCATCGCCTCAATCGAGACACCCAGCGCATCCGCAATAGTACACGCGGCCAAGATATTCTCCACATTGTGCTCGCCTCGCAGGTGAATTTCGTTTACATGGCACACTATCCGTTCTTCAACTACGTCGAGCTCCGTCGTGCCTGCCCGACGCACTGCGACTGCGGGTCCACGTTCATCGCTTGCCAAATATGCTCCCACCGGAACTTGCACGTGACGGCTGAACCAACGTACATCGCCCGGTAAATTCTCGCCTATAGCTCTAGTGGCGGGATTATCGTAGCTTAGCACAGCGATGTCTTCTGGCTTTCGATAAGCTACCACTGCCCTTTTCGCGTGCACGTAAGCTTCCATAGAGGGGTGGCGGTCCAGATGATTGGGCGTAACATTTAGGATTGTCCCAATATGTGGGCTCCAGCCGCACAACAAGGGCATCCAGATTGAGTGCATATCGCGCACGTGGGCATTTGCCGAAGGGTGGTAATACTCCAGCTGGAAGCTGGAGAGTTCCATTGCAACGTAATCGGTCGCCTGTATCTGTTCTACCTTTTCGATGAGAGGTTGCCCTATGTTACCTCCCACCCAAACGTTGCGCCCATCAATACGGAGCATTTCTCCAACCAAAGCGGTAGTGGTTGTCTTACCGCTTGATCCGGTAATTCCAGCAATCGGAGCCGCACAGAGTTCACAGAACAGGCGACTTTCCGTACTGAGCGGCAAACCACGTCTGCGCGCTTCATTTAGCAAGGGAGCATCGAATGGTACACCAGGGCTGACAAAGACGATTTCGGCGCCATCTAGCAGAGAAAAGGGATGATCGCCTAACACCAACTGGACGCCGGCTTCTGTGAGCATATTCATTTGCTCGCCAAACGCCTCAGGGGGTCTTAAGTCTGTTGCCACAACGTGGCATTTATGAGAGGCTAGAAAGCGTGTCAAAGCCTCGCCCTCACGTGCCAAGCCGACGACGACCACCCGATGGCCGCACATATCAGCTGCCCGCATGACATTGTAATCAGAGCAGCACATGCCGACTGCCTTATCGAATATGGGGCTAGACAGCCTCACCTGCCCGTCCGATCTGTTAGCTCGAGACGGTTGGTTATCTCAGGCGATTATCTCCCCGACCGCCGACCAGTTCACCACACCCTCTTCAGGCAGGAACTGGGGAGACTTGTCCACCACCAGGGTGTCGTTCAGAATAGCTTGCACCACTTCGTCCAGTGACACAAGGAGCTTGCCACTTGCGTCATAATAGTGGCGCGTGCCCTTTTGCAAATCCTGGTCTATGGCTTGTACCAGACGCAGGGCAGCAGCGTAGCGCGCATCGGCGTCATCCATCTGCGTTGGTGAGCTGCGGCCTCGCCCATTGCTACTTCGCAACGTTGACTGTTTAGCATCAGAGACTGAAGCGGACATTTTCATTTCTGTTTGCCTCCTGCTCAGATTGACTATTATGGTTGGGGTTACCAGGATCATCTCTCTTTCCGGATTGACAACAGCCTAAATCAGGGCCAATGCAACGCCTAACATTGCCATCAAAATGCCTACCAGCCAGAATCGCTGGGTGACCTGTGTCTCTGACCATCCCAATAGCTCGAAATGGTGATGCAATGGTGCCATCCTGAACAGACGCCTGCCGTGACTGAGCTTGAAATAAGCCACCTGCAGGATGTCAGACAACGCCTCTGCCAGAAATACAGCTCCTACCACCGGCAGTAACAGCCACTGACCTGTCATCAGCGCGACCACACCCAAGGTTGCCCCTAGTGCTAGCGAGCCAGTATCACCCATAAAGAGCTGGGCTGGATATGCATTGTACCAGAGGAAAGCTAAGATGCCGCCCACTACGGTGAAATCGAAAGCCACCAGCCATGTCTGGCCCTGCAGATAGGCAATCACTCCATAAGCAGCAAAAGCTAGGGTGCACAGACTTCCCGCCAACCCGTCCAGCCCATCTGATAGGTTCACTGCATTTGACGTAGCGACGATGACAAATGTGGCGACGGGGATATACCATCCTCCTATGTCAATCTTCTCAGGAATGCCAGGTATGGCAACACTGCGGAGGTCAAGTCCATAATGGAGAATAAGGGCTGTTATGACCGCGAAAAGCGTCTGCCAGATGAACTTATGTCTCGCTAACATACCTGTGGGCACACGGCGTACGCCGGTGAGATCGTCCAATGCGCCGAGCACGCCGTAAGCAGCCATCACCCCCATGGGTACCAATATGGAACGCCCGATCAGAGTTAGCCCCCATAGGTTAGCTAAGTTCAGCACCCCTGTGATCACCAAGACCGGTACCAGGATCATTAGCCCTCCCATGGTAGGCGTGCCCACTTTCATCTGATGGGTAGCAGGCCCATCAACGCGCACTTGCTTACCTATGCGCCAGCGACGAAGCAAATTGAT
>JBMFPH010000276.1:0-3429 GCA_049969215.1 Anaerolineae bacterium | reverse complement strand
GGAGAGTCCGGAGCGGACACCCCTAAACCACTTGGACATTGCCTTTGCCAACGGCATTTATCTGGTCGGTTATCGGTATCAGGTGCATTCCGACATGCTGATAGTGGTATTGGCATGGCGTGCAGACGCGGCAATCAAGGCGGACTACACCGTTTTTGTGCATGTGGTGACATCCGACGGGCGGCGAATCGCCCAATCGGACGCGCAACCGCATTGGGGCGCCGAGTGGCCCACCAGCCGATGGGTGCCTGGCGAACTCGTGCTGGATGGGCACAAACTTAAGTTGCCATCAGAAGCTGCGCGCGATGATCTGCACCTTGAAGTTGGCCTCTACCTGTGGCCCTCGCTGCAACGCTTGTCGGTCTTAGACGCCGACGGCCAACCGATAGCGGATCACATCGAGATCGCGCTGACCTTGCCTGCCTCTTAAGACCATCGTATGATACACGCATTCCGGCAGCTGTGCATCTTCTTATGGGGTGAGTATTCATTTTTTCCCAACACGATATCTAGACGACAGAAAGGAGCAACTCCCCATGAAACCGTATAATTATGAGCTCGCCCTGATGACCACCCTGCAAGTCGAGGATTATTTGAGGAAGGGGGGCACTATGGTGCTGGTGCCGGTCGGCTCCACCGAGCAGCACGGCCCCTATGGTCCCCTGGGCACCGACCACCTGATCGCTCAGGAAGTATGCCGTCGCGTGGCCCCCGAGCTGAACGCGCTGGTAGCACCCCCCATCCCCTACGCACTCTCTATCTTGCACAGGGGACGGCCGGGGGTGGTTTACGTCAAAATGGATTCGTTCATGAAATATGTCCAAGATGTCGCACTGGCCCTGAATGAGAGTGGTTTCCGACGCATCATCTTTGTGAACGGTCATTACGATAACGGACCTGGGGTCACGTTTGCCTTGCGCAGCATCTATGATCGCTTTGCCCCCGGCACATTTGCTTTTTGCTTCAACTACTGGGATGCCCTGAAATGGGATGAGGCGGGCACTTATCTGGGACCCGAAGCGGGCTTACACGCTAACATTGGAGAGACGGCGGTTATGATGCGCATCAACGCGGATAGCGTGGATATGACGGAGGCAGTTGCCGGATGGCCTGCACCACCCGAAGACATCGAGACCGATAAAATGGTAGCTATCATCACCACCGTGATGCCGTTGCCCGGTTCGATGGCGCACATTTCACCCACAGGGGGTTGGGGTGATCCACGTGAAGCGACACCTGAGAAGGGTGAGGAATACCTCCAAATGATCGCCAAGGCAGTGGTGCGCTTCATCCGGGACATCGAGAAGACGTACCAGAAGATGTATTCCCAGCTCAATGCTTAAGGGGTGAAGAGATCAACCCCCGGTCCAAGAATTGAGCAGGCGGGAGGGTCAGTAGGAAATTCAGGAGGTGCATGAATGGCGCGTTTCGACAGACTGAAGGTGCTGAACACCATAGTGGACACTGGGCTGGTGCCCGTTTTCTACCACGGAGATATAGAGGTTGCCAGGCACATTGTGCAGGCGTGCATCGCAGGCGGATCACCGGTGATCGAGTTTACCAATCGCGGGGATTTTGCCCCCGAGGTCTTCAAGGAGTTGTCCCGTTTCCTGGCAAAAGAGTCACCCGATGTCATCTTGGGCGTCGGTTCCGTCCTCGATGAGCCGACTGCTGCGATGTACATTGCCTATGGCGCCAATTTCGTCGTCGGGCCGATCCTCAACGAGGCTGTAGCTCGGTTGTGCAACCGGCGCAAGATTGCCTACATGCCCGGATGCGGCAGTGCCTCGGAGATCTCCTATGCCGAGGAGTTGGGGGTTGAGATTGTCAAGATTTTCCCTGGTAACTCGGTGGGGGGACCCGACTTCGTGAAAGCCGTTCTCGGACCGATGCCGTGGACGCGCATTATGCCGACCGGGGGTGTGGATGCGACCTATGAGAGCATCCAGGCGTGGTTCAAGGCGGGTGTCTGTGCCGTGGGCATGGGTTCCAATCTGATCACCAAGGAAGCGGTGGCCGCGGGTGACTGGGAGGGGATTGCCCAGAAGGTGCGCCAGGTGTTAGCCTGGATTAAGGAAGTGCGCGGCAAGCCGCGTGCCTGACGGGTGGGGTGCAAAAAGTTCATCTGCCTGTAGCCTGATCCGAGCCGCGACCGTCAGGGAGCGGTCACACTGCCGCTTGCTCACGCGCGCGGCTCGGTTGGATATATTCATCTGGTCGCTATTCCCAAGAACCGACCATAAGATATGCACCGCGGGGATGCCCCTTCGACATCCATCTATCTAAACCTCGCTTCTTTGTTTATCACGCCAGTTTGTGTTAAACTAATTTGATTTTACAGTGACCATTATTGGGTACCGATATGGACCATCGAGAGGTGTAGCTCGCTATGAGAGTAGATCGAGCTCTTGCGCTTGTGTTTGCCGTGCTGGTGATAATCGGCCTGGGCCAATGGAGCTGGTCGTTCGTGCTGGCAGCACCACCTTCGCAGGAAGCTCTGGCGATTATCACCTCGCCCACCAATGCTGCCATCGTGCGGGGACAGGTGCCCATTATGGGCAGCGCAACGCATCCGGCCTTCCAGTTCTACAAGGTGGAGTTCGCGCGCGAGCCGGTTACTGGTGGGGACGAGGTGTGGAGCATCATTGGCGCCATTGTCGAACAACCTGTCATCAACGGTCAGTTGACCGTTTGGGATACCCGGCAGGTGCCTGATGGCAGCTATTCGCTGCGCCTGCGGGTTGTGCGCATCGATGGGAACTATGATGAGGCGTTTGTGCGTCAGATCGTAGTCGCCAATGCGCAGCCGGAGCGACCGACCGAGACGCCCACCCCCGCAGCCTCGCCCACACCGACCATTACACCCACTCCACTGCCACCTACGCCTACCATCGTGATCGAGCAGCCACCGCGACCCACAGAGCGGGTCATTCCCGGGGTGACACGGACGCCTTTACCCACACCCATACCAGACCAGGTGAGCATTGATATCGACCCTGCTCCTTTCCAGAACGCCTGCCTGTATGGAATGGGTGCCATCCTGGGCCTTTTCCTGGTGTTCGGCTTGCTGGCTGCGTTTCGCAATCTGATTTATGCGCTGTTGGGTCGGCGTCACTGATGCGGTTGTCCTTTCCTCTCTTCGGCCGGCCCAGGTCCGGTGGCACGGTGGAGTGGATGATCGTGGGATTGGGCAATCCAGGTGCGCAGTATGCGCACAATCGTCACAATGTGGGCTTTCATGTAGTAGACCGCTTGGCTGTGGAAGCGGGCTTGCGTTTTGACGCGCGGCAGAACCATGCCCTTATGGCCCATGGAACAATCGAAGGGGTACGGGTAGCGTTGGTGAAGCCACAAACCTATATGAACCTGAGCGGCAAAGCAGTTGGACCACTGGTGCACTTCTACAAGATACCGCTTGAGCGCTTATTG
>JBMFPH010000275.1:0-3433 GCA_049969215.1 Anaerolineae bacterium | reverse complement strand
ACCGCCGGCAGCCCCAGGACGCCGCCCAGCAAGGCCAGGATGGCCAGCACGGCCAGCGGCAGCGTCATGATGCCCGGCGACTCATGTGCCTTCTCATACAGCGGCCAGTCGCGTGGCTGGCCCACGAAGGCCACGAACAGGGCGCGGAAGGTGTAAAAAGCGGTCAGCAGCGCCGTGGCCAGGCCGAGCGCCCACAGCCAGGGCGAAAACTCAAATGCTTTGAGCAGGATCTCGTCCTTGGAGAAGAAGCCGGCAGTCAGCGGGAAACCGGCCAGCGCCAGCGCACCGATCAGGAAGGTGAGCGGCATCTTGCGCCGCAGACCGCCCATGCGTCGGATGTCGATCACTTCGTGCAGCGCGTGCATCACACTGCCGGCCGCCAGGAACAACAGCGCCTTGAAGAAGGCGTGCGTGGTCAGGTGGAACAGGCCGGCGGCATAGGCGCCCACCCCCACCGCCACGAACATGTAGCCCAGCTGGCTGATGGTGGAATAGGCCAGGATGCGCTTCAGATCCACCTGCACCAGCGCGACCGCCGCGGCGTACAACGCGGTGACGCCGCCGACGAGGGCCACCACCAGGGCGCTGCCTGGCGCCAGGTCGTAGAGCACGTGGCTGCGCGCCACCATATAGACGCCCGCTGTCACCATCGTGGCGGCATGGATGAGCGCCGAGACGGGCGTCGGGCCAGCCATGGCATCCGGCAACCAGACGGAGAGCGGCAGCTGCGCGCTCTTGCCGACCGCCCCCATGAAGAGCAACAGCGTGATGGCAGTGAGCACCGCTGCCGGCGCCTGTGGCGCAGCCTCGAAGACGGCGCTGAAGTTGAGCGTGCCAAAGGTGCTCCAGATCAGGAACACCCCCAGGGCAAAGCCGAAGTCGCCGATGCGGTTGACGATGAACGCCTTCTTGCCCGAATCGGCCGGGTTGAGGTTGGGCGGCAGAGCTACCTGCGTGCCGTCCAGGAGTGCCACTGGCGCCTGTTCCTCGTCGCGCTTATGGAACCAGAAGCCGATCAACAGGTAGGAGCATGCGCCCACCAGCTCCCAGCCCACATAGAGCAGCAGGTAGTTGTCAGCCAGCACCAACAGCAGCATCGAGGCGACGAACAGGTTGAGGTAGGCGAAGAAGCGCGCGAACATGCGCGTGTCCTCGTGCTGCATATAACCCACCGAATACAGGTGGATCAGGAAGCCCACGCCGCTCACCACCAGCACCATCCACAGCGACAGGGCATCGGCGCGCAGCGCCAGCGGCACCTGCAGGTTGCCGATGGTGATCCAATCCCACAGCGTGAGGGTGAATGTGCGCTGCGCTTCCGGCAGCGCGGCCAGGTCGGCCATGGACCAGGCGCCGAGGGCGAAGGCGGCGCTCACCACGCCGACGCCGACGATGCTGACGAATGCGCGCCCCAGATGGCGACCCAGCAGCCCGTTCAGCAGCACGCCCGCTAAAGGCAGCGCGATGACGACCCAGATCGAGTGCAGCACTTCAGCTTATCCCTTCAGTTCCGACACTTCATCCACATCGGCTGTCTGGCGCAGCCGGTTGAGCTCCACCAGGATGGCCAATCCGACCGCCACCTCGACCGCTGCGACGACGATGACGAAAAAGACAAAGATCTGGCCGGTGAGCGAGCTCAGCGCGCGCCCCAGCGCCACAAAGGTCAGGTTGACCGCGTTGAGCATCAGCTCGACGCACATCAGCACGATCAGCGCATTGCGCCGCACCAGCACCCCGACGGCGCCGATGGTGAACAGGATGGCGCCCAGCAACAAGAACCATGCGATTGGCACTCCTGGCATCGTTCAGCCTCCGCTCTCGCGCGTGTCTGTGCGGCCCGTCGCGGCGCTCTCGACTTCGGCGGATGGCGGTCGCGGCGCGCTCTCTGCACTCTGCGACGGTCGTGCACGCTGCCACTGCTGGCCCAGCTGCAGCGCCCCCACCAGCCCGACCAGCATCAGCACACCTGCCAGCTGCACCGCCAACAGGTAGTCAGTGTACAGGGTGATGCCCAGCACCTGCACCTGGCCGGCACGGGCGAGCACTTCTGGAGTGACGTTGCCGCGCATGCCACCGATGGCGCTTTCATAGACCACGCTGCCCACCGTGCTCAGCAGCAAGAAGCCCGCCACCACCGCCACGATCAGGTGCGGGGTGAGCCAACCGCTCACCTGGATGCGCCCTGTGGCGCCCAGCAGCATCTCGACGAAGACGAAGAGCACCACCACCGCGCCGGCGTACACGATCACCTGCACCATGGCGATGAACTGAGCGTTGAGCAGCAGGTAGAGCACGGCGAGCATGGTGAAGTTGACCAGCAGCGACAGCGCGCTGTAGATGGCGTTGCGGTTGAGCACCACCCCGCCAGCCGACAGAACGGCCACCGCCGCGACGACCCAAAAGAGCAAACTCTGCAACGATTCGGGTATCAAGTGGTTGACCCCCCTCCGCTCGACCGAATATCGCCTATTTCGGGCGCTTCGTGCCACCCCACATCCCCCAGTCCGGCTCCAGGGTGGCATCGCTGCGCAACACCACGTGCGGCGGCTGATGCGGCTCCAGCAGCTGCTCGCGCGTGATGATGGCATCCCAGCGGTTGTACACCCCCAGCGCGAAGTCATATTCCAAGACGATCGCCTCGGTGGGGCACGCTTCGGCGCAATAACCGCAGAAGATACACCGCAACAGATTGATCTCATAGACCTTGCCGTAGCGTTCGCCGGGCGAATAGCGCGCTTCCGAGGTGTTCTCGCCGGCGATGACCAGGATGCAATCCGTAGGACACGCCGCGGCACACAACGAACAGCCGATACAGCGTTCCAGGCCGTTGTCATACCGCTTGAGCACGTGGCGTCCGCGGAAGCGCGGATAGACCGCCACCGGCTCGTCCGGATACTGATTCGTCACCGGGCGACGGAAAAGGTGGATCAGCGTGACCCACATCGCCCGCGCAATTTCAATCGCACCATGCAACACTTCCCGCAACATAATCCCTCTCACTATCCCCAGATCGCCACCGCGGTCGCCGTCACCATCAGGTTGACCAACGCCAGCGGCAACAAGAACTTCCAGCAGAAGCGCATCAGCTGGTCATAGCGCACCCGCGGCAAGCTGGCGCGCACCCAGATGACGACGAAAATCATCACCGCCACCTTCAGAATGAAGTAGAAGAGGCCCAAAATGGGCAGTTGGTCCACAAAAGGACCCCACCAGCCGCCCAGGAAGAAGGTGGTCGCCAGGGCGCTGATGGTGATCATGTTGACGTACTCGCCCATGTAGAACAGGGCGAACTTCATGCCGCCGTATTCCGTGGCGAAGCCGGCGACCAGCTCGTTCTCCGTCTCCGGCAGGTCGAAGGGCGATCGGTTTGTCTCGGCCAGGCCGGCGATGAAGTAGATCAGGAAGCCCAGCGGCTGCAACACGACAAACC
>JBMFPH010000274.1:0-3492 GCA_049969215.1 Anaerolineae bacterium | reverse complement strand
CACCAAGGTGGACATCGACAATCTGATCCGCGCCAAGGCCGCCATCTATGCCGGATTCACTGTGATGGCCAGAAGTGTGGGTACCGATCTGTCCACAGTGGAACGGGTGCTCGTGGGCGGGTCATTCGGTCAGTACATCAATGTGGAAAAGGCCATCCAGATCGGGCTGTTGCCCGACCTGCCATGGGAGAAATTTCACTTTCTGGGCAACACCGCTCTAAAGGGTGCGCTGTTGGCGTTGCTCCATCGCGAGTTCCGCCACCATTTGACCACCATTGCCCAAAAGATGACCTATCTGGAGCTCTCAGCGGACAACTCGTTTTACGAGGCGTTCACCTCAGCGCTGTTCCTTCCACACACCGATCTGAGCAACTTCCCGTCCGTAGCGGAGGTGCTCGCTGCGCGCCGCAATCATCCATTACCACGTTCCATTCAAGGAGGAAGTTCTGATGTACATCATAGGTGAGAACATTCATATTATCTCGCCACGGGTGAAAGAGGCCCTGGCGGAGAAGAACATCCGCTTCTTCCAGGAGCTGGCACTCAAACAAGTGGAAGCCGGGGCACACTATCTTGATCTGAACATCGGCCCGCAGAAAAAGGCCGGCCATGAGATCATGCCGTGGCTGGTGAAAGGTATCCAGGAGGTAGTGGACGTGCCGGTGGTGCTGGATACCACCAACCTGGCAGCCATCGAGGAAGGGCTGAAGGTGGCCAAACATCAATGCATCATCAACTCCACCTCAGCGGAGGAGGAACGCCTCGCCACGGTGCCGCCGCTGGCAAAGAAGTACAATGCCAAGCTTATCGCCCTCACTATGGGTAAGTCGGGCATCCCGGTGAGCGCCGAGGAACGCGTCAACATCGCCCTGGAATATCTTATCCCGCGCGCCATCGAGCTGGACATCCCAATGGAAGACCTGTTGATCGACCCGCTGGTGTTGACCGTCAGCGGATGCCAGGAGTACTGCCCGGAGTGCATCGAGGCGGTCCGTCTGCTCAAGCTGGCTGGTGATCCACCGCCCATGACGAACGCCGGGCTCAGCAATGTGTCCAACGCAGTGCCAAACGAGATGCGCCCGCTGATCAACCGCACCTATCTGGTGATGTTGATGGCAGCTGGCCTGGACTATGTGATCGCCAACCCGCTGGACACGGAGCAGAACGAGTTCATCCGTATCGTCACCCAACGCGACGACAGCACCGCGTTGGGTCGCCTGGTGCTCACGCTGTACGATAAGACAGTCGCCGGGGAACGCCTGACTGCCGAAGATGTGGATATGAGCGATCCGGAACAGGTCGCATTGTTCAAGACAGCGCAGATCCTGTATAATCAAGTCATTTACACCGACTCATATTTGCGCGTCTAAGTGTGATGCGCCCGATGCGAGGAGGCTGAGAGCGTGCATGTATGACCTAGTTGTAATAGGCGGTGGGCTGGCTGGCATCACCGCGACCATCTACGCGGCACGACGACGATTGAAGGTGCTGCTTGTCTCCAAAACGCTGGGGGGCAAGACCAACTATCGCATGCAATTGCCGCCGGAAGAGCCCCCCATCGTCTTGGAGGGGCAGGAGATCATCGAGGGACTCAGAGCGCAGCTGGAACAACTGGATTTCACGCACTATAAGGATTATGCCGTGCGGGTGAGCCGCCATCGCGATGGCTTTGCGGTGCACACGCAGGAAGAGGCGGTGCTGCTGGGCAAGGCGGTCATTATAGCGACCGGTGTGAAACACCAGCGCATGCACGTGCCCGGCGAGGACAAGTACCTGATGCGCGGCTTGAGCTATTCGGCCTTGCGCTATGCGCCACATATGAGTGACCGGGTGGTGGCGATCATTGGCGGAGGTCAGCTGGCTGTGCGCTCGGCAGCGGAAATCGCCCTGACGGCGCGCCAGGTTTATCTGATCGGCGTGGAACCGCGCGAGCTGGAGAGCCCCTTGGGGACGAAGCTGAAGAAGGCGCAGAACGTCATCATCCTGGAGAACTATCAGGTGTTGGAGCTGCAGGGCGATGAGTACGCGCGCCGTGTCGTGGTCAGCGCGCCGGATGGATCTCAGACGCAAATTGAGGCGGGGGTATTCTTCGTCGAGATCGCAGTGATCCCCAACTCACAGCCGGTAGTGGGCCTGGTGGACGTGGACCCAAGCGGGCACATCCGGATTGACGAGCGCGGACGCACCAATGTACCCGGCATCTGCGCCGCCGGCGACGTCACGAATACCTATATGGAGCAGATTCTGGTGGCAGCTGGAGGCGGTGTCAAGGCGGCGCTGAGTGCTTATGCATATTTGTTGCCGGGGCTATAGCGACGGAGGTTTTTGAAGCTGCGACGCGATCACGCCGAGCCGTGCGCGTCCGCAGGCGACCATATTGCGGCAAGGTTGTAACGATGGGTTTCTGGAGCTGTGTTATTGAAGTATTGAAGTAGGAGTGGACAAGATGCCTCTATTCTCACCACGACGCTATCAAGCGCCATTTATGCCAGTGCAACGCGATTCGTTCCCGGTGCAGGTGTTCACCGCTTTCGAGCGGGCCATCAAGGGTGCTATGTTCGGCTGCCGCATGTGCGGCAACTGCATCCTGCAGGAGACCGCCTTCGTCTGCCCGATGACCTGCCCCAAGGGCCTGCGCAACGGCCTGTGCGGCGGTGCGACCCCCGATCATTGTGAGGTGGATCCCTCGCGTCCATGCACTTGGTACGTCATCTATGAGCGTTCCGAGCGGATGGGGCGGCTCGATAAGCTGCTCGAGATCAACGCGCCGGTGGACGGCAATCGGGCGGGCCATGAGACATGGCTCGATATGATCAAGCTCTGGTTCAAGCGCAAGGCTGGGCCGTATCCGTGGGACTTCGTGCTCAACCGCGCCAAGTTCAACCGCGAGTGGGATGCGTTCTTCTACGAGCTGCGTCAGCCCGACTGGTGGCAGGGGGACTCGCAGTACCATCCACCCGCTTATAGCGAGCCGATCTCCCTCTTGGAGGCGAACCTGCGCAGCGGTGTCTTCACCGTCACCGCGGAGATCGCGCCGCCGTTGGATGCTTCGCCGGAAGGGCTTATCAAAAAGGTGAACATGCTGAAGCCCTATGTGACGGCAGCCAACTTCACCGACAACGCCTCGGCCACCTGCCGCATGAATAGCTTGGCTTCGTCCAAGCTGTGCCTGGATGCCGGCCTGGAACCGGTGATGCAACTGCAGGCACGCGACCGCACCCGTGTGGTGATCCAGTCGGACGCAGTGGGTGCTTCCGGCCTGGGCATCCGCAACATCCTCTGCCTCACCGGCGATCACCATCGCTTCGGGCCGGCGCCGATCTCCATGGCAGATCAGTTCGACATGGACGGGGTGCAAATCCTCTGGATGCTGCGCCGCATGCGCGACGAGGGCAAGTACATCGACGGACGTGAGATGAAAGTGCGCCCCAAGTTCTTCTTAGGCGCTGCCGCGTCGCCCTTTGGCGCTCCGCCCAAGTACGAAGCCATCCG
>JBMFPH010000273.1:0-3510 GCA_049969215.1 Anaerolineae bacterium | reverse complement strand
GTTGACCGTGTCGGCGGTCTGCCTGCGCTGCGCGATGGATCGCGCCGGGGGCCCCTCCTGCTGGCTGGCGTTGCATGGGGAATCGCCTTGTTGGCCGGTCACCCTCAGAGTGCGATGCTGGTCGGCTATACATTTACGTTCTACTTGGCCTTTATTGCGTTGGCTTGCTCGCGTTATAGAGGTGGCAATCGCGCTCTCCGGCATGATGCGTTGCGGGTTGCCGCAGCTTGGGCGTTTGTCATGATCGCTGGTCTGGGGCTGACAGCGGTGGCTTGGCTGCCGGCATGGGAATATATGCGCTTGTCAGTGCGTTCGAGCGGGGTCTACGACAGGATGGCTGGTGGCTTCCCCTTCTACGACGTGCTCCAACTGTTGTTCCCTGGCTCGGTAAGCCACTATTCACCGCTCTACGTGGGCATCTTACCGCTTTTGTTCGCCATATGGGGTGTGCTGAGCGCACATGCCTATCGGCGCGAGACCGTGTTCTGGGGAGTCCTGGCTCTGGGAGCACTGTTGCTCTCCTTCGGTGGTGAGACCTTCCTGTACACGCCGTTTTACCTGTTTGTCCCGGGGTTTGGAATCTTCCGCGGTCAGGAGCGGCTCGCGTTTGTCTTCAGTTTGGCACTCGCCGTGCTGGCCGGTTATGGATTTGCCCAATATGCGCAATGTGGTAAGCACGAAAATGCAAGCCGTGCTCGGTTTGCGGCTATGGTGCGCTGGCTGCTTGTGGGCGGCATCGCCCTGGTGCTTTTGTTCTTCATCGGGCACAATGCAACTGGCTGGCAGGATGAGCATCCATTTCGTGCGCTGTTGGCCCAGAGCGTCTGGCTGGTTATCTTGCTCGGTCTGGCATCAGGGCTGCTGCACCTATATGCTGCATCGCAGCCCTCACGTGCCGTGCTGGGTGGGATCGGACTGGGAGCGCTGATCGTGCTGGATCTCTTCACCGCCAACTGGCAGATCAACGTACATCCATCACCACCTGAGGCACAAACAGCCACGCCAACCGCTGTAGAGGTCATCCGCGCCGACGCACAACCCGGCGCAGTGTTCCGCGTGTACAACGAGTACCGCCTCTATGAGAATTACGGAGTGCCTTTTGAGATGGAAGACACCTGGGGCGCCAGCCCGTTGCGCCTGACGCGTTACGATGCCCTGTATCGCACCTTACGCATGGAACGCGTATGGCAACTGCTCAACGTGCACTATGTGATCACCTGGCGCCAGGAACTGTATGCCCCATCGCAGATTATCTACCAGGAGACAGCCGGCAAAGACACCACGTATGTACACCGGTTAGAATCCCCGGCACCGCGCGCCTGGCTGGTGTACCACGTGGAAGAAGTCGCCGATGAGGAGACGCTCGCCCGCCTGGATGATAGGGCATTGGATCCGATGCAGGTGGCACTGTTGCCACCTGGCAGCGCACCCGCGTTGCATCCCCCTGCAGACGGACAAGGGGGCGAGGTTGCGATCCATGCACGCACCCCGGGAAGCATAGCCCTGGATGTGCGAACTCCTGTCGATGGGCTGCTGGTAGTGAGCGAAATCTATTATCCGGGCTGGCATGCTTACTTAGATGGACAACCGGTGGACATCCTGCCTGTGAACTACATTCTACGGGGGGTTGTGGTGCCGGCCGGTCAACATCGGGTGGAGGTGGTGTTCCGTCCGCTCAGCTTTATGGCAGGAGCTGCCATCAGTGGGCTGACCATATTGGCGCTGACAGGAATAGGGTTGTCTTCCTGGCTGCGGAGGCATTAGATGTGGTCAGCAGTCCGAGATAGCGCAGAGACACGCTCACGCTATTTTGGCACTCCACGTGTATGGCGTTGGGCAGCTGCGTGGGGGGTGCTGTGCATTGCCTGGCTGGTGCGCTTTTACGGACTGGCAGACCACCCGCCGGGCATATGGTTCGATCCAGCTTATAACGGTCTGGACGCCTTGCGCCTTATGCAGCGCGGCGGTCACACGCTCTTCTTCCCTACTAACGGAGGGCGTGAGTCTCTCTTCATTTACTTGCTCATCCCTTCCATCTGGATCTTCGGTGCGACACCCTTCGCTATGCGGATCGTGACGGCATTAATGGGGGTACTTCACGTGGCTTTGCTCTTCGGCTTGCTGTACAACCTGCCCTCTTTGCTGCCGGAGACTGCGCCACTTGTCCGGCATATGCGTCGATTGCGCCTCTGGTTGGCAGTGAATGGCAGCTTGGCCCTGGCTGTTTCTTATTGGCATTTGACCGTCAGTCAACGCGCACAACGTCCCCTTATGGTGCCGCTGCTGTCTGTTTCGCTATACTGGTTTTTCCTCAAGGGATGGTATACCGGAAGGCATAGATGGTTTGTCTTATCAGGTGTGACGCTGGGTTTGGGTGCTTATACCTACGGAGCAGCACGCCTGTTGCCCGTCATCCTCGTGCTGGCCATTTTACCGGAGTTGGCCCGCGCGGTCCTGCGCGGTCGTGCAGACGATCAGATGTCCCACCTGCGCACACGCTGCCTCGGCTTGGGCTGGTTGGTGCTCAGCGCTCTCTTGGTGGCATTTCCGATGATATGGTATTTCATCACCCATCCAGGACAGTTCAGTGCACGTGCCGGCAGCGTCACGATCTGGCACTATGTCCACGAGCCACTTCAGATAGCAGTTGAGATCTTGCAAAACGTATCGCGGGTGCTGGGATACTTTTGCTGCCTGGGCGGCACATCGGTGTCAAGCGGTCTGCCCGACTACCCGGGCATTACACCTTTGTTAGCACCTTTCCTTGCAGTGGGATTCCTTGGCATCGTGTGGTATTGTCATGATCTGTTTCATCGATTGGTTGGCTTGTGGTGGTTCATTGGGTTGGCACCTTCCATACTGACCATTGAGGCTCCCCACCCACTGCGGATGCTCGTGGCCATTACCCCGACGGCGATCATGATCGCACTGGCGCCGATGTACCTCCTCAGATGGTTGGAACGCTTGCACCTCACTGCAAAATGGACACACTGGCTCCCTGGCTTCATCGCGCTCCTGGCGTTGGCTTCCCTACCCGTCACATGGCACGCTCATTTTGTGAGATGGGCCGGTGCACCGGACACTCGCCGCGCCAATGACATCGCCGCACTGAGCATCCGCGATGCCGTGTTGACCCACACCGCTGCCGGAGCGACGGTCTACCTGCCTATGTCACGTCTCAAGGATGCCCCGCTGCTTTACTATCTGGGCGGTGTCTACGATCGGGAGGCGACACTGCAGCCTCCCCCTGCTGAAGGTGAGATCGTGGTCATCGCGTCGGATAGGGCGCCGACCGATACAACCTGGGCCCGTATAGCGGGAAGACGGATCACCATTCTGCCGCCGCTGAGCGAGGTCGGCTTGCAACGCATCCGTGCCGCCTTGGACAGTGCATCAGCAAGCCCCTTGCGCACATTGGACGGTGATACGGCAGCGTGGGTGGCCCCTCTGGATACTGATCCGGGATCGTTTGTGCTGTTGCCTGCACAACGGGTGAACATCTCTTTCGGG
>JBMFPH010000272.1:0-3564 GCA_049969215.1 Anaerolineae bacterium | reverse complement strand
CCACTCCCTCTACCGCGGAGGAACCGTGGTTGCCCTGACAAGGCAGGTATCCTGGCTCGTCAGCACGCGGCCGTGTCGGAGTGCCAAACAGTGCAAATTGGCTGCGATGCCGACCTACAGTTGCGGGACAGCGCCGGACTTCCTCGCGATGAGGTCACCGGCTTCCCCTTTTAAGCCCGGCCTTTCCGTTGGCACAGGGCACCTTGCCAGATCTCCAGAGGGGAATTATACATTGCTTGTGCGATGATGCAAACCGGAACGGGCTGCATTCAATTGGGGGTGAATTGAAGCGGCGGCTTAGGCTCGGAAGGTTGGCGACGGAAGTCGCGCCTGGCGGGCGTGCCGCTTATCCGAGCCGCGACCGTAAGGGAGCGGTAAACACCACCGCTTGCTGACGCGCGCGGCTCGGTTTGATCCCGCCTCTCCCCTAAAAATGAAATACACCGAACCGGAACAGGCTGCATTTCATTTTTGGGAATACGCGGTGGAAAGATGAAGGGACTCACGACATAAAAATTGACAAATCGATTCGCAAGCTACAATATTTTGTAAAGATTTCTCGGCAGGTGTTGATTCACAGGGGAGAAACCGGGATGCCCAGACGTGCATCTAGCAAGAAGCGGACTGCCCAGCGCAGTAGAGGGAGCGAGGTCGCTGGGGTTATCTTGCTGATCTCGGCATTGCTCACAGCTCTCAGCCTTCTCTCTGTCAGCCACGGTCCCATCACCCAACGGTGGCTTTTTCTGTTAAACCAGCTGGTCGGCTGGGGCATCTATGTCGTGCCGCTCATCCTGGCCGCTCTGGGTATCTGGTTGCTACGCCGTTTTGCGGTTGATCCGGCTGAGGAACGCGGAGAGAAGCTGGTGGGAGGGC
The DNA here is from genome assembly GCA_049969215.1 of Anaerolineae bacterium. GTDB lineage: Bacteria > Chloroflexota > Anaerolineae > 4572-78 > NAK82 > NAK82. The sequence continues at coordinate 2,691 of JBMFPH010000272.1, read as the reverse complement.
TTCTTCTCTTCTTCGTGCTACTGGCGATCTTTCAACTGATCGAACCGCGTCAGGAGCTTTCCGCAGGTGAGCAACCGGGTGGGGGTGGAGTGCTCGGCTGGGCTATTGGCACCATGCTTACGAATGGACTTGGCACAATCGGTGCCATCATTGTGCTGTCTGCCGTCTTCATTGTGTGCCTGATCCTGTTATCGGAGCTGTCATTCGCCGGCTTCATTCTATGGGTGCGTCAGGAAATCCAGGCAATGAAGGAAAGGCGACGCCACGAAGAGCTGGCTCGCCTCAGCACCCAACCTCCCCCGTCCTCCACCCGTCCGGGGACCACGGTTTCCGGACTGTTGCGGCGTTTCCTGGCGCCTCCTGATGCGTCCCCTGTCTCTCCGCAGCCGCCGCTCGCAACACCCCCCCATGAGCTGATCACATCCTCAGCGCGACCCTCTCGCCCGGCAGCTGCCGGGGTACCTTCACCCGGGCGCTTGTTTCCGCGCGTGGTCGGGGATCAGGGGTGGCGGTTGCCACCCATCGAAGCGATTCTGGAGGAAAGCATCGAGCACGAGATCAGCCAGCAAGACATCCGGGAGCGGGTGCGCATCATCGAGGAGACATTGGCCAGCTTCGGGATCGAAGCGCGCGTGCGTGAAATCAACCCCGGCCCAGCGGTAACCCAGTTCAGCATCGAACCCGGCTATATGAACACCAAGGATGCGCAAGGGCAACCGCGCAAGGTGCGCGTATCGCGCATTGTCAATTTGGCGAACGATCTTGCGCTTGCCCTGTCGGCCAGCCCCATTCGCATCGAGGCACCCATCCCGGGACGACCTTATGTCGGCATCGAGGTGCCCAATACCGTCAAATCGCTGGTTTCCCTGCGCAGCATCCTCGAGTCGGACGTGTTCCGCCAGTATTCCGGTGCGTTGCGCATCGCATTGGGGCGTGATGTCTCCGGGCAGCCGGTTGTGGCAGACCTGGCAGCCATGCCCCATCTTCTCATCGCGGGGGCTACCGGCTCCGGCAAGAGCGTTTGTATTAACGCAATCATCGCCACCTTCTTGCTCACGCACACACCGGAGACGTTACGCCTGATCATGGTGGACCCTAAAATGGTGGAGCTGATCAATTACAATGGCATTCCCCACCTGCTTGCCCCGGTTGTGGTTGACCTGGGGCGCGTCATGGGGGTGCTCAACTGGGCCATCCGGGAGATGGATCAGCGCTACAAGACTTTTTCTCAATTGGGCGTGCGCAATTTGGTAGCGTACAATGAGCTGATGCTGAACAAAGGGCAGCGCCCCATGCCCTATATCGTCATCATCGTGGATGAGCTGGCCGATGTCATGATGACCTCTCCGGACGAGGTGGAACGCGCGATCACACGCCTCGCCCAAATGGCGCGCGCGACCGGCATCCACCTGATCATTGCGACGCAACGCCCTTCCGTGGATGTCGTCACCGGGCTTATCAAGGCGAACTTCCCTGCCCGTATCGCGTTTGCGGTGACCAGCCAGGTGGACTCGCGGGTTATCCTCGACAGCCCTGGAGCGGAAAGGTTGCTTGGGCGCGGCGATATGCTCTTGATGTCCCCGGAAAGCACCAAGCTTCAGCGCCTGCAAGGGGTCTATGTTTCGGATCACGAGCTGTCCCGGCTGGTGCGCTTCTGGAAGGGGAGCGGGATAGCCGAGCAAGCAGCGCCGTCATCAGAAGCTGCAATGCCATCTGAGCCCAGCGCGCCGAAGTCCAAGGGATACCCGGTACAACCCGCGTTGTGGCCGGAGATCGAAGTGCCCGGTGAAGCCGCTCCGTTGAGCAGAGAGGAAGACGACCTGCTGCAACAGGCGATCGAGATCGTACGTTCGCAGCAGCGTGCTTCGGTTTCGCTCCTGCAGCGGCGTCTGCGCATCGGCTATGCCCGTGCCGCCCGCCTGATCGACCTGTTGGAAGAACGGGGCATCGTCGGCCCTGATGAAGGAGGAGGTCGCGCGCGTCAAGTGCTTCTCACTGCGCCGGATGAAGGGGGGAAGCGAAAGCACGGTGCTCCATGAGCTGCTGCGTTGCCTGACGTTGCTCCTGCTCATCCCACTGGGCTTGCTGCTGATCGGCCCTCTTCTGTTAGTGACGGCGTGCAGGGGTACCCAGCACTTCGGCCCGCTTGTCCTTGATGTGCGTCGCAGCGGTTGGAGAGGCCGTTTGATAAGTGGCTTGATAGGAATAACGCTGTGGGTTGCTGTTTGGGGAGGTCTGGTGTGGTTGTTGTGGCCCGTGGCCACAAGTTTTGACCCCCATTACGCGCGCGAGGGGTTATCCAGCATTGTGACACTACTCCCCCGTTTTGGATCGGACGAGAGTGCCCAAACGATCGCTGCCACCCCTTTCCGGATGTTGGCATCTGCAACGGCATCACCCACGATGATCCCGGCAACGCCGCTCGCTCCTGGCGTTCCTGCTCACACGGCTCCGCCTGCGCCGCTTGAGAGCGGAATCAGCGCCGCTGTGCCTACCTTCGTGCCCTCGATAACCCTTGCGCCAACTGTGCGAGCGAACGCTGTCCTTACATCCACGATGGAGTCATCGCGTGCAAAGGGTGCGACGATGACGCCGACGAAACCGCTTGCAGCGACCTTGACTCCTACGCCATCCCCCGCTCCGACCGTGACGCCTACCGAACCGCCGCCTCCCACTCCGACCACGACACCC
>JBMFPH010000271.1:0-3627 GCA_049969215.1 Anaerolineae bacterium | reverse complement strand
GTCGTCAACATGGATCAGGTAGTGGGATATCCTGCCAGAACTTGCCCTTTTCTGGGTCTCCCTCTATGATGAGCGCTGATGAGCACAAGCTACGTATACGACGAAATCTTCTTGAAACACACGATGCCAGGGCATCCGGAGAATCACCATCGCCTCGAAGCTATTATGCAACAGCTGGCATCCTCAGGGGTTTTGGAACGGTTGGTGCGCATACCGGCGCGTCCGGCAACGCGCGAGGAGCTGGAGCGTGCTCATCACCCGCGCTATATAGAGACTGTGCGGCAGATAGCAGAGCGCGGGGGCGGTTATCTCGACCCGGACACCTATGTTACCCCGGATACCTTTGATGTGGCCGTGATGGCTGCTGGCAGCACCATCGAGGCAACTACCGCGGTGCTGGATGGCACAGTGCGTAATGCGTTTGCCCTGGTGCGCCCTCCCGGACATCACGCATTGCCGGAACACGGCATGGGCTTCTGCATCTTCGGCAATGTTGCGTTAGCTGCTCTGGCAGCGCGCCGTGGGCATGGTGTGGAGCGTGTGGCGATCGTGGATTTTGACGTGCATCACGGGAATGGCACCCAGGCTATTGTCGCAGGTGATCCGGGAATCTGTTACATCTCCACCCATCAGTTTCCCCACTATCCGGGCAGTGGTGATATGCACGAGATTGGCAGCGGTGCGACGCGAGGTAACTGGATCAACATGCCACTGGCGGCAGGTGCCGGCGATCGCGCTTTTCAGATGCTCTATGAACAGGTGTTGATTCCAGCAACGCGCCGCTTCAGGCCCGGCCTGATCCTGGTTTCAGCCGGCTATGATGCGCATCACAGCGATCCATTGGCTGATCTGGCTCTCTCGTTGACCGGTTACGCTTGGCTGGCGCGCACGTTGGTGGCTTTGGCCGAGGAATTGTGTGATGGTCGCATCGTCTTTGTGTTAGAGGGTGGCTACAACACTCAGGTGCTTGCTTGTGGCGTGCTCAACACCTTTTATGCCCTGTTGGGCGATACAACGGTTGTGGATCCGCTTGGGCCTTCACCTCGCCCCGAGCGGGATATCTGCGAATATGTCGCCGAGTTGCGTCGGCTGCACCATCTGGACCGCTCGACATCGGCGTGAGCTCGGTGTCTATGGGACGAGGAGGTCGGTGGCCTCGGGTGTATTTCAAATTTGGGGGCGGGTTGAAGCGATACCCCAGAGCTACGAGGGTGATCCGAGCCGCGACCGCCAGGGAGCGGTGTCGGGGCGACCGGCCGGTCGCCCCGACACCCTGACGCGCGTGGATCGGTTTGAACTCCACCTCTCCCCCAAAAATGAAATGCACCCGGTGGCCTCGCGATTTTTTGCTCCTCGTGTGGCTCCGGTGAAGGATTGGATGCCCAGGAAGAGGCGTTATGGAAGAAGCTGTAATTATTGACGCTGTACGTTCCCCCATTGGTCGTCACAATGGGGTGCTCTCGGGTATTCGCCCGGACGATCTGTTGGCCGAGGTGCTTCGGCAGTTGGTCACGCGAGTGGGTCTGGATCCTGGCTTGATCGAAGATGTTTACGCCGGGTGTGGCAACCAGGCAGGTGAAGATAACCGCGACGTGGCGCGTATGGCGGTTTTGTTGGCTGGATTCCCCAAAGAGGTGAGCGGCATCACCATCAACCGCAATTGTGCATCCGGTCTGGAAGCGGTCAATCTCGTTGCCAGGTCCATTCTCGTCGGCGAGGGAGACGTCTTCATCGGCGGTGGGGTGGAAAGCATGAGCCGTGCGCCATGGGCGGTGCCCAAGCCGGAGCGAGCACAACCCATCGGCCACTGGCAAATGTGGGATACCACGCTGGGTTGGCGGTTTAACAATCCACGTATGGAGGCGTTGTATCCCATCATCAGCTTGGGTGAAACTGCCGAGAACATTGCCCAAGAAATGGGCATCACGCGGGAGGAACAGGATACCTTTGCTTTGGAGAGCCAGCGGCGCACAGTGGAAGCGATGAACGCTGGCCGTTTCCGTGATGAGATTGTGCCCATCGCGGTGCCACAGCCCAAAGGCGCCCCTGTGGTGGTGGATACCGACGAGCACCCGCGTTGTAAACGTGTCGATGGGCGCTATGTGTTGGACACCAGTATGGAGCAACTGGCAGCGCTCAAACCCGTTTTTCGTGCCGGGGGCACGGTGACCGCCGGAAATTCGAGTGGCATCAACGACGGCGCAGCGGCTCTGCTCTTGATGAGCGCTCGCAAGGCGCGGGCACTGGGACTGCGACCGCTGGTGCGTTGGGTGGGATCGGCGGTGGCCGGCGTCGATCCAGGGGTGATGGGCTATGGTCCGGTGCCGGCGACGCGGAAACTGCTATCTCGACTCGGCCTCAAGTTGGATGACATTGGCCTCATCGAGCTGAACGAGGCATTTGCTGCGCAGGCGTTGGCGGTGATGCGCCAGCTGGGAATGCGCCATGAAATCACCAATGTCAACGGGGGCGCCATCGCACTGGGCCATCCGATAGGTTGCTCTGGTGCACGCATCCTGACAACCCTGGTGCACGAAATGAAACGGCGGGCACCCTATGAGCGCCGTCCTTATTACGGCTTGGCGACTATGTGCGTTGGGGTGGGCATGGGTGTTTCCACATTGGTAGAGTGGGTGGGTGATGCATGACGCGCTGTACTTACTCGGATGACCAGCGCCTGGCAGCGCATCTCGATAGAATGCCCTCTTGATCTTTGTAGTGCTAATCCCAAGCAACGGGCACTGCCTGTAGTCCGTATTCTCATCACGCCTGTAGAGATTGACTTCCAAGAGTGAGCTTTTATGCGCTTTTCCTTTCAGCATCTTTCCCACATCGTTCGTTCGTCATGTGGTGCCACTGCAGATGCAGTCACAGCTCGCAACTGCCACAACCTGATCATCAGCGGCAGCTGGGTGGGTTTGATCGAGGGGGGTGTTATCACCTATCTGCCCGTGTTTCTGGCGCGGCTGGGTGCCTCACCCACGATGATGAGCTTGCTCACCGCCGGCCAGTTCTTGGTGGGCATGATCGCCTATATTCCTGGAGGTGCCTACGCCGAACGGCACACGAATCAGGTACGCCTTGCCAATATCACCAGCATCATCGCTCGTTCATCCTACTTGCTCATCGCTCTGCTGCCTTTGGCCTTTGAGAAGACGGTCCTGCCACCCCTGGCTGTGACGATCTGGACTCTGGCTGCCATTCCCACAGCGGTGTTTGTGCCTTCTTTTTTCACCGTGATGCAGCAGGCGGTCCCGGTGCAAATACGGGCCCAATTCTTGGGGGTGCGCTGGGCGATTATGACCGTCATCTCGGCCATTTCGATTCCGTTGTTTGGCCTGTTGCTCGACCATACCCCTTTCATTCTCGGCTATCAGATCGTCTTTGGGTGCTCTTTTCTGGCTTCGGTGCTCCATATGGTTCATTTCGGCCAGATACAAGTGCCTCCGTTTGTCGCCGATTCTAATGAGGCCTATGGGAGACGCAGCTGGCTGGAAGGAACGCGAGTGTTTCTGCGCTCCTTTACGGAAAGCCCTTTGTTTGTGCGCTACAGCTTGGCCACCCTGGCCTTCCGTTTGGCGCTCTATATACCCTATGCCCTGTTCAGCGTTTACTGGGTGCGCGGTC
>JBMFPH010000270.1:0-3636 GCA_049969215.1 Anaerolineae bacterium | reverse complement strand
GAGGCGCGCGAGATCGGCGGTGCGCAGTCGGGTGAAGCCTATCGGCGTTGGGTTTGGTTGCAGAACCGCCTTTTCCAGAAGCTGGCAATGCTTCCGGACGGGTGATATCTTGCGTAGAGGATAGGAGCGAATGCGCATTGAATCCCACCTTTACTGTATCGGTAGCGGGGCGTTTGGTTTTGACCTGAGCGATCCCTATGACTGCAATATCTATCTCTTCGACACCGAATCGGGCTATGTCGTCTTTGACATCGGCACCGGGCTGGGGATTGAGCGCATCCTGGAGATATGTTGTCAAGATGGCCTGGCGCCACAGCGCATCGCACACCTCTTCCTCACTCATGCCCATTCCGACCACGCGGGGGGTGCAGCGTACCTGCGCGAACGCGTCCCCGAGCTCACCATCTACGCCTCAGCGGCGACGGCACGCATTCTGAGCACAGGAGACGAAGAGGCAGTCTGCCTGCCACAGGCGAAGGCAGCCGGAATGTACCCACCGACATATGCTTATCGGGCCTGTCCGGTGGACCGCGTGCTGGAAGATGGCACCTCGGTGCAGATCGGTCGTTACACGATCCAGGCAATCGCCACACCCGGTCACAGCCACGACCATCAATGTTATCTGGTGAGCGATCAGGAGCGACATTACCTGATAAGTGGAGATGCTCTCTTTTTCGGCGGCAGGATCATCTTGCAGAACACCTATGACTGCAGCGTGCCGGATACACTGGCGTCCTTGCGACGTCTGGCCAACTACCAATTTGACGCGCTCCTGGCGGGTCATCTGAACTTCAGCTTACGCAATGGATACCGACACGTGGCATCTGCCTGCACCTTAATAGAAAAGCTGCGTTGCCCGCCATCCATTTTGTGAGCTCGCCACGTGCCGGGCACTTGCACGGTCTAATTTATCTGGTATCATGTTTCCACAAAATGTTGCATCAAGTTTTGTGAAGATGTAGTATGGGCAGCCCGTGCAACCTGTGGGTTGGGGCAAGTGGGAATTCAGGACTGTTTCTAATTTGAGAAAAGGAGAGAAAGAGGTTATGAAAACACGAAGCTTCATAATGGTGGGAATCGCTGTACTGGCGACACTTGCACTGGCCTGGACCGTGCGCGTGCCGGAGCCGGTACAGTCGGCAGCTCGTTTGTCACCGGTGGGTGAAGTCTTGTTGGAAGTCACACCCCAACCCACTGAAGAAGCGACTGAACCGGAAGCAACGGAGGAAGTTCCCCCCAGTGGCCTGCAAAAACTGGATAGCTTCCGTAGCGAGATGATGCTCTCGTGGAATGGCACCAAAGCGGTTGAGGACGAAGCGGGCAAGAAAGTCGACAAACAGGTGGAGGGCTTTTTCAACCTCAAGTTCGCCTTCGTGCGTCAGCCGCCGGCTTACGAAATGCATATGGAGGGCGTTGGCCTGGAGGGCATGGACCCTGAAAAGGTCACCAAGATCTCGTTTGTCCAGGTGGGTGACACTGCGTGGATGTATCAGAGCGACACTGGTTCCTGGATGCAAATGCCCGCTGGTGAGATGAGCTCAGCCGATTTTATGGAGATGACCCCTGCTACCTTGTTGCCGGGTCTTGACGCAACGTTGAAGGAGAAGGGTGAGGCGTCCGAGCAGACGATCAACCGGGTAAAGTGTTACAACTACACCTTTAGCGAGAAAGATATCCCCACAAGTGCGGAGCTGGGCAAGATAAGCCGCGCCAGCGGGGAGATGTGTCTTGCCGCTGAAGGTGACTATATCGTGAATTTCTCACTGTCTGCCGATGTTGCCTCGAGCTACGAGGAGAACCCTATGTTCGACAAGGGCTCCATCAATATGACCTACAAGGTCTTCGACGTCGACCAGCCCATCGTGATTGAGCCACCCGCCGAGGCGCTCGCCCAGCAGGGCGCCCGTGAGGACGTCCCCATGACCGAGGACGCCAAGATTGACTTCTCCATGCCCGGCATGGTCTCCTATAAGACTGCGCTCAGCATCGATGAAGTGGCCAAGTTCTACGAAACCGAAATGCCCAAGCAGGGTTGGACGCTGGGGAAGGATGGCAAGACTAAACTCGAAGACATGGTGTCGCTGACCTTCACGAAGGATAAGGACAAAGCGTTCGTGATGATCAGCAAGGATCAGGAAGGCAAAGGCACCAGCGTGATGGTCACGATCCAATCTGAGTGAGTTCGGGTTTATCTGGCGAATCAAAAAGGGGCAACCATAAGAGTTGCCCCTTTTGTGTTTCCAGCATGGCGTGCCGGAGAATGTGAGGACGTTATTCCTCCTCTTTCTCCTTACGTTCTTTCTCAGCTTGAGCGATAATCTCTGCCTGCAGATGTGCCGGCACCTGCTCGTAACGGGAGAATTTCACGGTGAAAATACCGCGTCCCTGGGTCATCGAACGCAGGTCGGTGGCGTAACGCTGAATCTCCGCCAATGGCACCTCGGCATGGATGATGGCATTGCCACGTTCCTGATCAGTGCCTTGCACACGACCGCGTCGCGTCGACAGGTCACCCATAACGTCACCCATGAACTCCTCAGGCACTATGATGGTGACCTCCATAATGGGCTCCAGCAGCACCGGGCCGGATTGCTTGAACGCTTCTTTGAACGCTTCACGGCCGGCGATCTGAAATGCAATGTCCTTTGAGTCAACCGGGTGTTCCTTGCCGTCATAAACGATTGCCTTCACGTCCACAACTGGATAGCCGGCCAGTGGCCCGGACTCCAGAACGGACTTGATACCCTTCTGGATCGAGGGCTGGAATGACGAGGAGATGGCACCGCCAAACACTTCCCAGCCGAACTCGAAACCCGAATCCCGCTCGCCTGGCTCCAACCGCATATGGACCTCGGCGAACTGACCAGCCCCACCGGTTTGCTTCTTGTGGCGATAAGCGGCACTGCCAACCTTGGTAACCGTCTCCCGATAGGGCACCTTGGGCAGAGAGGCCACGACACCCAGGCCGAATTTTTGCTCCAGCTTGCGAATGCCAGCTTCCACATGGGCATCGCCCATGCCTTCCAAGATCAGTTGACGCGTGCCCGGCTCGTTGCGCCAGCGCAGGGTTGGATCCTCCTCCACCAGGCGGGTGAGGCTGGGGATCATTTTGGCCGAATCCGCCTTGGTCTTGGGTGCAAGCGCTACAGCGAAGACCGGCTCGGGGAGCTTGAAAGGTGGGAAGCGCACCTGATGCGCGGCATCACATAAGGCATCTCCGGTGACCGTATCACCCAGCTTGGCTACCACACCGATGTCGCCAGCGGGTAACTCTTCCAGTGGTACCTGTTCCCTGCCCCGCATGCTCATGATCTGCCCAATACGCTCTTGGCTTCCAGTGCGACTGTTGACCACATACGAGTTGGACTTCAGCGTGCCCGAGTACATGCGCAACATGGTGAGCTTGCCCACATAGGGATCCGCCGTGGTCTTGAAGACGAAGGCAACCACCGGTCCACTAGGATTGCACACGAGGGTCTCCTCTTCGCCGGTGGCAACGTTGATCGCTTTCACTTGAGCGGCAGGTTGTGGCATATCACGCACCAAGGTATGCAGCAGTGCTTTGGTACCGATATTCCGCAGAGCGGCTCCACACAGCACCGGGATGATCCTGCCTTGGGCAATACCGGTGCGCAA
>JBMFPH010000269.1:0-3645 GCA_049969215.1 Anaerolineae bacterium | reverse complement strand
CTATGGGGTGGCGGTGGCGCCCGATGGCACGGTCTACGTGGCAGACAGTGGCAACCACCGCATCCAAGCCTTTGGTATTGCTTACCCAGAGTCATGGCGTGGGGAGTACTTTGCCAACCGCTGGCTAGCGGGGCGGCCACTGCTCATCACCCAGACCACAACGGTGGATTTCGATTGGGGCACAGACGCACCAGGGTCGGACTTGCCGGCCGACGGTTTTTCTGCGCGTTTCCAGCGCTACCTGCCGTTCAGTGCTGGTACCTATCGTTTCACGCTTGAGGCGGATGAGGGGGTGCGTTTCTGGGTGGCTGGGCGTCTGGTGGTGGAGCGGTGGGATGGTCCTGCGGGGGCATATCATGTGTTGCTTGCCCTGCCCGCAGGGTATCACGCGGTGCGGCTGGAGTACAACGACATCAGCGGCGCAGCCAGGGTGCGCCTGACTTGGGGGGTCTGGACGCCGTCGTATTCCCAATACTTGCCGTTGCTGCTGAGGCGCCACTAGCGAAGGGTGTTTACCAAGGCTCCCGCGGGTTGTGAATCTGCTCCCTGGGGAAGATAGGGAGAGGGGGATGCCCTCACCCCTGACCCCTCTCCCTGGGGAAGATGGGGAGAGGGGGATGCCCTCACCCCTGACCCCTCTCCCTGGGGAAGATGGGGAGAGGGGTGGGCCCTCACCCCTGACCCCTCTCCCTGGGGAAGATGGGGAGAGGGGGGAAAGTTTCTTCAGCGCCAAACGTGCAGGCACTTGCACCACGGAGACCACAGGGGAAAGTATTATCCCTCTGTGGTCTCTGTGTTCTCTGTGGTGAAATAAGAATCCTCGGCGGTGAGGAAGTATTCCCGTTCGAGTTCGCGCTGGAATTGCTGCACGTAGAGTTGGTAGTAGCGCCCCCTGGCGCGCAGCAGTTCGGCGTGGCTGCCCATCTCGACGATGCACCCGTGGTCAATGAAGAGGATGCGGTCGGCGCGCTTGATCGTCGAAAGGCGGTGGGCAATGATGAAACTGGTGCGGCCCCTCATGAGCGCCTCCATGCCCCGCTGGATGTACGCCTCGGTCAGCGTGTCCACGGAGCTGGTTGCCTCATCCATGACAAAAATGTCTGGCTGCGCCAGCACTGCCCGCGCTAGGCTGATGAGCTGCTTCTGCCCCACGGAGAGCAGTTGCCCGCCCTCACCGACGTCCGTGTCGTAGCCATGCGCGAGCTTCACGATAAAGTCGTGTGCACCGGCGATCTTGGCTGCCTCCTCCACTTCTGCATCGCTGGCTCCCAGGCGGCCATAGCGGATGTTCTCGCGCACCGTACCGGAGAAGAGGTGCGGCGTCTGCAAGACCACGCCGATGTGTGACTGGATGGAGTGCAACGTCAGCTCGCGGTAGTCGCGCCCGGCAATGCGGATCACACCCCGGCAAGGCTCGTAGAAGCGGCACAGGAGGTTGACGATGGTCGTCTTGCCGCCCCCGGTGGGCCCTACCAAGGCGATGGTCTCGCCTTGTTTGACATAAAGGTTGAAATCCTCCAGCACCGGCGTCTGCGGGTCATAGTCGAAATAGACGTGCTCGAAGGAGATGTCGCCGCGGATGTTGTCTACTTCGACTGCGCCGGGCCTGTCTGCCACAGTGGGCTTTGTATCCAGCAGGAAGAAGATGCGCTCCCCAGATGCCAGGGCGTGCTGCAGTTCGGCATAGACACGCGCCAGGTCCTGGATGGGCCACATCATGAAGCCGATGTAGGAGAGGAAGGCTTGGATGCCGCCGATGGTGATGGTGCCCCATTGTGTCTGCCAGCCGCCGTAGCCGATGACGCTCGCTGCGCCCATGGCGCTGATGATCTGCACCGTGGGCAGAAAGAGGGCAGAGAGCCAGGCGGCGCGGTAGGAAGAGCGGTACATGCCCGTGGCAAGCTCGTTGAACTCGCGCAGGTTCTCCTCCTCGCGGCAGAGCGCCTTGACCACACGCACGCCGGTGATGTTCTCATTGTAGGCAGCGGTGATGCGCGAATTGAAGCGCCGCACGCGACGGTATTCGCTGATAATGCGCTTCTGGAACCAGGATGCGACCACCAACAGGATGGGGAGCATGAGCAGCACAATCAGCGCCAGCCGCCAGTTGATGATGTACATGAAGACGGCGGCGGTAGCGATGTTCAGCAATCCCCAGGTAACATCCAACAGCCCCCAGGTGACCAAGTGGGCGACGCGGTCGGAATCCGAGGTCACGCGCGCCATGATCCAGCCCACCGGCCGGCGGTTGAAGTAGTCGAAGGACAACTCCTGCAGGTGATTGAACATGGCAAGGCGCAGGTCATATTCGATGCGCTGACCCAGCACGCCTACGAAGTAGATGAAGGCGAGCACGCCGACTGCCTGCACCAGGATCGTCCCGCCGTAGAGCAGCAGTACCTGGGTGAAGACCGACTGGTTGCCAGCCAGGATGGCATTGTCCACGATCAGCTTGCGCAGGTAGGCAAAGACCGAATCCAGCACCGAGACAACCGCCACCGAGGCCATGAAGCCAGCCACCCATTTCCAATGCGGCTTGGTCTGGGCGAGGATGCGGCGCAGCGTCTGCAAGCTGACCTCCCTTTGCTTTTCTTCTTCCTCGTCAAAATACTCCGACATGTGCCATCTCTTTCTCTAGCTCGACATCCACGCGCGTTTGCAGTTCATAGATGCGGCGGTAGATGCCCTCTTGCTGGAGCAATTCCTTGTGCGTGCCCATCTGCACGACCCTGCCGCGGTCAAAGACCAAGATGAGGTCGGCGTTCATCACGCTCTGGATGCGGTGGGCGATGATGAAGGTGGTGCGCCCGCGCATGAGGTGCTGCAAGGCTTGGCGGATGAGGTGCTCTGTCTCCACGTCCACCGACGAGGTGGCGTCGTCGAGGATGAGGATACGCGGATCCTTGAGCAGGGTGCGGGCAATGGCAACGCGCTGCTTCTGGCCGCCGGAGAGCATCACCCCACGTTCACCGACCAGGGTGTCGTAGCCCTTCGGAAACTGCATGATTTCATCGTGGATGGCAGCCGCGCGTGCAGCAGCCTCGATCTCGTCCTGTGTTACTTTGCGCTGTACGCCGTAGGTCAGGTTTTCGCGGATGGTGCGCGAGAAGAGGAAGGGCTCTTGCTCCACGATGCCAATTTGTCGGCGCAGGTAATGGCGCGGATAGTCCTTCAACTCTACGCCGTCCAGTTTCACACTGCCCCCGGTATAGTCATAAAAGCGTGGCAGCAGGCTGACCAGGGTTGTCTTGCCCGAGCCGGTCGAACCCAGGAGGGCAGTCACTTGCCCCGGTTCGCAGCGGAAGGAGACATCGTCCAACGCGCGATAGCCCGACGAGTAGGCGAAGCTGACGTGGTCAAAGACCAATTCGCCGCGCACGTTGCCGTCTGGCTGGTACCTGCCCTCGGTCAGTGGCTCCCGCTTCTCGGCGATCACCTGTGCCACCCGCTCGTAGGATACCAGCCCACTGGACATCTGCACAATGAGCCGGCCCAGGTTGCGGATGGGCCAGACGACCCAGATGAGCAAGCCGGTGTAGGCGAGGTAGGTGCCCACGCTGATGGTGCCATGCATTGCCATCCAGGCGCCCACTGCGATGCCAAAGAGGGTCTGGAAACCGCACAGGGTGTCGGAAACGGGCCAGT
>JBMFPH010000268.1:0-3665 GCA_049969215.1 Anaerolineae bacterium | reverse complement strand
GGGGGTATGAGCCAAAGCTAACATATCAGAGTTATCGCTGATGACGAGCACCTCGGCGCCGCGTTCGCGCAGCATCTGCGTCAAACGGCGCAATTCATTGAGCGGCAAGCCGCTGGGAGCCACCACCAGCACCGGGAAACCCGCTTCGATGATCGCCAGCGGGCCGTGCAGAAAATCAGCGCTGCTATAGGGCTCGACCACCGTGTAGGTGAGCTCCTTCAATTTCAGGGCGATCTCGAAGGTGGTGCCATAGTTGTAACCACGTCCGAGAACGATGCAGTGGCGCATCGTGTAATAGCGCCGCGTCACCTGGGTCATATCGGCGTGCGCAGATAGTGTGGCTGCCATCGCCTCAGGAACCGCAGAGAGCGCTTCCCACATCGCCCCGTCGTCGGCCAGGCAGCAGCTCAGCAAGGCAATTGCGGCCAATTCTGCCGTATAGGTCTTGGTCGCGGCCACCGCGCGTTCTTCTCCGGCGCCCAAGTTGAGCACGAAGTCCCCCTGGCGCGCCAGATCTGAGTTGACCGCATTGGTGATCACGGCAGTCAACGCACCCTGACGACGTGCCTCTTCGAGCACGGCGATGATATCAGGGCTCTTGCCACTCTGGCTAATGCCTACTACCAGGGCATTGCCTAGCTGCGGCGGCTTGTGATAGATGGTGAACAAGCTGGGCGTCGCGAGCGCCACCACATAGCGATTGACCGCACCCAACAGATACTGAGCATAGCGGGCGGCATTGTCACTGGTGCCGCGTGCAGCGATCAGCACATAGTCAATTTGCCGTTGACGCATCGCTGAGGCCAGAGCTTGTGCAGCGGTGCGCTCGCGTTCTAACAAATGAGTGAGCACCTGGGGCTGTTCATGGATCTCGCGATACGTGTATGTCTCTTCCAGTAACATTCTCTTCTCCAATATAGAGCTTGGTCAGGAAAGTCCCCAAAAGAGTCTTATTTAGTAGCGTCCAATCTCCTCGGCCAGTGGGGTGAGCAGCTCGAGCTTCCATGGCTCCATACGCGGTGAGACCGAACACGCAGTGCTCAGGATATAACCGCCACCCGGCGCACCGATGCGAATGCGCTCGCTGGCATGGGCAATGACCTGCTCCGGAGTAGTATAAGTGAGCATCTCGACGGCGTTCATATTGCCCTTGATAAAAACGCGGTCACCGATCTGACGTTTGGCATCGGCCAGGTGGACGTTGCCCAGCGGCGGTGGATCGAGCGTGTCGATGCCCTGGGTGCCGGTCTCGACCATCAGGTCTAACCGGTCGCCGATGCTGCCACATGTATGGGTGTAGACGATCACCCCTTCCGCCTTGACCGCCTCGGCCACTCGCCGTTCGTAAGGCAACACAAACTCGCGATACATCTGCCGGTTGATGAACGGCCCGCCAGCAAAGGCAGAGGAGATGAGCACAGCATCCACACCGCGCCGCGCCTGGGCTACCGCCCATGCGATCACCGACTCAGTCAATCGATCGAGCAGGGCATGTGCCTTATCGGCATCCATCAGGAGATTGATCAGGGCATTCTCATAGCCGAACAATTCCATGAAGTGCGTGAACGGCGAGAAGACCTCGCCGTGGATCGAGACCTGGTGATGGGTCAGCTCCATCACCAGGTCGATGGTGCGCAGAAAATAATCGGGTATCTCGGTCAGCGGGCCGCGACACGTTTTGCCGGCGATGTGGGGAATGTGATAGACACCCCACGTGTAGCCCACCAGGTCGTCCAGGACTTCGAGGTCGTCTGGATCCAAGGTGGCGAAGTCGGCACGCGGCGGTTTGCTTCCGTCTGCCATAAGGTGATAGGGATTGTCATCGGGCGGGAATACGGTGATCTCCCCGTTGCCCCAGACGAGGCATTCCCCTTCGGCTCTTTTCGTCAGCGAGGCGATCTCATCGAGCAAGTCAGGTGGACGCCCGGGAAGGTTGATAAGGATGCCATCGAAGCGATAACGTCGCTGAAGCATCACAAGCGCCTCGGCAAAGCCCTCGCTGGTGAACCAGATGCGGTGGGACGGGATGCCTGTGTTCAAGAAATAGTGCCCCAATGCCAACTGGCACATCACGGGCACGCGGTCGGGAATCTGATGGTGCATCGCCAGCGCCATGCGGGTGCGGGAATTCATGCCCATCGCTCCTGAAGAAATCAACGTGTACCTCTCTGCCCAAAGCGGCAGGTAAGGTCGCTTGTCCGAGCGTTATCCTCGGCAGCCTATATTATTCCGGCGCGGCACGGTGGTCAATTTTCCACCTGCCGTTGACCCAGGTGGTGATCCATTCGATAGGCTTTTCAACACGGGTGAAGGTATACCCCTTCCATCCCTCAAAGGTGAGGCTCACGATCATAAAGCGGGGCTGTTCTCCTAGCGAGGACCGCAAAACTTCTCTTTCCTCTGCTTCCGGGTAATATTGCAAGCTCGTTACTCGAAGATCTGCTATCGCGCCGGGTGCTGCGCTCAGACCAAAATAGGAGAAGTTGCCGCGGTCATATTCCAGCAATGCCTGCCCGGTGAGGAACTCACGCGGATTTACGCGGGGTGAAGACGTCCCTAGCATCTCGTAGAATCCCAGCACGATCTTCTCCGGATAGGGGGAGTCGAGAATATCAAGAGGCATCCCGAATGCAAAAGTGACGCGCTGGGAGATGGGCGGCTTGAGCTGCGTCGGGTCGGTGCGACTCATATAGCTGCCGCGCTCCTCATCCAGCTTATACACGAATTCCACAGCCAGCTGGCTGCGTTCCAGATACCGGTCGGTAACCGTGACTTGCCTCGTGGTGGGATCAAAGCGGACACCCCCATCGCCACGAAAGGCGCCGATCACCTGGTAACGGGCTGGAACATCTCGAGGGGGTTCCCACTCAAACGAATTGCGCACATGGCGGAAGATGGTGAGATCGGTGGGCAAGCCACCGGAGTAACCATAGATCATCAGCTCCATAGCAGGCTGGTCGGCCAGCTCGCTTTGGGAGACCACATCTACGAGTTGCAAATTGACATCTTGCTCGCCCAGGTAGTCGCGGTGGGGTGGAGTCAGGCGGTAGGGAAACAGGACAGGTGGATTGCCCCGATCGTAGTCATACACCACCCCGGCATAGGGTCGGCGTCCATCGTTCAGTTCGAAGCGATAGAAAACCACCCACTCGAGTTTACTGTCCCCGTCGGTGTCCGTGTAATACACGTGCATGTCCTTTGCATAGCGCAGGTCAGGTAGCAGGGTGCGAAAATCCACCAGCTCATGCTTGCTCAGCTGCAATGCCAGGTCGCGCAGAGGGACATCTATTTTGTACTTCGTGACCTGGATCACCAAAAGGGCCAACACCAAAAAGCCGAACATCAGAACGATGGAGCCTAATAGCCATGACCAAAGCTGCTTGATAATCTGAGGATAGATGGCTATCATGATGAGGCCGGCGACGCAGATGAGTCCCAATGCCACCCAGCCAGGTTTCCCTTCGATGTATTCAATGAGGGCTTCTATCATGCCACCTCACGCCGTCTTGGTTCAGCGCCGAGACAAGAGCTGCCAAATTTAAAGTTGCAAAATGTACTTCAGTATACCCATTGCTGTCAGAATTTTACCATAACCAGAAAGGGGAGTCAATGATGGTGTTGAAAAAGTCCTGTGGCTACCCTCTGGCCACTCAGATTTTCGTAGG
>JBMFPH010000267.1:0-3677 GCA_049969215.1 Anaerolineae bacterium | reverse complement strand
GGTGCGCAATCCCTGCACGATCTCGGTATCACTTAGCTCGCCGGTATCCAGATATTTCTCGATCAAGGCATCATCACTTTCGGCAGCTGCCTCGACGAGCGCCGTGCGCGCCTCGTCCACCGCGCTGGCGAGCTCAGCTGGCACCGCTGTCGGCGGCTTGTCGCCGATCCAGGCAGTGCGCTCGACGAGATCAATCACCCCTTCAAAGCTGGCTTGCTCGCCAATGGGGAGCTGCAACGGGACAATGGTGCCTCCCAATTTGGCACGAAGGCTCTCCAACGCGCGTTGCCAGCTGGCGTTCTCGCGATCCATCTTGTTCACGAACACTAGGCGGGGCAGATTATGCTCGTTGGCGTGCTGCCATACCAGCTCTGTTCCCACCTCGACGCCGGCCACTGCGTCTACCACCACGATCCCCGAGTCGGCCACGCGCAGACCGCAAATCACCTCCCCGACAAAATCCAGGTAGCCAGGCGTGTCGAGTAAATTGATCTTGTGTTTCTCCCATTCACATGGAAGCAAGGTGAGATTGAGTGAAATGCGTCGCCTGATTTCCTCTTCATCGGAGTCCGAAACCGTGGTGCCATCCTCTACCCTGCCCATCCGATTGATCGCACCAGCGCTGAACAGGATCGCCTCTGAGAGTGAGGTTTTGCCCGAGCTCCCATGTCCCAATAGAATCACATTGCGCAATTGTTCAGTCGTATAAGTCGCCGCCATCGATGCCTCCTTAAAAAGATAAAAAGCAGGAAAATCACCTTGCTGTAGATCGGGCTCGGAGTATTTCCTGAGGCCTTAAAGAGCAATCGATAAGTTTAACCAACAATGGACCTGGTGTCAAAAAATCGGGGCGTTGATGTCAGCATCACAATTTGACCGACGCGAAGATTTGGGCAAAAATTGTATTACCTCTGCGCGTCCGTTCACCTAATCCAAAGGATGGCGCAGCGAACGCCCAGAAAGGGTATAACCTGCGATGCCTGGCAGATGCATTCTCGTCGTCGAGGACGAGCTAATCGTTGCAGAAAATGTCCGTATCATGCTCACAGGTTTCGGTTACGTTGTGCCATCCCCAGCTGTTTCAGCTGCTGAAGCTCTGCGCATGATCGAAAGTATCCACCCTGATATGATCCTGATGGACATCCAGCTGGAAGGCCCTGTGAATGGCATCTGTCTGGCAGAGCAGATCCGCAAACGCTTCAAAATTCCGCTGGTCTATCTGACTGCTTATGCAGACGAAGAAACAGTGCGACAAGCGCTCGCGACGGGGCCCTATGGCTACCTGGTCAAACCCTTCTCTGCGGCAGAGCTGCGCACTACCGTTGAACTGGCTTTTTTCCGCTATGATCTCGAACAACAACTAAGCGCCCGCGAAGCACGCTATCGCACCATCATGGATGCCCTTTCCGAACTGGTGTTGCGCCTCCAGCCGGATGGCACCATCACATTTGTCAACCCTGCTTGCGCGCGCCTATTGGGTCGGCAAGATGAAGAGCTCCTGGGCCAGAATTTCCTTTCGTTTATCCTCTCAGAGGACCGACCGGCGGTGCGTGAGCAGCTCGGAGCGCTCAGCCGCAAGAGGCCGGTATCCGGCGGAGATGCGCGTTTGGAGACCCAAGGTTCTCATCCTCCTCGCATCTGGTGGCACTACACAGCGGTATACAGCGAACAAGGTAATCTGATTGAGATCCAAGCGGTGGGCCGTGACGTAAGTCGCCGCTGGCAGTTAGAGGAAGAGCTGCGAGAGCGCAATGCCTGGCTGGAACGCCTTAATCAGGCACGGCAAGCCTTTTTCTCCAGCTTGGAACTCGATCAAGTGCTGATGCACATCCTGGAAACACTACGCCAGCAAATGAATGTTATCGCCAGCTCGGTATGGCTGATCGATGAGCAAACAGGGGAGCTGGTATGTCACTATGCCACCGAACCGGGCAAAAAGGCCGTGTTGGGATGGCGACTGGCACCAGGACAAGGTATTGCCGGCTGGGTGGCTAGCACCGGACGCAGTCTGCTTGTGCCCGATGTCCGTCGCGATCCACGCCATTTCAAGGCGGTGGACAAACAAACCGGCTTACGCATTGCTTCTATGATTAGCGTCCCATTGCGCATCAAGGAGCGCGTGGTCGGTGTGATGGAAGTCATGGATAAAATGCCCCACCGTTTCACGGAAGCAGACCTGAACTACGTGGAGCTCTTGGCCACTGCTGCTTCCCTCGCCATCCAGAATGCGCACCTCTACCATGAAGCTACGCATCTACGCCTGTTCAACGAAGA
Source organism: Anaerolineae bacterium (assembly GCA_049969215.1). Lineage (GTDB taxonomy): Bacteria > Chloroflexota > Anaerolineae > 4572-78 > NAK82 > NAK82. The sequence goes on along the minus strand of JBMFPH010000267.1, from coordinate 1,403 downwards.
GATCGTCCAGAGCATGGATGAGGGGGTTGCGCTGGAAGATGAAACAGGCGTGATCACCTTCGCGAATCCTCGCCTGGCACGTATGCTCCATTGCGAGATCACAGATCTGCTCGGGCGTCATTGGTCTGACATTCTGGCGCCTGAGGAGGCGGTTCTCATCACCGCAGAACGCCACCGCTGGCCTCATAATGTGCTCAGTCGTTATGAGACGGTTCTGTTGGCCCGCGATGGCGAACGCATTCCGGTGATGGTCAGTACACGTTCCTTGTTCCGCAAGCGTCCGTCGGGAAGGGATGAGCTCCTGGATTACCAGAATGGGACGCAATTTGCCGGCACCCTGTCCGTGTTTACCGATATTCGCGAGTTGAAACGCTCTCAGGTGGCGCTGCAACAGCGCCTGGCTGCCGAAGAGCTGCTCGCCACCGTCTCTGCGCGCTTCCTCAACGTGCCCCTTGAACAAACCGATCAGGAAGTTGAACATGCCCTGGCTGCCCTTGGACAATTTGCGCAAGCGGATCAAGTGGTCTTGCCCCTGATCGGCGAAGATGGCACTACGGTCAGAGAATATTACATCTGGCGTGCAGCGGAGGTACCGGAGTCTCTGGCCATCACCATGACTTCGTTGGAACATCTCCCCTGGTGTAGTAAAAGGGCTCTCTGCAATGAGCCGATGATCATCCCCCAGGTGGCCAATCTGCCCGAGGAGGCAACCGCTGAAAGGGCCTTTCTGCAGGCGGCGGGTGTCCGATCCGTTTTGTGGGCACCCATCTTGCAAGGAGGGCGCATCATAGCGCTTCCTGGCCTCTATGCCGTAAATGCCGAACATGCCTGGACCCCAGAAGATGCGCGTCTGACCAGATTGGTGGGGGAAACTATTCTGCACGCACTGGCACGTCAGAGAGCAGCTCAACAATTAGAAACGTCACTGCGCGAGAAAGAGAAGCTCGTTCAGGAAGTACAACGTCGTGTCAACAACAACCTACAGCTCATCTGCAGCTTGCTGGAATTGCAGATGGCTGCGTTGTCCGATCCGACGGCATTGCAGACTTGCGCTGAGACGCTCGCTCGGGTTCGTTCTATAGGGCTTATTTATGAGACATTCTTACACTCAGGCGAGTCACACTTTCTGGACATTGCCGAGATATTGCCAACTCTCGTGCAACAGGTGTATGCCACACATCCGAATGCCCCTAAGGACATAGCACTCCGCGTTCACACCGAGCATGTAGCGCTCAGTCCCGATGTCGCTGTCGTGTTGGCATTGCTGATTCACGAGCTGCTTCTCTATGTACTCGCGAATGCCTTTCCACCTGGGTGGAACGCTCACCGTGAACCACCGGATACACCTTCCATCCGCATCGCGCTGGAGTACACTGCCACCCCCAACGAGATCGTCTTGCAGC
>JBMFPH010000266.1:0-3687 GCA_049969215.1 Anaerolineae bacterium | reverse complement strand
CCGCGCACCGCTGGTGGGCTCTTACCCCACCGTTTCACCCCTTACCACACGGTATCCCTCAGACACAGGAAACACCGGGGCGGGACTGCTCTCTGTTGCGGTTGTAGTCACGCGGTGGTAACACCGCGTGCCCTCACTTGCTGTTTCGTGAGGCAACCTTGCTTGTCCTTAGGACAAGCTGGGAGTCGGGAAGTTCCTCTACCCGCAAGCGGCGGGCAGCGACGGACCGTCCCCGCGAGCTGATGGCATCTATGTATTTGTTAACAAGGTAACCGCCATGCGTTTTCAAACGGGCCAGGCGTCCTCGACAGGATTCGAACCTGCGACCTCAGCGTCCGCAGCGCTGCGCTCTATCCCCTGAGCTACGAGGACATGTTACCCTATAAGTCACTACAGCACAAGGATTTGTGCTGAACTTACTTCTCACCTGCTTTGAGATGTTAACCACTGCAGGAACATTCTCCTGAGACTTGCATCTCACCAGCAGGCTACCTTCACCTGGCTATTTCCATTATACTACTATCAACTATGCTTGTCAAACGTTCGCGATTGGGCGTTCGAGCATAGATTGACACATCTCATGGGGTGAAGTATTATGTTTTTTGAACAAATGTAACGGCGTTTCCTGCTCGAAAGGAGGGCTCAGCTCTTATGTACCACAAGGTGATCATCATAGGAAACTTGGGCAATGATCCAGAACTGCGCTACACTCCTACCGGTGACCCAGTGGTCACCTTCAGTGTTGCCGCGAATCGTCGGTGGACCAACCCAGATGGCTCTCCTGGTGAGGAGACAGTGTGGTTCCGCTGTACCGCCTGGCGACGGTTGGCAGAGACCATCAACCAATATCTCTCCAAGGGCCGACAGGTCTATATCGAGGGCCGCTTGACCCCGGACAAGAACACGGGGGGGCCGCGCATCTGGGTGGGCCAGGATGGCCAGGCACGTGCGAGCTATGAAGTCACGGTGGAAACAGCGAAGTTCTTGGGAGGCCGGGGTGAAGCGGTCGAGCCACTTGGTGACGAGGCTGAGTCTATCTCCTCCATCGAAGTGGGTGATCTGCCTTTTGAGACATGATGAGCCACCTGCACGCCATCGTGGAAGCCATTCGCAACGAGCTGGAGATCAAAGAGCGATTGCGTGATGAGACGCTGCACCGTGCACGCCAGCTGACACGTTATTGCGCAAACGCTATTCGCGCCGTCCACCGTGGTGAGAGACCTGAAGCGGAACAATTGCTCCAAGCAGCACGGGAGGCAGCAGTCGAGATGACAAGCGAGATCGCCGATCATCCTGATCTCTACTACGCTGGCTACACACAAGACGCTTTGAAGGAACTGAGCGAGGCACACCTGACGTATGCTCTGATTACGGGTCAGGAGGTGCCAACGCCGCAGGCACTTGGGGTCGAGTCACCTGCCTATTTGAATGGCCTGGCTGAGGCGATGGGCGAATTGCGTCGCTATGTGCTGGATCGATTGCGCCAAGATGACGTAGCTACTGGCGAGCGACTGTTAGGCATTATGGATGAAGTCTATACACTGCTGATCACGGTGGATTTCTCAGAAGCTATTACCGGGGGGCTGCGACGCAATACCGACATGGTGCGCGCCGTGCTGGAGCGCACCCGCGGCGATCTCACCACTGCAGCGCGCCAGGAGGAGATGAAAGCAGCATTGCGTGAATTCGGTGCGCGCAGTGGACTGGGCAGTTCTCGAGAGATTGCCGATAGCGTACCAGAAACGTTGGGATCAGAGGCCCTGTAAGGTGTCAGCCACTTTTGCCGACTTCATGATCAGCGTGGCAAACCTGAGGTTATAATGCCAGCCCCGTACAACGACGACTTGATATTGCGGGCCAGCGAGGTGGGCCACTACATATTCTGTCGGCGGGCATGGTGGCTTGCGCGGGTGCTCGGGTATTCCCCCGACGATCAAGTAGCTTTGAGGGCTGGAACCCAGTTCCATGAACACCTTGGCCGTTCGGTCAGCGCGGCGCAATGTTGGCAAAAGATCTCCTACGTTCTGATAGGGTTGGGTCTAGCCATGGGCATCCTGCTCATCCTGGGCTCATGTGGGACTATGACACGATGAAATGGAAACGCCGTGCCATCGTCGCCTGTCTGGCGCTGGTGACATTCAGCCTGTGGGGATTCAGTATTCGAAGTGGGCTACTGTGGAGCTTGCTGATCCGAGCTGGCGTGATTGCACAACCGATTGCGACCGTTGAAGCGACATCGTTTGAGGATATTCAATTTCCTTCACCGGAGACATCGATCGCTCGATCTTCACCAACATTTGTATCGTCCCCGACTTTAACGGCTACCCGGCAGCCGACAGCTACAGCGACACAGCGCGTTGCCGCGACAAGCACGCCTGCCCCATCACCGCAGGCAACCCATACCACGTCAAACCGGGATTATGTGGCGCCCGCATTGTCTCTGAGCACAACGCTGACGCTGACCCCACCGCCGGAGGGTCGCTATCTGGTGGTGGATCAGGACAGGCAGGTGATGCTGGTGTACGAGCATGGCCGCATCATCCGCATTATCCCCGTCAGCACGGGTGCCCCGTACGAAAATTCCTTCACACCAGCTTGGCGAGGGGTGGTAGGACCGTTCTGGGGCAAGGCGAGGTTTCGTAACAGCGATCTGTGGGCCGATTACATCTGGTATCTCTTTCCGGGCGCCACCGGGTCGATCCTGATCCACAGTGTGCCGTACGTGCCCAACGGCGATGAAAAAATCTACGACCGTCCTGAAGCATTGGGGGTGGAACCTGCTTCCAAGGGTTGTGTGCGCATCGCACCGGAGGATGCCCAGTGGCTGGCTGCTTGGAATCCGGTGGGGGTGCCCATTGAGATCACCCCTTACCACGGGGTGATCAAGCCGGCCAGCGTAGCGCCACAAAATTGACCGCATAGCGCATCGATGTACGACTCTAACTGGTGGCAGTTGTTGGGGGGATTGATGATGCTGTCCTTGTTGTGCGGCGGCGGAATGATGTTCCGCTACGCCCGCCGCAAACGCGCCGTCTCCCTGCCGGCAGGGCGTATCGTCTCCGCCGATGTGGATGGCTTGGGGGCACCGGGTAAGCCCCTTTTCTCGAAGGCATTCCAGCTGGTGGGCCAACCTGACTATCTGCTTGCCACACGTGTCGGTATCATTCCAGTGGAGGTTAAGTCAAGCAAGACACCACCACATCCCCACCCTTCCCATATTCTCCAGCTGGCAGCGTACTGCTTGCTGGTAGAGGAAATGGAAGGCCAATCCCCTCCTTACGGGTTTATCAAGTATCCCGATCGGACATTCCAGGTGCCGTACACTTCTGATCTACGGCATACACTGTTGGATACCTTGGACGCTATGCGTGCCGATTTATCAGAACGTAGAGAAGTGCACCGCAGTCACAGCGAAGTGCACCGTTGCCTTACATGTGGTTATCGGGAAGTATGCGGAGAGGCATTAGCATAGTGGGCTCCCCTGATCTGTGGGAAGCGAAGCGGCGGGGTTGATGTGGCAGGCTGAAGAGAGCTTGCGTGGGCGGGGTGCTCGTTGAGAGATGAGGGCAATACAGCGGATCACACGGGCGTTTTTCAACATCTCTGGAGAGTGTTGAAAAAGTCCTGTGGCTACCCTCTGGCCACTCAGATTTTCGTAGGAAAATAGGCTGATAAAATGGGTAACTC
>JBMFPH010000265.1:0-3689 GCA_049969215.1 Anaerolineae bacterium | reverse complement strand
GGAGTGGGTAGGCGGAGACGCCGGTCTCGGCTACTACATCCAGATCGCTACTGGACAGCTGAGAATGTCCTTGGCGTACGCCAACATCTTCATGCTGACCGCGTTGGGGCTCTTGCTCTTCTACATTGTGGTTCTGCTGGAGAAACAGTTGATCCCGTGGCACGTTTCCCAGCGAGTCTCTGTAGTCGGTGCCAGGGGCTTGTAGGAGTCCAGGACCTGGGGACTCCCGCATGGAAAGGAGGTGAGGAGCAGGGAGAGCGATACCCGTGCAGCACGAGTCGCTAGGTCGGTTGGCCTCAGGCTCTCAGTGGCTCTAGCCGCAGATCTGTCCAGTCAGGAGAGGAGGTGTGCGCAATGAACCGCCGAGTGATCGCCAGTGTAGGCTACCTGCTCGCGATGGCGCTGCTGCTTTCAGCGTGCGCCGCGCCAACCCCCCAGGTCGTTGAGAAAGAGAAGGTGGTGGAAAAGCCGGTGGTCCAGACCGTGGTTGTGGAGAAGGAAAAGGTCGTGGAGAAGCCGGTGGTCCAGACGGTGGTGGTTGAGAAAACCAAGCCCATGGACAAAGTGACCCTGCGCCTCAACTGGTCTTTCTACGGCATCCACGCAGCCTTCGTCTATGGCGATGACCTGGGGCTGTACGAGGCCCAGAACATTGACCTGACCATCAAGCAAGGGAACGGTTCCAGCAACTCGGTCAAGTTGGTGGCCAATAAGGATAGCACCTTCGCCTATGCCTCCAACGGTGCCTTGATCTCCAACATGGTGGAAGGCGCCCCCGTCATCGCCGTCATGTCCGTGGATGCCATGGGGACCGACGCAGTGCTCTGCAGGCCGGACTCTGGCATCAAGGAGTTCAAGGATCTCAAGGGGAAAACCATCATCACCACAGCGGGTGCTGGGGTGAACGACTACTTCCCGGTGGCCCTGGCTCACGAAGGCATGAGCCTGGACGATGTCAAGCTGACCTTTGTGGCTGAGGCGGCCCTCGTAACCGCCTACCTCCAGAATCTGGCCCCTTGCATCCTGGCCGGCATTGACGACAAACCTGCCCAGATTGAGGCGGAAGGTGGACCTGCTCCCATCATCTTCAACTACGCAGACTACGGGGTTGCCCAGCCGGGTTACGTCATCGTCGCCCATCAGGACACGGTGAAGAACAACCCAGACCTGGTCAAGCGCTTTGTCAAGGCCACCTTGGACTCGCTTCGAGCCTGCCTGGACAACCGCGATGCCTGCGCTCAGGCTCTGGTGGACTTCAACCCGCAGCTTACAGAGTCCAAGGACATGGTCCGCAAGCAGCTGGATGTGTCCCTGGACATTCTCTTCTCGCCCAACAACAAGGACAAGATCCTGGGCCTGAACGTCTCCGAGGACTGGGCGAGCGTCCTGGAACTGAAGAAGAAGTACCAGGGACTGAAGACCGACATGACAGCCGACCAGTTCTACACGAACGAGTTCGTCCTGGCTCTCTCCAAGTAGTCCGCGGTGCGGACGCGGGGCCGCGTGCCCCGCGTCCGCACCCCCTCTTGCACGCCGACAGGGGTTCACTTCATGGCTGAACTCATCACTATCAAGGGTTTGCAAAAAGTCTACCGTTCTCGGTCAGCGGTGGTCCACGCTTTGGGGCCGATTGACCTGAATGTCTACGATGGAGAGTTCGTCGCGGTCGTCGGCCCTTCCGGATGCGGAAAGAGCACGCTCCTGCTGCTTGTCGCAGGCCTCATGGAATCCGAAGCCGGGGAAGTGTGGATTAAGGGAGACCTGGTGAAAGGGCCCCAGACCAACATCGGCATTGTCTTCCAGACACCCGTGCTCGCGGACTGGAGAGATGTTCTGGGCAACGTGCTCCTCCAGATTGAAATGCGAGGGCTTAACGCGGCGGACTACAAAGCCCGGGCACTGGAACTGCTGGACTCCGTGGGCCTAAGAGGGTTTGAGAAGTTCTACCCGTTTGAGCTCTCAGGAGGCATGCAGCAGCGTGTGGCGTTCTGTCGTGCGTTGATCCACGACCCTCCCCTTGTGCTGATGGACGAGCCACTCGGGGCTCTGGACGCCTTGACCCGGGAGCAACTGCGGCTTGATCTGGAACAGCTATGGCTGAGCACGCGCAAAACGGTGCTGTTCGTGACCCATAGCATCTCCGAGGCTGTCCAGCTGGCCGATCGGGTGGTGGTGTTCACCCCACGTCCCGGCACGATTGAGCGCATCATCCAGGTTGACCTGCCCAGACCTCGCACGATGGAGGTGCGAGAGAGTCCTCAATACCAAAAGTACATCCACGAGATAACCGAGATCTTCATGAACTTCGGCGTGCTGAAAGAGCACAAATAGACGCAAGGAGGCGCAAGATGGTTCCCAAGTGCTTCAACGGCAGGGTCCTTCACGTGGACTTAACGGAAGGAAAGACCTGGGTGGAGACCCCTTCCGAGTCCTTCTACCGCAAGTATGGCGGCGGAAGCGGGATGGGAGTGTACTACGTGCTGAAAGAGGTCCCCAAAGGGGCGGACCCGTTGGGGCCGGAGAACGTGCTCACGGTGTTCGTGGGACCGGCAACGGGCCTCCCTATTTCCGGTCAATCCCGCGTGGTGGTCAATGCCAAGTCTCCTCTCACAGGAGCCATTGGCGACAGCCAGGGCGGAGGGTTCTTCCCTGCCGAACTGAAGTTCGCGGGCTATGATGGGATCGTGATCCGGGGACGCGCGCCAAAGCCGGTCTACCTGTGGATCAAGGACGGAGCTGTGGAGATCAGGGATGCCGCGCACTTGTGGGGCAAGATCACAGGGGATGCAGAGGACCTGATTCGCAAAGAACTGGGCGACGACAAGGTACAGGTGCTCCAGATTGGTCCGGCAGGGGAGAGGCTGGTGCGCATCGCCAACATTCTGAATATGGTCAACCGGGCCAACGGACGCAACGGCATGGGGGCAGTGATGGGGTCCAAGAACCTCAGGGCCATCGCCGTCCGTGGTACGGGGAAAGTCAGTGCTGCCGATCCTGAAACCTTGCAGAAATTGTTCCGCGCAGGTACGGAGCGGATCCCACAGAACCCTGCTGTCCACTTCTTGCACGTGCACGGGACCACGGGCGATGTGGCCGGACAGCATGCAGCCGGTGGGCTCCCGACGTACAATTTCAACCAGGGGCAGTTTGCAGGGTACGAGTCCATTAGCGGAGAGCGGATGACCGAGACCATCCTGAAAGACAGGGATACCTGCTTCTCTTGCACCGTCCGATGCAAACGTGTCGTGGAGACAGAGTATCAAGGCCGGCATGTCTCGCCCCGGTACGGCGGCCCCGAGTATGAGACGACGGCCGCCCTTGGCTCCTACTGCGGCGTTGCGGATATACATGCCGTTGCCCTGGCGAACCAGATCTGCAACCAGTACGGCCTGGACACCATCTCGTGCGGCGCTATCGTGGCCTTCGCCATGGAATGCTTTGAGAACGGTGCTCTCACGCTGAAAGACACAGGTGGCCTGGAACTGCGCTTCGGCAACGCCGATGCCATGGTGAAGGTGGTAGAGATGATCGCCAAACGCGAGGGCTTTGGCGATATCCTGGCCGAGGGATCTGAGCGAGCGGCCAGGACGATCGGGAAGAATGCGGGAGATTTCCTGATCACTTACAAAGGGCAAGAGGCCCCAGCCCACATGCCCCAGGCCAAGCACTTGATGGGGCTGATCTACGCC
>JBMFPH010000264.1:0-3701 GCA_049969215.1 Anaerolineae bacterium | reverse complement strand
CGGCGTGCCGAGTGTTGTTGCGAGGGTCTTCTCAACGCTGGCAGCAAACGACATAAACGTGACCATGATCTCACAGAGTTCTTCGCAGGCGAATATATCCATAGTTGTGAAGGCAACAGAACTGGAGAAGGCGCTCAAGGCGCTCTTTCGCCGGCTGGGTATGGACGCCTGGGGGCACACGTTGACCGCGCTGATCGGCAATCTGCCGTCGCCGGTCCAGCCAGATGAAGCGCTGATCCAATGTGCCAAGGTGCTAGACAAACATTACATCCCGACGCGCTACCCGAACGGCTTCGACTCAGGCGCGCCGACCGACTTTTATACCGCCCAAGAGGCGGAACAGGCGATTGAATGTGCCGCCCGAATCGTCACCTTCTGTCATGATCAAATCGGCCGACCGGAGCACGATTGCGCAGGCAGTTGAGCGCTATGTAGCTCGCCTGCGCCGAGAGCACCCGGAGATCCGACGCATCATCTGGTTCGGCTCCTGGGTGACGGGCATCCCGACGCCGGGCAGCGATGTGGATCTCTGCCTGATCGTGTCCGCGACGGACAAACCGCGCCGGGAGCGCAGCGTCACGTACCTGCCGGTGGGCTTTCCGGTGGGGGTAGACCTGTTCGTGTACACCGAAGAGGAATTCGCGCAGCTGGCGCAGGTGGCGCCGGGATGGTTCGCCGCGATTCAAGCCGGCCGCGAGTTGTGAAAAAACGCTGCATTAGAAGGTCATAAAATATACGCCGATGCCGCTACAATTTCCTGAAATCAACTTGTTGCCGCTCTACCCGCTGCTGGTGATCACCGGCTGGGCGGTGCTGGTGTTGCTGGTCGATCTCTTCGTCCAGGACAAGCGTGTGTTGGGCTATCTGGCACTGGTCGGGGCGTTCGCAGCCGGCGCCACCACCTTGGCCTTGTGGCCTGGTGTACCCATCACGTTTCAGAACATGGCCACCAGCGACGCCAGCGCGCTCTTCTTCAACCTGGTGTTCCTCAGCGCAGGAGTGCTGGGCACGCTGGTTGCGCTGGACTACCTGGAACGCAAGGACTTGCAGCGCGGCGAGTATTACACGTTGCTCCTCTTCGCGCTGGGGGGCATGATGACGATGGCCGCGGCGCAGGACCTGCTCATCGTCTTCCTGGGTCTGGAGACGATGTCGGTGGCGCTGTACGTGCTGAGCGGGTTCAACCAGCAGCAATTGAGCTCGATCGAAGCGGCGATGAAGTACTTCATCCTGGGCGCTTTCGCCTCAGCTTTCTTCCTGTACGGCATCGCCCTGACGTATGCTGCGGCAGGCAGCACCAACCTGGCGCAGATCGGCAGCTGGCTGGCGCAGGGGGGCATCCCGAATGACCCGCTGGCACTGGCAGGGCTGTCGCTCCTGCTGGTGGGGTTCGGCTTCAAGGTGGCACTCGTACCATTCCAGTGGTGGACGCCGGACGTGTACCAGGGCGCGCCGACCTCGGTGACGGCGTTCATGTCGGCGGGCGCCAAGGCGGCCGGCTTCGCCGCGATGCTGCGCGTGCTGTACAACGCCTTCACCCCGGCCTTCACCGCCGACTGGGTGGTGGTGACCGCTGTGCTAGCCGCGGCGACGATGACCTTCGGCAATCTGGCAGCACTGGTGCAGCGCGACGTCAAGCGCCTGTTGGGATACTCCAGCATCGCGCACGCCGGCTATGCCATGGTGGGCGTGGCGGCGGCCGGTCCGGAGGGCATGCGCGGCGTGCTCTTCTACATGCTGGCCTACACGTTCATGACGGTGGGCGCCTTCGCCGTCGCCTGTGCCGTGGAGCGGCGTGAGCAGACCACCACCACGCTGCGGGATTATGCCGGATTGGCACAGCGCAACCCTCTGTTGGCGGCAGCGATGCTCCTCTTTATGCTCTCACTGATCGGCATCCCGCCTCTGGTGGGGTTCTGGGGCAAGCTGTTCGTGTTTCGCGCTGCCGTGGCGGCGGATCTGACCTGGCTGGCGGTGTTGGGCGTGCTCAACAGTGCCCTGTCGGCTTACTACTACGCGGGCGTGGTGGTACAGATGTACCTGCGCACCCCGGAGCTCTCGCCGTTGGAGGAAGCGGATCTGGTGCGGCGGCGCGGCACCGTCGGCGTCGCCATTTTCCTGGCAGCCGCGGCCACGGTGGTGCTGGGCATCTGGCCAGGCGGGGTGGTTGGCCTGGTGATGGGGATGTAGCCCACCCGCTACTGGTTTGCGGCTGCCGTCAGCGTGGGGTATACTCCCGTCAAGGGAAAGAACAAAGTCGTTCGAAGTGGGGGTGGTCGAAAATTGTCCTATCCAAGACTAGCAACGCTACGTGCCTACGCGGTGCACTTTTACACCGCGCTGGGCCTGGCCGCAGCGCTGCTGGCCATCATCGCCGCAGCGGAGGGCCGCGCGCGCGATGTCTTCATCTTCCTGGGCATCGCGCTCTGGATCGACTCGACCGACGGCATGCTGGCGCGCGGCTGGGAGGTGGTCGTGTGGACGCCGCGCTTCGACGGGCGCAAACTGGACGACATCACCGATTATCTGACCTACACGTTCATCCCGATCTTCTTCGCCTGGCGCTTCGAGCTGGTCACCGGCGACTGGCTGGTCGTGTTGCCGATCGTGTTGATGGCCTCGGCATACGGCTTCTGTCACAAGGCCGCCAAGACCGACGACGGCTATTTCACCGGCTTCCCATCCTACTGGAACATCGCCGTGTTCTACATGTACGTGTTGCGTGGCCAGCCAGTGGTCAACGCGCTCATCCTGTTGGCGCTGGCGGTGATGGTCTTCATCCCCATCAAATACATCTATCCCTCGCGCACGCCGGAGCTGCGCCGCGCCAACCTGATCATGACCGCCCTGTGGTTCGTGGCTTACTGCCTCATCACACTGCAGCTGGAACGGCCCGATCCGACGATCGTCTATCTGTCGCTCATCTATCCCATCTATTACGGCGTGGTCTCTCTCTACCTGCACTTCCGTCCTCGGCTGCATGCCTGGCGCAACGCGGTGCGTGTGCGCGGACACTGAGCCATACCGTTTGCAAGCAAACCTATGGCACTCGATATCACCCACGCTGGAAAACTGGTTGTAGGAAGCGGCTTGCGCCATTCGTGGGCCGCTGGATGCACCCCGCTTTAAGGACTACATCCTGCCGCTCATCTTCCTGAAGCGCCTGTCCGACGTCTTCGAGGATGAGCTGGAGGAGCTGGGCGACAACGCCCGGTTTGTGGAGGAAGATCACGAACTGGTGCGTTTTTACATCCCCCCTGAAGCGCGTTGATCCGCTATCGCGCGCAAGGACCGCCCGCATGGTGCAGGAACACACCCAGGCCAGTCTGATCCACGAGGCGGTTGCCATTTACACCATCACCCCGCAGACGCTCGCACAGATTGCCGAAAGCCATCAGCCGGACACGGTCAAGGTGTTCAATCTGCTCAAAAGCAAGGCGGCTTATCTGGCCCAGGCCGACCCCTCCCCTCCGCGAACGACCTCGAACGCATCACGCCACAGCTAGAAAGCGGATGCGCCAGCACACTGCTACGGGCATCCGCTATGCCCACAGCAACGAAGTCGCCTCTCCTCGCGCAAGTATTATGTCAAGTATAGTACTTGAGAGTGTTGAAAAACATATGAGTTACCCATTTTATCAGCCTATTTTACTACGAAAATCTGAGTGGCCAGAGGGTAGCCACAGGACTTTTTCAACACC
>JBMFPH010000263.1:0-3737 GCA_049969215.1 Anaerolineae bacterium | reverse complement strand
ACCTTGGTCACTGTCGCCTCAATCGTTTGGTTCAAGTAGCGCCTGCCGTTCTCCACCACCACCATTGTGCCATCATCCAGATAACCAACCCCCTGACCGGGCTCTTTACCCTCCTGAATGATGCGCACCTGTAACGTTTCACCGGGCAACAGGATGACGCGCACCGCATTGGTGAGCTCATTGATGTTCAGCACCATCACTCCCTGCAGCTCAGCAACCCGGTTCAGATTATAATCGTTCGTGATAATCGGACAACGTAGCTTCTTTGCCAACATGATCAGCTTGCTATCCACCTCACGCACTTCTTCAATGTCCATATCGGTAATCACGATAGGCACCACCGACTCCTTCTGGAGCTTGTTCAACATGTCGAGTCCACGTCGTCCTCGGTTGCGTCGCAGTGGATCAGGGGAGTCGGCGATATGCTGTAGTTCATCGAGGACGAAGCGGGGTACCAACATCGTCTCACCGATGAATCCGGTGCGGCTGATGTCCGCAATGCGTCCATCGATGATGACGCTGGTATCCAGAAGCACCACATCCGATTCACGAGCACGAGCACCCCGGCGTCCCACCCCCTCGCGCACCAGACGGGCACTGACAAAATCGGATATCTCGCGATGGCGCCTCACCAAGATGGTCATGCCCAGATAACCGAAGAGGATGCTTGCGGCGAACGGTAAAACCTCACCGAAGGGTGAGGGGAGATTCGATAATGCTGGCGTCATCAGGGCAGCTATCGCCAATCCCAGGATCAGCCCCACGACCCCTGCAAATAGTTGCGACGAGGATAAACCGTTGATGCGGTTGCTGATCCATACAATGGGTCGGATCGTGACTAGGGGAGATATTAACAATCCCAGCGCAGCTCCAGCTAAAACCAGTGCCGAGATGACTCGGACATCATTCCATGTTCCTCCCAGCGACATTGCAAACTGGAAGCTGAGCACCGCCATCACCACCATGCCGATCAAGCGGATCACAAACTCGAAGCTCATAGACATCCCTTTCGTAGGCTCGAGACCCAAACTACGCCACCTGAAAGAGCGCTTTGACCTCCGCCCACAAAGGTTGCGCTTACCACGCGATCTTCTGAGTGTACGGTACCATCCGCCGGTTCCCACTACGGAAATATCCGAGATGGATGATCGGACCAGACTACGATAACAATTGCCCAGGGCCGTGATGATTCGCGACCAACGTCCAATCGCGATTGCACCGGCGGCGCGATCCAGGTGACCCGATCTCTACTCCGTCATATTTTGTTTTATTCGCGACAGGGATAATCAGATCATGGGGACAAAAAGAGATAATTACAGCGCTCTTTTTAACCTGTCGCATTAGAGATATTAGCACAAAGTATAGGCAAAGTCAACGCAAGCGTAAGGGGAAATGCTGAGAAACACGCGATTCACTTTACGCGCCAACTGTTCCTGGAGAATGCGTTAAGAACTTTTTCTCAACATGTCGCATATAAAGCTCACTGGACGAGATATTGACAAATATACTCAATCATGATATGATTAAAGCTGTTTGAGTGCACCTTTTCCTAGGAGGCAATATGGCAGCAGAGCTGATCATCAAGGACTTATATGTCCAAGTGGAAGGCAAATTGATTCTAAAGGGACTTACCCTGAAGATCGGGCAAGGCGAGATTCATGCGATTATGGGGCCGAACGGCTCAGGGAAGAGCACGCTTGCCTATAGCTTGATGGGACACCCCAAGTATCAGGTGGTCAAGGGTGATATCCTTTTCAAGGGGCAAAGTCTACTCGGCCTCTCACCAGACGAGCGGGCACGGATGGGCCTTTTCTTGGCCTTTCAATATCCTGTGGCAATCCCTGGACTCAGTCTGGCTAACTTCCTGCGCACCGCAGTGGATGCGGTCAAAGGCGGCCAGCGCGAAGGGAATGGGAAGACAGCAATGCCGGTGACCGAATTTCGCCGCTTGCTCAATGAAAAAATGGAATTGCTCCAGATGGACAGGTCATTTGCGCAGCGTTACCTCAATGAAGGTTTCTCCGGTGGTGAGAAGAAGCGGGCAGAGATCCTTCAAATGGCCATGCTGGAGCCGGAAATCGCCATCCTAGACGAGACGGACTCCGGTCTTGACATTGATGCACTGCGTGTGGTAGCTCAGGGTATCAATGCTTTGGCAGGCCCCCACATGGGCGTTGTCGTGATCACACACTATCAGCGTATCCTAAATTATATCAAACCTCAATTCGTACACGTATTGGCACACGGTCAGATCGTTGCCTCAGGCGGACCTGAGCTGGCCCTCCAGCTGGAGGCAGAAGGCTATGATCGTTATGTCAAAAATGGCGCATGACACGTAATCCACCAGATTTGCTGACGCCTGGTTTTGATAATTAGGAGGCTGTGATGCCTGCTGGACTCGATATCGATCTGGATAATTACAAATATGGCTTTAGCGTGCCGGAGAACTACATCTTCAAAGCGCGCAAAGGTCTGGATGAGAACATTGTGCGCGAGATATCCTGGATCAAAGGCGAACCGGAATGGATGATCAGATTCCGCCTGCAAGCTTATCAAGCTTTCCTGCAGAAAGCGATGCCCACGTGGGGGGCGGATCTGAGCGGCGTCCGCTTTGACGATATCTATTACTACATCAAGCCGACCGAGAAACAGGGGCGCTCTTGGGATGAGGTGCCAGAAGAAATTCGCAACACCTTTGAGCGGTTGGGTATCCCTGAGGCAGAACGCAAGTTCTTAGCTGGCGTGGGCGCCCAATACGAATCCGAAATGGTCTATCACAACATCCAGAAGAACCTCGCCGAAAGGGGGGTTATCTTTCTGGACATGGATTCCGGACTGCGCCAGTATCCGGATTTGGTGCGCGAGTACTTCGGCACGGTAATTCCCCCCGAGGACAATAAGTTCGCTGCGCTGAACAGTGCCGTGTGGTCAGGTGGCAGCTTCATTTACGTTCCGCCAGGCGTGCACGTCGAGCTGCCACTTCAGGCATACTTTCGCATCAACGCGCGCGATATGGGGCAGTTCGAGCGCACACTCATCATTGCCGACGAAGGCAGCTATGTTCACTACGTAGAGGGCTGCACGGCGCCCACTTATTCCAGCGACAGCTTGCACAGTGCCGTGGTAGAAATCATTGCCAAGCGCGGTGCGCGGGTGCGTTACACCACTATCCAGAACTGGAGCCGGAATGTCTATAATCTGGTCACCAAGCGCGCTGTTGCCCACCAGGATGCTACGGTGGAGTGGGTGGACTGCAACTTGGGCTCGAAGGTCACCATGAAGTATCCTTCGATTTGGCTGATGGGCCCAGGGGCTCACGGCGAGATTCTGTCCATCGCCTTCGCGGGGAAGGGCCAGGTGCAAGACGCAGGCGGCAAAATCATCCATGCGGCGCCTTATACCAGCTCGGTTGTGACCAGCAAAAGCATCAGCAAGGGGGGTGGGCGCACCGTCTACCGGGGTCTATTGAAGGTGGTGGCCGGCGCCTCTGGAAGCAAGTCCAACGTGGTATGCGATGCGCTGATCCTGGATGAGCAATCCGCATCGGATACGGTACCCACCATCGAAATCGAAGAGAGCAACGTGGCTATCGGGCATGAAGCTACGGTCTCAAGAGTTTCGGAGGAACAGCTGTTCTACTTACAGAGCCGGGGCATCGATGAGCATCGAGCTACCACTCTGATTGTGTCCGGTTTCATTGAGCCGGTGATCAAAGAGCTGCCGATGGAATATGCGCT
>JBMFPH010000262.1:0-3739 GCA_049969215.1 Anaerolineae bacterium | reverse complement strand
CTTCCATCACCTCTCGGGCATAGTTCTCACTCACAGTGTTAACAAAGTCAGCGTACATGCCACCAACGAGGAAGGGATACACCCCTTCACGATGCACGCCTTGTCGGATCACCTCTTCAGGCAGTTCCGTCATCGTCTGCGCGAGCGCCACATCGTATACCTCTTGGTGATAGCCCGGCCCGGCGTTGTGGATAGTGATCCCGGTGCCCACGTCAGCAAAGTAATCGGCATAGCGCGGCACCAGGCGCATCATCGCAGGAAGGAGAGCAGCATGAGCATCTTGGCAATGGATCAGGTCGGGATGCACACCCAGGGCCCTAATCAGTTCGAGCGTTGCCTTCTGTAGTACGACATTCATCTCGAAGAAATCATAGTATCCACAACCAGTTATCTCGGGCCGTCCCATGCGCTGCGCTTCGCGAGCTGTATAGGTGTAAATACCCTCTTTTTCTGCATAACAGGGTGCATCAATCAGATAGATAGAGACACCCACAGCTTCTGTATAGAAGACACGGGCGTGGGTCGTATGTTGACAATCGGGGTAATCGGTGGGAAAGGTGAGCACGATACCGGTGTCTGACAAAGTGCTGTCATCCACCACACCGTAGCGCGGCATCACCAGTCGAGCTCGCATGCCACGACGGGCGATGGCAGCCAGAAGCTGGCGGGTGACGTCCTTGACCCCCCCGACGCCGGCGATCTCTTCCATCTCGCGGCTCACCATCCATATTTCCAGATCCGCTTCCATACCTCTGCTCTTTCCTCAAATTGATTTAGCCTGTTGCTAAGGCCAAACGCCTCACTACTCCCAGGCGCTCACTTGATTGAGGCGTGCGATGTCCTCTTCACTCAAGTGCACTGAAAGCACTCCCAGGAGTTCATGAAGTTGCTGCGGCGTATTAGCGCCCACGATGGGTGCGGTGATCACCGGATTGTGGAGCAACCAAGCCAGTGCCACCTGGGCCATCGTCGCGCCATGCGCTTGGGCAATCTCTTGTAACACATCGAGCACAACAAAGTTGCGCTCAGTCATATAGCGTCGCACACTCTCACTGACAGTTCCTCTTGTCCCTGGCGGAGGGGTTGCTCCACGACGATATTTGCCAGCGAGAAAACCCCCTGCCAGCGGGCTGTAAGGTATGACCCCCAATCCCTGATCATGACAGAGAGCCATCAACTCGCGCTCGAACTCGGCGCGGTGTACCAGATTGTAATGGGGTTGCAGGGATACATAGGAAGCCAGCCCTAGCCGGTCGCTGACCCATAGAGCTTTGGTCAGCAACCAAGCCGGGTGATTGGAAGTACCTAAGTAACGCACTTTGCCCTGATGTATCAGGTCATCCAGGGCACGCAAGGTTTCTTCCAAAGGGGTATCTTCATCCGGCCAATGAGTCTGATAGAGGTCGATGTAATCCGTGTTCAAGCGCCGCAAGCTATCCTCGACCGCTTTCATAATGTGCTGCCGGCTGAGACCTTCTCCATTGGGTCCTTCCCACATTCGACCACGCACTTTAGTAGCGATGACCAACTGGTGACGCGGGATATTGCGCTGTACCATCCATTCGCCGATCCAGGTCTCGGCCACTCCGCCCGGATTGCCTTCGGCCCAGAATGAGTAGATATCAGCTGTGTCGATAAAGTTACCACCGGCTTCCACGAATGCATCCAATACGGCGAACGAATCGGCGCGGCTGCTGGTCCAGCCCATCGTCATCGTCCCCAGGCACAACGCTGACACCTTTAATCCAGTGCGTCCCAACCTATGATATTCCATTCCGTACTTCTCCTGCCATACCCGTAGCCTATCGTGTCTCTGTGAAGTATGAGACAATTAGATGAAAGATCGCGCCCATTAGCGCCGCACTTGGAATGGTCAACAACCAAGCTACCACTACCTCCTCTACGACATTCCAACGCACCTTGCTTATTCGTTCCGCCGAGCCAGCTCCTAAGATGGCTGAGCTCACCACGTGCGTTGAGCTCACTGGTCCTCCCAATACAGCGGCCACAGCTATCACACTTGCGGAGGCCAGTTGTGCACTGAAACCGTGAATGGGACGGATACGATAGAAGCGCGCCCCCATCGTTTTGATCAGACGCCATCCCCCCACGCCCATACCGCAGGCCATCACTGCAGCGGATAGAACTGTCACCCAAGATGGGATGGTGAAATGGGATTGTATCCCACAGACCATCAAGCTTAGGACCACGACCCCCATCGTCCTCTGGGCACTGTTGGAGCCATGGCTGAGTGCCAGCGCCAATGCTGTGGGAATTTGGGCAATCCGTAATACATTGTTGGCGCGCGGCGTCGCATGACGACACAACCAAAACGTCAGGCGAGTGAACAAATATCCCCCCAATAGTCCCAAAACAGGTGAAAACAATAGGGCAATCAACACCTTTTTCAGCCCACTCGGATTGATCGCCGAGATGCCCGCCTGCATACTCAACGCCCCAACCAAGCTGCCTATAAGTGCATGCGATGAACTGCTGGGGATACCCCTCCAACAAGTGAACAAGCTCCAAGTGACGGTGCTCAGCAAGGCAGCAAAGAGCGTAGGGGCTGTATATAGGTGAGGACTGGCTAGGTCCCGGCCAATGGTCTCGGCCACCGCTGTACCAAGCACAAATGCTCCACAAAAGCCGACCAGCGCGACCAGCCCAAGCGCGATACGACCTGACAGAGCGCGCGATGAGATAACGGTGGCCACCAGCTTGGCCGAATCATGCAACCCTGTCAGGAAGCCAAAAAGAGAGGCGATTCCGACCAATGCTATAGCGGTCGCTTGGTTCATGTCATTTTGACCACGATGTCGATGATGATGTTAGCCGCTTCATCCCCTCGGTCAGCCGCATTGCTGAGGTGGCGATAGACCTCACGTAGCTTCAACATGCGCACCACATCGTTCACATCGCGTGGATCCCGAAACAAGTCAGCCAATGCCTCGCGATAGACAACTTCAACGCGATTTTCAATCCCCTTGGCCCGTTGGGCATGATCGCTGGCGACATGGGGATGGTTATCTTTTAGGCGCTGGACCGCTAGGTGTAGCTCTAGCGCACCATCCCACAGCAATGAGGCCATCCGTGCCATATACGGGGTGGGTTGCACGTTCAGAATGGACATCTCATCCACAGTGGTATAAGCGTAGTCCAGCACGTCGTCAATGGCACGTGAAAGCGCAGAGATATCCTCCCGATCCATAGGGGTGACAAAAGTGCGCAGCAGCTCATCGATCAGGACGCATCGTACTTCGTCTGCCTCTCGCTCGATCTCCCCAATTTGCTTCTCGACAGTGGGATCGGGCTGCAGCATATAGGCTTTCAGCAACTCTACGCCCTTCAAGGTGAGGGAAGCTTGCTGCTCCAATTGCCCAATGAAAGGATCAGGCTTATGCCTGAAAAGATCGCGGAATCCCATGGGAACTGGTCTTTAAAGCTACTCACCATCCGGCCGGTAAGCCACGAGGGATTTCGATGTTGGCAAACTCGCGCGTCTTGCGACTACCCACCTGAAGCACCCAGGCGGCCATGCGGGCAATCCCCTCCTCAAGTGGAACTGGTTCTGCGACGTCAAAGAATCGCCTCACCTTTTCATGAGACGAAAAGGCATGCTTCACTTCGTTGCGAGGAGGAAGGTGCACAATGTTGGGTTCAACTCCCATTGCCTGGCACACCACTTGTGCCAGGTAATTGACTGTGTAGGGTTGATCGGCACCCACGTTAAAGACCTCCC
>JBMFPH010000261.1:0-3759 GCA_049969215.1 Anaerolineae bacterium | reverse complement strand
TTGCGCCCCTTGGGCCCCAGCGTGGTGGCAACTGCCTGCGCCATAACGTCAATGCCGTTCTTCAGCCGACGGCGTGCGTCTTCCCGAAAAATGAGTTGTTTCGCCATTTGGATTTCTTGACTCCCTTCTCTAAAAATATGCTTTATTCAATGACGGCCAAGACGTCGCTTTCGCGCAGGATGAGATATTTCTTGTCTTTGATCTTCACCTCGGTACCGCTATAACGACCATATAGCACGGTGTCGCCCACTTTGACGTCTATGGGGATGCGTTTGCCCTGATCGTCGCGGGCACCGGGCCCGACGGCTAGCACTTTGCCTTTTTGTGGCCTCTCTTTGGCTGTTTCAGGCAAAACGATGCCGCCCGGAGTCACCTCTTCACTTTCAAGTGGTTCCACGATGACGCGATCCCCCAGGGGGGTAAGGTTAAGAGACATGAAGTGACCTCCTCATTGTGTAGGAAATGATAGATTGTTACACGATATTGCTAGCACTCTAAAGTCAAGAGTGCCAAAGTGGGTGGATAATACTGCCTGAAAGGGGATTTGTCAAATATCTGAAAGTGGCAAAAGGGATGGGGCGCGTGGATCATGGCGCATGCGATTGCGGCGCGCACGAGTCACGCTGGAAGTGGCATAACAGTAGAGACAGCCCATCGTACAGGTATCGTACATGCCGATGTCCTTGCTCACAACACACCGACATGCCGGGCGCTGCCCCGGGTCTTTCTGTGCGGTCACTTGGATGCCGAAGACGTGGTGGATGAGGGCGTCATCCACGCACTTGCCCGGACGGACACCGCAGGCGCGCAGGTCTGCCTCCTCCGCACAGCTCACCAGCTCCATCCCGTGCGCGCGGGCGACTTCTGCCAGATCCGCCACCAGCGCCAGAAAACGCGGGTCAGCGGCGTCGGGAATCTCGACCGAGACGCTAGGCGCATCCAGGGTGTGGATGCGCCGCGTCGTCTTGCGATAGCCGGTGCAGCGGCTGACCACGCAGCGGCCGGTGTAGCCCTGGAGCGCCGCAGCGATGCGCGCGAAGTTGCGCCGATGGAAGTCGGCATTGCACACGGGGCTGAAGAGGATGGGATCGTAGCGCCAGATCACCCGCGCGGCGCCAATCCGCCGGGAGAGCTGCTGGAACGTGGGGATGGCCACCTCCAAAGGGGGCGAGCCCGCATCCAGCACGCGGGGATAATCCAACACAGTGTAATGAAAATAGTACCGATAGCCGAGATGGTCCAGCAGGTCGAGATGGGGCAGGAGAGGGCGCGGATGGCGCGTCCAGAAGACGATCACCTCCACGTCCTCCGGCCGCAACGACACGGTGCTGACCTGACGGGGGTTGAACGGATTGGGCACGTGACAGAAGCCGGCGTGGACGCGCTGGATGAACCACTCGGCATAGAGTGCCGGGATATCCGTGCGTCGGCTGGCACTGATGATCATAGCGCATCACAGGTGGACGAGGTAATCGCGCAACAACGCCAATGCGGCGTGTGCCGATTGGGCCTTGTTCGCTGCGCGGTCACCGTCCCAGACGTGGCGGCGACATGTCTGGTGGTCGGGTGCGTCCAGCGCGATGTACACCAGCCCCACCGGCTTCTCCGTCGTGCCTCCGCCTGGCCCGGCGATGCCCGTCACCGCCAGGGCCACATCAGCGCCCAGCAGTCTGCGCACGCCCGCCGCCATCTCGCGCGCCGTCGCCTCGCTCACGGCGCCGTGCTGGAGCAGTGTGCTGGGATGCACCCCCAACAGCTGCTCCTTCGCCTGATTCGAATAGGCAATCACACCCCCCAGAAAGTAGTCCGAGCTGCCTGCTACCTCGGTGATCCAATGCCCCACCAGCCCACCGGTGCAGGACTCGGCCACTGCCAGGCGCCAGCCGCGGGCGCGCAATTGCTCTCCCACCGCTGTTGCGAGTTGAAACGTGTCCATATGCCGCTTTCCTCCAACTCCACCGCGGATGGACGCCCTAACGGTCAAAGGGAGCCAGGCCCAGCAGATGACGACGCAGCATGTCCAGTGCACGCACGGTGATCCAGCGCCGCGTCAGATCGTTCTCGCTCCCGAAGCGATACGCGCGCACCACGCGCGTGGCACCGTCGGAGAGGGCGACGTAGGCCATCGGCGTCGTGCTGCTCTCTTCCGGTAGCATGCCCAACAGTGCCAACCCCAAGGAGCTGCCGCTTGCCACACGGACGCGCTCGGCCGCTTCCTCCGCGGCGCGTCGGGTGCCGGCATCCTGATACACCTCCTCCAAGCGCAACCCGGCCAGCGCGGCCGGCGCATCGGCATAGCGCTGGTCGGCGAGGAGCAGCGTCGGCGGCCCGACGTCACGCAACATGTCGGCCACCTGACCACCGGTGAGGCTGTCCACTAGCGCGAGGGTGGCGCCCCGCTGCACTAGTAGCTCGCTCACCACGCCCTCCAGCGTCTGCCCATCGCTGCCGAAGATCACGTCGCCCAGGCGGCGGCGGACCTCTGCCTCCACCGACGCGATCAACTGCTCTGCCTCGGCGTGCGTGGACGCTTTGGCAGTGATGCGGATGTCCACCTGGCCGGTATGTGCCGCCAGCCCCACCGTGGGATTGCCGCCGCGCATCAGATCGCCGATCTGGGCATCGATCTGACTCTCGCCGATGCTGCACGTGCGCAACACGCGCGGCAGGATGACCATCTCCTGTCCCAGGCGCCGCTTCAAATAGGGCAGGACATAGGTGCGCATCAGGTGTTCCAGCTCACGCGGCACCCCCGGCAAGCAAATGATGGTGCCGCGTGGGTCTTCGACAATGAAGCCGGGTGCCGTCCCCTCGCGGTTCTCCAGGATGATGGCCCCCTCGGGCACGTAGGCCTGACGGCGGTTGTTCTCGCTCATCGGCCGCCCGAAGCGGGCGAAGCGGGCGGCGATCTGGTCCAAGAGATGCTGATGAAACACGAGCGGACGGCCGGTGACATCTGACACCGCCTCGCGCGTCACATCGTCCACGGTGGGGCCCAGCCCACCCGACGTGAGCACAATGTCTGAGCGCTCCAGGGCCAGGCGCAGCACGGCGGCGATGCGTTCGCGGTTGTCGCCCACCACCGTCTTATAGTAGAGATCGAGCCCGATGTCGCGCAGCATGCGCGCCAGCATAGCAGAATTGGTATCCACAAGTTCGCCGAGCAACAGCTCGGTGCCCGTCACGACAATCTCTGCATGCATCGATGATCCCCTCCCTTGCCAATGCCTCTTGCTCACGCGCAGCGCGTTTGGTCCATCTTGCCCCACTCAGGCAGGTGGCCGCGGGGTGGTCAAGAGGCGCATGCCGTTCAGCGTCACCAGCAAGGAGGTACCCATATCCGCCGCCACTGCCATCCACATCGTGCCCAGGCCGGAGAGCACCAAGACGACGAACAGCAGCTTGAGGCCGACGCTCAGCGCCAGGTTCACCTGGATGGTGCGCATCGTGGCACGTGCCAGGGCGAAGAGGAAGGGCAGACGGCGCAGGTCGTCGCTCATCAGGGTGATGTCGGCGGTCTCCATGGCCTGGGCGGTGCCGCCGAGCGCGGCGCCGACCGCGATGCCCACATCCGCCGTGGCCAGGGCCGGCGCATCGTTGATGCCATCCCCGACCATGGCGACGCCGCCGTGCTGGGCGCGCAGGGATTGGATCACTGCCATCTTGTCGGCCGGCAGCAATTCGGCGCGCACATTGGTGATCCCCAGCTGCTGGGCCACTCGAGCGCCGACGGCGGTGTCATCCCCGCTGAGCATCACC
>JBMFPH010000260.1:0-3825 GCA_049969215.1 Anaerolineae bacterium | reverse complement strand
CAACAACAGGTCGGCGACCAGGCGGCTCATCCGATTCACCTCTGCTTCGATGGCATCCAGGGCGATTTCCCGCTCCTGTGGATCCCCCGCAGCGCCGCGGCGCAGCAACGCCACATTGCCGCGGATGGTGGTCAGCGGCGTGCGCAGCTCGTGCGAGACGTCTGCCCCCAGCCGCTGCTGCGCGTCGATCACACGCGCCAGTCGATCCAGCAGGGCGTTGAAGGTGCTCACCAGGCGGTAGGTCTCATCATGAGCGCGCGGAAGCGGCAAACGCTGACGCAGGTCAGGCGTGTCGGCGATCTGCAGAGCCGCTTGCGTGATGTGATCCACCGGGCGCAACGCCAGCGACGCCAGCCACCAGCCTGCCAGGCCCAACACCAGCAACACCAGAACCCCACCCCCTGCCAGCGTCGTCCAGGCGCGCTGGAGCGTATCCTCGATGTCCAGCAACGGGTAACCTGCCTGCACGGCGCCGACCATCCGCTCCGAATCCATTAAGGGAAGGCTATAGAGGCGCACGGGCGCGCCCGCATCCGTGGTGACTGTCTTGTAACCGGCGCGTCCTTGCACGTTGATGGCCATCAGATCCATGTCGAGGGGCAGGCGCCAGCCGATCAGGTTCGGGGAACGCGCGGCGACACTCTGGTTGCCACGCACCACTTGAATGTAGATCGAGGGAGCACCGGGCGGGGTGCCGGACAAGTGAATGCGGCCTTCGTCCATCGCCTGCCGGAAGTCGGCACGTTGCAGAAGCTCGCTACGCACTTCTGCAGCGCACGCAGCCAGCTGGCGATCCACCTGACGGAGCAGCTGCGCGCGCAACAAAGCCAAGCTGAGCAGCAGGTAGAGCGCCAGGATACCCGCCGTCACAACGGTGTACCAGATGGCCAACCGTGTGCGAACGGCCATGGACACTCACCAGGGTTCTTCGCGCAACACGTAACCCACTCCGCGCACTGTGTGGATCAGGCGTGAGCCGCCTCCCTCCTCGGTCTTCGCGCGCAGATACCGCACATACACATCGATGATATTCGATTCGCCGGCGAAATCGTATGACCAAATGCGATCATAGATGAGATCGCGCGTCAAAACCTGGTTGGGATGGCGCATAAAGAGCTCCAGGATGTCAAACTCCTTCGTGGTGAGATGGATGAGGCGTCCGGCACGCGTGCACCGCCGTGTGAGCGGGTCGAGCTCCAGGTCGGCAAAGCGCAGCGGCCCTTTGGCCTCGG
This sequence comes from Anaerolineae bacterium, assembly GCA_049969215.1. Lineage (GTDB taxonomy): Bacteria > Chloroflexota > Anaerolineae > 4572-78 > NAK82 > NAK82. The sequence continues at coordinate 2,593 of JBMFPH010000260.1, read as the reverse complement.
AACGCGCGCTGCGGCGCAGCAGCGCGCGCAGGCGTGCCAGGAGCTCCTCAAAGTCAAAAGGCTTGACCAGGTAGTCATCCGCCCCGGCATCCAGGCCTGCCACGCGATCGGGAATGGCATCGCGCGCGGTCAGCATCAGTACGGGTTCTTTGACCCCAACGGTGCGCAGCTGACGACACACCTCCAGCCCGTCCATATCGGGCAACATCAAATCCAAGATGATGAGATCGGGCGAATTGCTGAGCGCCTTGCTGAGCGCCGTCTCGCCGTCGGGCGCTACCTCGACGTGATAACCCTCCATGCGCAGCGTGCGGCTGATCACGCTGGCAACGCGAGCTTCATCTTCCACCAGGAGTATTTTCTCTGCCATCTCCCACCTCCACGAGCGCGTCAATATTATACCTCATGCGGTGTGTATTTGCCATAACAACCTTAAAACTCGCCCCCGAAGGACACGCGTGATCCCAGGTGCGCACGGACAGCCTCTACCCCTGGGATTGTGCGGTATGCCGTCCACAATTTGTTGGGTTGTAAGGCGCTGCAGCGCGCGCAACCTTAAATTTAGAGGGGTACCCCGTAGAGACGGTGCAAAACGGCATTGACGGAGCCCCGGCCATGTGCTAAAATGAGAAACGATTATACTCACGCGTTGTACTCACTAGCGCCCCTGATCGGGCAAGGTTGATGCCAGGCACCTGTGGGACATTGAACGTGTTCCTTCTGTACCTTGCCCACTTGTGTGGTTGACCAATCGATAGGCATATCCAGTTAAGTATTATCAAATAACAGCTAATCAAGGCAGGCGTCCCATCGTGGTGACTGCACAGAGCTTTTTTGTCCCTTTTTACCGCCAGCAAGTCTGTCCGATACAGCGTAGCTGGATGTGACAGCCTGCCGGCGTATCGGAGGGATATTTTTATGCATCCAGAGGTTGGGCATATATGGTGAACCCACAGACAGTATGGCACGCCGCTCTTGGCGAGCTCCAAATGCAGATGACCAAGGCAACCTTCGATACCTGGGTCAAGCCGACGCATGCAATTGCCTACGAAGATGGCACCTTCATCATCGGCGTGCAGAACGGCTATGCCAAAGACTGGCTGGAAAACCGCTTGATGGGTGTCATCAAGCGCACGTTGACCGGCATCCTCAACCGGTCGGTCGAGGTGCGTTTTGTGGTACAGGCGCAGCCACTCCGCCCATCCCAGCAACCGCCCACGTTGGAATTGCATTCCCCCAACGACGAGGAACGAAGCGCCAACACAAGGCCCGAGGCACCGTCGGGTTTCGGTAATCCATCACGCTTTACCCTTAATGGGCGTTACACGTTCGACCGTTTCATCGTGGGCAGCTCGAACCGTCTGGCTTATGCCGCCTGTCTGGCGGTGGCGGAAAACCCTGCGCGCGCCTATAACCCCCTGTTCATTTACGGCGGCGTGGGGTTGGGCAAAACGCATCTGCTCCAGGCAATCGGCAACTACGCTTATGAGCATCATATGCGGGTGCTCTACGTCTCCTCCGAAACCTTCACCAACGACCTGATCAACGCCATCCGCACGCGTTCCACCGAGGCGTTTCGCGAGTGTTATCGCAGCGCGGATTACCTGTTGGTCGACGACATCCAGTTCATCGCCGGCAAGGAGAGCACCCAAGAAGAGTTTTTCCACACCTTTAACGCGTTGCACTCTTCCGGGCGACAGATTGTCATGTCGAGTGACCGCCCACCGCAGGCGATCACCACGCTGGAAGAGCGCCTGGCCTCGCGCTTCCAGTGGGGGCTGATCGCCGACATCCAGCCGCCCGATTTGGAGTTGCGCATCGCCATTCTGCGCGCCAAGGCAGAAGCGCAAGGGGTACTTTTGCCCGATGATGTGGTCTATTTCATCGCCGGGCAGATGCAAAACAACATCCGCGAGCTGGAGGGCGCTCTTAACCGCGTGTTGGCACATGCCCAGCTGAGCAGCGAGACGATCACCCTGGCGATGGCGCAACGTACCCTGAGCAATCTGGTGGAGCGCAGACGGCGCGTCGGCATACCAGAGATCATCGCCGCTGTGTCCGCCCATTATGGCATCCCGGAGGAAAAGCTGCTCGGCCCCAGCCGTCATAAGGAGGTGGTCGTGCCGCGCCAGATGGTGATGTACCTGGCACGTCAGGAAGCGGGTGCCTCGCTGCCCGAAATCGGCCACGCTCTGGGAGGGCGCGATCACACCACCGTCCTGCACGGCGCACAGAAAATCGCCTGCGAGATCGAGCGCAAGGATACGTTGCGCCGCGATGTGATGAGCATTCGCGAACGCCTATACCGCGAGCGCTAGGGAATGCTCCTGATTAGAGGTACCACGCCTTCCCGCAGGTTTGGAACTCGCGGGGAGCGGTGCGCTTTCATGGGTGGGTTTTTGGCACGAAGAGCTCTGGCGCCCGTCTTTTGGCTGTCTCAAAAAACCTGCTCCTAAAAGGGGCCGGTGCGTCCGCAAGGGTCTGCAGCTCAGGAGGTGCACAGAAACATGGACGAAGCGATTCGAGAGCGATTGCGCATCGCAGCGCATCAGCTGGAGGCGATCAATGCCCTGCTGCTCGATCCGCAAAGCCA
>JBMFPH010000259.1:0-3839 GCA_049969215.1 Anaerolineae bacterium | reverse complement strand
GGGTCTCTAGTATAAAGTATAACATAGCTCAAGGGGGGCGACAAGGGGTGGGTGCAGCCTCTCCTGCAGGTTCAGATCTGTAGGACAATGGCTCCTTGAAGCAGTTGTCCCACAGATGGCCCTGCGCGCCCGCACAGTCGTACGGACATGGCAGGCCATGCCCGTGCCCTCACCTCTATTCCCCTCTCCCGCAGCTGCGGGCGAGGGGGTGGACCCACACCTCTGTTCCTCCCCCGTCACTTCCACACCAGCCGCAGGCGGCTGCGCCGGACGCCGTCCAGCGAGGTGTACAGGAGCGTCTGGCCGTCCACGACCACCAGGTCGGCATGGCCCAGGCCGATGTTGCCCGGCAGGTCGCGCAAGATGGGGTTGGCAGGGTACTTCTCCCACGGGCCATCCATGCGCGCGGTGGCGCTGCGCGCCAACCCCAGTCCGAACTGGCTGTCGCCGGGATCACCCGGGCCAGGGCCACGGATTCCCTCATAGAGGGCGTAGTAGCGCCAGCCGATGCGCTGCACTTCCGCCGCGCTGATGGTGCGAAAGTCGAAGAAGGGGTTGGCCGCAGGCCCGTGCACATTCAAGGGGCCGTATGCGTCCGCGCCGCTGAACAGCGGGCTGTAGAAACAACGTCGCAGACGCACCGCCGGCGCATCCGCGGCGCCGTAATAACAACCCAGCCCACCCGGATTCTGCCCCATCGCCACAAAGACATACAGCCAGCCATCTTCCATATAGATGCCGGGCGGCCCGCCGAACAGACAGTCGTACTCGTGGCGCACGAAGGGGTGTGTGCCAATCCGCTCCGGCACGGTGCAGTGGCGCCAGTCCTCCGACCAGATTCCCGAAAACGGCAGCTCTTCCGCTGCGCTCCACGTCAATCCGTCGTGGGAACGCCGCAACATGACGCGCGCCCGGTACTCATAGACCATGACGAAGCGGTCGCCATCGCGGAAGACGCGCGGATATTGTTGCTGGTCGATGTGATCGCGCTGCGAATCGCACGGGCACTGCTGACAGGGAAACAGGCAAACCGGCGGCTGGTCGTGGTGAAAAGTGTATCCCCCGTCTGTGCTGCGGTAGAGGACGACACAACCGGGGAACTCCACCGGATTGCCGCATTGATCCAGCGTGCCGGCGGAGCGATAGCTGGCGTGCACATAGGACCAGAACTCGCCATTCGGCATCACCAGCGTGTCCGATTCGCCCATGGGCAGTCCTGTGTCCGCGACTTCGATGATGAATTTCGCGCGCCCGTCCCAAAAATCCGCCAGGGTGGGATGCACCGTCTCGGCGAGGACGCGTGTGAAGGTGGGCTGTGGGGTGGGCGATGGCAGTGGCGTCCAGGTGGGGGGATAGGGCCATGCTTCCATTGTGAGTGCTGCCGCTGCAGGCGTGGGCGTGTCCGCTGGTGTCTGTGCCCGTTGCGAGAAGAACAAAAGCGCTCCGAGGCAGATCAGCGCCAGCGCGATGCCTGCCACGAGAAGCGCCATGGAGTACGCACGCTTGCGGGTATGCTCTACCGTGCGCCCTTCGTCAGATAAGCTCATCCTAGCACATATTGTACCCTGGCATCTCCGGAGACGAAAAGACGTGGTCTTGCAAGGCGTATTTCAATTTAGGGGCGAGAACCGGCTGGCAACTGAAGTCGCGCCTGGTAGGCACGCCGCTGCGCGGACGCTCCCAGCCCACGCCGCGACCGCCCAGGGGCAGTAAGAGCATCTGGAACAACGACGGTCACACAAGGGAACAAAAGGCACACAGGGTCGGGTTTCGCGTCTTTCGCGCCTTTGCGCGCGTTCGTGTTCCAAAAGTTCTCTGCGGTGAGCATTATGCGCGGCGCTCTCCGGAGGACAGCTGCGCCACCAACGGCAGACACAGCAAAGGCGCCGCCACAATGCCGGTATACGCGACCCGCAGCCCTACCCAGTCGCCCACAATCCCGATGGAAACGACAGCGATCGACTCCATGGCGAAGGTGATGGCCATATAGACGCCGTTGGCCAGCGCGCGGTTGCTCGGCAGTGCCTCTTGGGCCAGCGCGAGCAACACGGGAAAGGTGCCCGCCACGCTGACCCCCAGCAGGAGGAGACACACCAGGCGCGCCCCTTGGGCGGTGATCAGGAACAGGGCCATCAGCACCGCTGTGGTGGTCAGGGAGATCGCCAGAACCGTCCGTCGCCCCCAGCGATCGCTCGATGGGCCGCTCAGCCACGCGCCCGCGATGCTGCCCACCTGAAATATGGAGAGAGATGTCCCGGCCAGCCACAGGTCGGTGCCCTCGCGCGTTAGGAAGGTGGGCAAATAGGTTACCAGCGCGGCAACGACGAAGGCGCGCAGGATAACGATGCCGGCCAGCAGTTTCATCGTGGCGTTCATTGCGCGCAGCGCCTCGCGCCAGGGCAGGGGGCTCGCGACGTCGGATGGTCGATCAGGCAGGTCGCGCAGGCGAGCGAACAAAACCACCGACGCCAAGATTCCGACCAGCATCAGCCACGCCACCCCGTCGAGCCCCAGGAATCGGATCACGGTGACCGCCATAATGGGGCCGATGGTATAGCCCAGCTCGCCGCCCACCATCCAGAAGCTCATCCCACGCCCCAGTTGTCGCCCTGCAAGCTGGCCGGCAATCACCGGAGAGATGGCGTGCAAGCTGGCCGAGCTGAAGCCCACCACGATTAACATCAGCGCCATGATGGCGTAGTCGGGCGCCCATCCCAGCCAGCTCATCATGATGGCGGTGATGGCCGGCGCCAGGATAACCGGATAGCGCAGGTTGACGTGGTCGGCCAGATAGCCGATGAAGGGCTGGAGCAAGGAAGGCCATTGGAGGAAGAGCGCCAACGTGCCCGCCTGCGCCGTGGGGAGGGCGAACTTGGCGATCAGAGCAGGCAGGAGTGCCGGGAGGAACGCGGTATACAGGTCATGGGCGGCATGCGCCGCGGCGACGGTGATCACCTGATCGGTTTGAAAGGGGCACTCCTCGGCGGATGCTATGGTCCCAGCTTGGACGGACATGGGCATATCCTCGATTGGGGGACAAGGTGATCTCGTCCCAAAGGTGGGATTCGTTCCCTATTCTAACACGCGGCACACATACAAGCCAAATCACCCGGCGGTTTGCGCGTTTCCAGGACGTATGTGAGAATCAAAGCAAGGGTGGACACGTGGCGAACCGCCTGTGCATGTCAGCAAGCGGCGGATGTTCACCGCCGAGCACGTGGAGAGCGCAGAGAACTATGGAAAAACCTCGGCGCGTGCGGCGCTCTGGCCGATTACAACCTTCCGCAGGTTCGGAACGTGCGGGAGGTTACAACGCTGCGCTGTCAGCGGTGAATCGACCACTCCCTGATAGTCGCAGCGCAGATAGAAGGAGGCATCGAAGACCATGACCGTTGACGATCTGATCCAATCGTTGCTCAACGCAGCGGATGGCGTGTTCATCGTGGATGGTGAACAGCGCATCGTGCACTGGAATGCAGCAGCCCAGCAGCTCCTGGGCTACGCGCGCGGCGAAGCGATCGGGCGCGATTGTTGGGATCTGCTGGAGTGTTGCGGCAGCGACAGCGCCGTGCAGACGGCACACAATCGTCGGGCGGTGGCAGCTGCCCTGGCAGGCACACCGGTGAGCAGCTACGACACGTGTGTGCGCACCCAGTGGGGCAAGCCACGCTGGATCAACCTCTCTATGGTCACCCTGATGACCTCGCACAATCCAGAGACATGGTTGGCCGCGGTGCTCTTCCGCGATGCCACCCAGAATAAGCTCAACGAGCAATTCGTCGCCCGTGTGTTGGAAGCAGTTGAGCGGCTGCGCGAGCGGGATGCCGTTAGCCCCCCTG
>JBMFPH010000258.1:0-3871 GCA_049969215.1 Anaerolineae bacterium | reverse complement strand
TCGGACGTTGGCCGAGTACCTGCGGTCTCCTGAAACTGGGGTCATTGTGGACACGATGGCATTGGTGGCCGAGTTGGAAGGGCGCCAGATGCTGGCAACGGCAGCGGAACAATGCCTCTATGCCATCAGCCGCGCACCGCAGCATCTGCCCTTGTATCTGCGCTTGGCTGAGATTCAAGCAGCGCAAGGACGTTACGAACAGGCGAGCACATTGTATATGAGTGTGGTGGAGACCCTCAGGGTGCGCGGAGAACGGCAGCGTGCGCTGCAGATTTGCCGAAGCATACTCGAGCGATGGCCTATGGATGTCCACGCGCGTGCCAAACTCATCACCTTGTTGGTAGACTGTGACGTCATCGAAGAGGCCTTGGAACAGTACCTCATCCTGGCCGATTCATACTATCAGCTAGCCGAGGTGGATCGCGCTCTGGAGCAGTATGAAGAGGCGTTGCGCATCGTAACCCGCTCGCCGGAGCGCGCGAAATGGGAAGTGCAAATCCTGCAGCGTATGGGAGATATATTGGCTCAGCGCATGGAATGGGAACGCGCTGCCTGGGCCTATGAATCCATCGTCGCCCTGGTGCCCCACGATGAATTGGCATATTTGCGTTTGGTGAACTTGTACTTCAAACAGGGGCGGAGCAGCGCGGCATTGCAATCGTTGGATCGGCTGTGCCGGTTGTATTACAAGCAAGGCAAAGTGGACGCGATCCCCGGCATCCTGCGCGATTTGGTGCGCACCTATCCCGATGAGATGGGATTGCGCGCCCGCGCCGCAGAGGTTTACGCCACCCAAGGGCTCACCCGACAGGCAATCGTGGAGTACACTGCGCTGGTCCGCCTGCAACTCCAGGCAGGTTTGCGGGATAGCGCGTGTGAGACCCTTGAAACCATCCTTAAGTTGGGACCAGAACAACCGGAAGCTTACCGCCGCCTGCTGAGCCGCTTACAGGGCGATGAGGTGACGTCACCTCATTGACGCGTAGCGCATCGCCCGGATGGGCAGGTGGACAAAACAGGCGGTTGCAGCACAGCTCTGGGTCCGGTGACTCAAATGGGCGTCAGATGTACGCGTGTATCGTCGTTTCGGAAAAGGGTTGATCTCAGGGAGTAAGGCACTTGAACGACTTCCTGCTCATTCTCTCGCAGCTCAACTGGTTGAGCATCCTCGACATCCTGCTGGTGTCCTTGATCTTCTTCTGGCTGTTCACCCTGATCCAGGGCACCCGCGCGATGTCACTGCTGCGCGGGGTGGTGATCCTCGTGGTGGTCACGGTCGTGATCTCGAACCTGGTGCAGCTGACCGCGGTCAGCTGGCTGATCCGGAACGCCCTGCCGGCATTGCTCGTGGCCGTGCCGGTGGTGTTCCAGCCGGAGCTGCGCCGTCTCCTGGAGCGGCTAGGGAGCACGACCGGCGGGATCTTGAGCTTGCGTACCCGCGCGAGCAAGCTGCGCGACACGATTGAGATCGTCACCCAGGCGTGCATCCAGCTGTCGCGTTCCCGCTATGGCGCCTTGATCGTGCTGGAACGCGAGGTCGGCTTGCAGGACATCATCGAGACCGGGGTGCCCATCAATGGGGAGGTTTCCCGGGAGCTGTTGCTCACTCTCTTCTTTCCGCGCACCCCATTGCACGACGGAGCGGTGATCATCCGCGGGGATCGCATCGTGGCGGCGAGTGCCGTCTTGCCGATCAGCACCTCAGCAGTGGGCGATCTGGATCTGGGCACCCGTCACCGCGCCGCGTTGGGCATCTCCGAAATCAGCGATGCCATCGCTGTGGTGGTCTCCGAAGAGACGGGTATCATCTCCATCGCCTACGGAGGTCGATTGATCCGCCGCCTGGATGAGAGCCGCTTAGCGAAGGTGTTGACTGCCGTATATCGCCCTCAGATCGAGGAAGCCTGGCCACGCTGGTTGGCGTGGTTGCGGGGTCGTTTGGGTCTTAAGGAGCGTGCATGATGAGGAAGCTGCCTCAGACGCTGAGCACCTTCGTCCTCTCGGTCATATTGAGCTTGATGGTCTGGTTTGTTGCTGTGCGCGAACAGAATCCGCCGGTGGAAGCGGATTATATACCCACCATCCCGGTCGAGATCGAAAATCTCCCACCGGACACAGTGATCTTTGGCGATGTTCCGGATCGTGTCCAGCTGCGGTTGCTGGCGCCCCAGGCGAGCTGGGATAGCATCTCCCCCAGCAAGTTTCGCGCTTGGATCGATCTCTCCGATCTTGAGCCCGGTTTGCACGAGGTACCTGTTCAGGTGCAGGTGTCCGATGCGGCAATCTCCATACTGGAAAAGCGCCCAGCCAAAATCAACGTGCGTCTCGAGAAGCTCCTGGTCGCTGAGGTGCCCATTCGCGTCGAGGTGATCGACAGCGCGCCGGTCGGCTATATTGCGCGCGCTCCGATTTTCACGCCGACCACCACAACGATCAGTGGTGCTGCCCCTCAGGTGAACCAGGTGAGCTATGCCGCCGGTGAGGTGTACTTGCGTGGCGCCAAGGAAACCGTACACCGCACCGTGGATCTTTCGGCACGCAATGCCAACGGAGATCTCGTGACGCGCGTCACCTTGAATCCTGCCAAAATCACTGTGACGGTGCCGGTGGAACAGCGTTTCGGGTATCGGGATGTCTCGGTGCGTGTGCGCATCAAGGGTGAGGTGGCATCAGGCTATTGGATCAGCAATATCGCAGTATCCCCTTCCACCGTGACGGTGGTGGGCAATCCCTCTGCGCTGAAGGAGCTGCCTGGATACGTTGAGACGCTGCCAGTGGATGTCACACATGCCACGGCCAACATCACGGAACGCGTGGCGCTCGACCTGCCCCAAGGAGTCTCGGTCGTGCAACCCGAATCGGGTGAGGGTCAGACTATCGGGGGCGTGCAAGTGACCATTCAGATTTCCGCCGTGGAAGGTGGACAGACCGTCCAGCGCGCTGTGCAGTTCCAGGGATTGGCGGAGAACCTGTCGGCGGTCGCTCGACCTGCCCAGGTGGATGTCATCCTGTCCGGCCCACTACCCCGCTTGCAATCGCTCACGCTTCAGGACGTGCAGGTGATTGCCAATCTGTACGGCCTTGGGGTGGGAACCCATCAGGTCAAGCCCACCATTGTGGTACCCGAGTCGCTGCAAGTGGAGAGCATCCTGCCCGAAACCATCGAAGTCCAGATCAGCTTGCTGCCGGGCGCGCCCACATCGGCACCACTGCCCACCCCGCTGCCGAGCGGCACGCCAGCGCCATAAGGGCTCTTGCGTTTTCACGGGGATATTGGAGTTCTCGCTTCAACGAAGTGCGTCATACAATCAGGGAGAGATCAAGCCAGCTCGAACTCTTGAAGGAGGCATCTCCGCTGGCATTTGCAAGGGCAGAGGGTGGAAGAGTTCCGTAATCTCTTGTAACCCCCTGCCCTTTCTCCTGTTTTGCCCCTCAACGCCCCAGACTCAGCCGATAGATGAGCGGCACCGGAAGGTCGTGCTCGAACATGGCCTTCTGCGTGCGCTCGACAGGGTACTCCACGCGAAAATGCTCAAGCGTGCGCTCCTCCCAGTCGAGGATCATATAACTGGCGCGAGGGTCGCCATCGCGCGGTTGCCCCACGCTGCCTGGATTGATAAGCAACGACTCTTCCGTCAGCGCGCGCGTGCTCGCATCGGCGTATAGGGGTATCTCACGACAGAGAGCCCCAGGCCTGGGAACGGATTGGAATATCACCGGTATATGCGTGTGCCCGAGAAAGCCATAGCGCGTCGTGAGATGTCTCAAAGCGAAGGTGGCGTCCACCCTGGTCAGCACATATTCCCAAATGGGATGTTGTGGGCTGCCGTGCACCAACGTGAAATGTTCTGCGGGGACGATTCTCTCGCCG
>JBMFPH010000257.1:0-4011 GCA_049969215.1 Anaerolineae bacterium | reverse complement strand
CGGCTGGATGGAAAGCCCGCGCTTCACCCGTCGCTTCGGTGCGGTGCGCCCGATGGGCCCCGGCCGCATGCAGCGTGAACGCCCGTGGGAGGCGCCAGCAAATGCCACCGAAGCGCTGTATTACCGCGGTTTGATCTTCCAGAGCTTCCGTCGCGTCGACGAACATATGGTGGAGGTCTTCTATATCCCACACGACGTCTTGCCCTTGCTGCCTCCGCCGCCACCCCCACCTGCCCCGCCTACATTGCCCACGCTGAGCTCCCCGGCACAGCGCCTCAGCGCTGCTACCGCCCTGGTGGAGGATGTCTTCAACCTACTGGTATATGTGTATCGCCATGCCGTCCTGCTGGAAGGCGACGACCAGCCAACCGTAGCACATCATAAGGCAATCCGTGCACTGCTGATGCCGTTGTTGCCTGCTGAATCGCCTTACGGATCAGAGGATGACCGCCTCACGTTCCTGTTGCACCTGTGTCGTACGGCCGGTTTGGTGACCCGCCACCAAAACCATCTGGTGCTCCGGCGCGAAAAAGTGCGCCATTGGCTGCAGAGCTCCCCTGCCGAGCGCTTTGCGACGCTGCAGGCCGTCTGGCGTGATGATGCCACCTGGCACGATCTGCGCCATGTGCCTACCCTGAAGCTGCCCTCGCCGGACTGGCACAGCGACCCCCTGCCGGCGCGCCGCATTGTGTTGCGTGTGCTGGCGCAATGTTCGCCGGAGACGTGGCACCGCATTGACGACCTGATTGCCGCGATCAAAGCGTACGAACCGGATTTCCAGCGCCCGGATGGTGATTACTCTGTCTGGTATCTGCACGATCGAGACGGTCGCCCGCTATTGGGTTTCGAACATTGGGACGAGGTGGAAGGTGCGCTGATCCGCCATCTGGTCACACAACCGCTTTACTGGTTAGGTGTGGTCGATCTGGGACGGGAAGGAGCGAACGGGCCGTCGACCATCTTTTGTGTGACGCGCTGGGCAGCGGCACTGTTGGGGCAAACACAGCTACATGAGGAGGCCGTTGCTCCCGACGTGCCTGCCTTTGTCATCGGGGAGGACTTCACAGTGCGCGTCGCGCCGCATGCCGGCTTGTACGAGCGCTTTCATCTTGCCCGTTTTGCCGCCCTGGTGAGACGTGAGGATTCGGTGGCGATCTACCGCATCGCGCCTGAGGGTGTCCGGCAGCTGGTGCGTCAGGGTGTGCGGGCAGAGCAGATGGTGAGCTTCCTGATGCGCATTAGCGGTGGTCATGCGCCAAGCCACGTGCTGGAGACGCTGAGGCGCTGGTGCGGGGGCACCACGGCGTACCTGGAACGAGTGGTGGTGCTGCATTTGGCCGATGCCGCGCAGCTGGCACAATTGCGCCGCGACCCGGTCGCCCGGGCATGGCTGGGGAAACAGATTGGCCCGACCAGCGTGTTGGTGCCGCCAGCCTACGAGGCGCGCCTGCGCCGCTGGTTGCGTGAGCATGGGTATCTGTAAAGGCTTGGCGACATTGCGAAGGTGGAGAACAGTGTGCGCTTTCACTAGAAACGATAGTACATTGTTGTTCCCCAGAGGGACAATATTATGAACACTGGCCTCCTCCGAATCGGATTGGTGGTAATCCTGTTGCCTTTGTTGGCGTTGGTATCGCCGGCGGACAGCGTTCCGGCAAATCGCAGCAGGGTTGGCCCCCGCGTCGAGCACGCGGCAGCCGCCAACACGTGCCATGACATCGCAGCGTCGTTTGTCGAGAACGTCGGCCAATTCCCCATGGGGGTGCGCTTCCAGCTGCTCGGTGGCAAGCACACTTTCTGGTTAACTGAAGACGCCATCTGGATGACACTGACTGAGAGTAGTGAAACAACAACTTCCCACCGGGCCGCGGCGCTCAAGCTCACCTTCCAGGGCGCGAATCCGCACCCACGGCTGGAAGGCATAGAGCGCCTGGCGACCTCGGCGAACTATTTCTACGGGGATGACCCCGCCGCGTGGCATACCAACGTGCCCGTTTGGGGTGGGGTGCGCTATGCCAATCTCTACCCTGGCATCGACCTGGAGTGGCACCGTGGGCACAGAGAGCCACAGTGGGTGATACGTCCTGACGCCGATGCTCATATGGCACGGTTACGGGTCGAGGGAGCGGAGGGAGTTGAGCTGGCCGGGGAAGGCACCTTCCGCGTGCGCACCGCGGCAGGCGCGTACGCTCTGCCGTTGTGGCCGGCAGTCGATGAGCGCGGCACCCCGTGGGTGCTTTCGGCATCCCTCTCTCCTCACGTGGAAGGGAAGCACGAGGCGAGGGCATATGAGATCACCCATCCTTTCGCACCGGTCGCCCCACCTCCTACCACCGCAACACAACCTGTTCCCGGTCTGCGCTATGCCACCCTCCTGGGCGGAACATCCGATGACTGGGGTCTCGGCATCGCGGTGGACGCGCAGGGCGCCGCCTATGTCACCGGCCTGACCGCCTCCCCCGACTTCCCCACCACACCCGGCGCATTCGAGACTCGCCATCAGGGGAGTCGCGATGCCTTTGTGGTCAAGTTGCATCCCAGCGGTACCACCCTGGAGTATGCCACCTTTCTGGGAGGCAGAAACAAGGACTGGGGCTCGGCCATCGCAGTGGACGCGAATGGCGCCGCCTATGTCACCGGCCGAACGGAGTCGCCTGACTTCCCCACGACGTCCGGTGCATTCGAGAGGAGGTACCAAGGTGGTTGGGATGTCTTCATCGCCAAGCTGGAGCCCGGCGGCGCGTTGGTATATGCCACCTACCTGGGGGGCAGCCGCTATGACCGCAGCTTTGCCATTGCCCTAGACGATGCAGGCGCCGCGTATGTCACCGGCTCGACCTATTCCCCTGACTTTCCTACCACGCCCGACACATTCGACCGCGACATCGGTGAGGGCACATGTGAGGGTGAGCAATGCCTGGACGCCTTTGTGGTCAAGATGAATCCCAACGGATCGGATCTGGTATATGCCACCTTCTTGGGGGGAAGTGACTATGATTATGGCTCAGCTGTTGTGATAGACGCTGATGGTGCGGCGTATGTTGCCGGCGAGACGCACTCTCCCGACTTTCCCACCACGAATGAGGCGTTCGACAGGGAGATTGATGGCGCGAGCGATGCGTTTATCGTCAAGTTAAACCCCGATGGCACCACCCTAGAATATGCCACCCTGTTGGGGGGCAACGACCGAGAGGGAGGCTTTGCCCTCGCCCTGGGGGGTGATGGCGCGCTGTATGTCGCCGGGCCCACCTATTCCTCCGATTTTCCTGCCACGCGGGGTGCGTTTGCCATAGATTATCAGGGCGCCGGGGATGCCTTTGTTGTCAAGTTGAACCCGGGTGGCTCCGCACTGGCATATGCCACTTTCCTCGGTGGGAGTGACTACGATTATGCCTCGGCCATCGCCATCGACGCCGACGGTGCGGCCTATGTCACGGGCAGGACGTGGTCTTCGATCTTCCCCACCACCTATGGGGCACTCGACAGAACGCTCGGTGGTCAGAGCGATGCCTTCATTGCCAAGCTGGACGCGAGGGGCGCTGCCATGGAGTATGCCACCTTCCTGGGAGGAGACGGCTACGATTATGCCTCGGCCATGGCTATCGATGCTGCGCGCGCCGTCTATGTCACTGGATTGACCAGCTCGCCCGATTTCCCCACCACGCGCGGCGCGTTCGGCAAAATACCTGGTGAGGGCAGGTGTGAGCACGAGCCGTGTCTAGACGCATTTGTGGCCAAGCTGGCGTGGTGAGGGGATGATGGTGCATGCTTGGAGTTCTAACTCCGCGTCGCGACTGTCCGGGAGTGGGTGATGCGCATCTGGAGCACGAAAGCTGGGAAAAAACGTGCACACATGTGCATTCCCAACAAGCGGTTGTGCTCACCTCTCCGTCTCCGCGAAGATTTTGCCCGGGTTTAAGATATTGTGCGGGTCGAATAGGCGCTTGAGGCGCAGCATGTGGGCGCGTGCCACCGGGTCGAGTGCCCGGCCCACGTAGTCGCGCTTGGCCA
>JBMFPH010000256.1:0-4055 GCA_049969215.1 Anaerolineae bacterium | reverse complement strand
CCCTCTCTGGATATTCGATAGCCCCAGATGCTCTGAGGGCATTGGAAATAGTGAGCTAACTTAACGTGGACGACGTTGCTCCTCCAAATTGAAATCCCAGTAGCCCGGCCCTTCGCGGAAGTACCGAGCATTCATTTCCGCATCCTCCTCATGACCAGGAGGAAGCTCTTCTAAGGGAAATATAGCTTGTGGTGGACAGACCGGAACACAGGCCCCGCAATCAATACAAGTGTCTGGATCGATGTAGAAATACTTTCCCCAAACCGGATCGTTCTTGTCGCCTGGCACAATACAGTCAACCGGGCAGACTTCGACACAATCCCCCTCACGGGTGCAAAGCGTGGAAATGACATGCGGCATGTGGATCCCTCCTCTCCCTGATGCCAATTCTACTGAAAATATACTTCAGACAGACTTATACAATATGCCACAGATGGTGCTACTCTCATCATAGCATAATGTCCATCATACGACAAATTACTCGCAAGAGATGCTTAAAAAACGCCCAATTTGTCCGCTTTTTACACGCCGTATCCCCTTTAGAGCCATCTAGTACGGTTAGGGAGTGGGTCGCAGGGCAAGTGAATGCGGAATCTTGACATATTGTCTTTGCATGTGCTACGATGAACCCAAGGGTGGTTGGTCTCCTGCCATAAGGAGCGTGCTAAATGAGCGCATCGGATTCGGAAGCTCTACTGAAACAAGCTATGGCAGCGGTGAACGCCGGCGATCTGACCAAGGGGCGTGCGTTGCTTGAGCAAATCCTGGAGAAGGATCCCCAGAACGACTGGGCTTGGGTCTGGTTGAGCGGCTGTGTCGAGGATCCGCTTCAACGGCGTATCTGCCTACAGCAAGCACTCAAAGCGAACCCGAACAACCCGGCAGCTCTGGACGGAATGAAAGTGCTCGACGGTGAGCTGGTGCAGGTGTCGAGCACAACCCCGTCCCTACTGGAAAGCCGTCTGGCCGCAATCGGGATCGGAGAACCGGTGACGGCGGAGGCAACTGTCTCCGCTGCTGCAACGATGCAGGTTGAGGCGCCAGAGACCGTAATGTCCCATGAAGAGCTGCTTCAACAGAACACAACAGCAGTTCCAGCCAAACCACGTGGTAGCAGGTGGTGGCTCTGGCTGATCCTGGGGGTGTTCCTGCTCACGATATTCGTGTGTGGCTTAGTGCTCTGGCAAGTGGTACTGCCGTTGCTTGGGGCATTTGAGAGTATGTGACCGCATTGTGCCATACGGCAGTAACCTAGCCCCCTATTTTCGCCATGGGGCGAGAAGTGGGAAAGATGCCCTGCGCCAATTGGCTGCCACGGGGCTTACACTGTATGGCACAGGAGAAGAGATCGGCCAACGCACCCACTGGATCGCTTGAGCGGAGCCCGTCACGTAAGCTCCATTCATCATCTCGCAGCAGACACAAGCGAATATGTCCGTCTGCCGTCACACGAATATGATTGCAGCGGTGACAATGCGCATGGCTCACCGGGCTGATGAACTCCAAACGGCCTTTCCCCTCGGCCAACCGATAACAGGAGACGTCCGCATTATCCCCGCGCGCTGGCTCTGCTACTAATGGACCGAGTGCACTCTCGATGTGCGCCAGAGTCTCTTGGCTAGCAACATAGTGCTCCATTGCGAACCCTGCCGGTTTGCCGAGCGGCATCAGCTCGATAAACCGGATTTGCCACGGATGCTGTAGAGCGAGCTGAGCCATCTCGACCACGTCTAAGTCGTTATACCCATGCACTACGACAACATTTAGCTTGATGGGCGATAAGCCTGCCTGCTCGGCGGCAATGATGCCATCCCACACACGCCTCAAACAATCGCTCCCACTGAGTGCTTTCACATGAGCGCTATTCAAGCTGTCCAAATGTACGTTTACCCGGCGCAGGCCAGCTTCCTGCAGTGGCGCGGCGAGCTGCTCCAGACGTACTCCATTCGTAGTCATCACCAGCTCTTCGACACCGGGGATGTCACTCAAGCGGCGGACAATCTCAAGGATATCCGAGCGCAAGGTGGGCTCACCTCCCGTCAGGCGGATTTTGCGGATGCCCACACGCGCAGCAGCACGTGCTACATTCTCGATCTCACTCGCCGTGAGAAGGCGCATGCGCGGTCTCTGTTTGTCTTCCCCATCCGGCATACAATAGCGGCAGCGCAAATTGCAGCGATCCGTAACTGAGAGGCGAAGATAGTTGATCACGCGCCCGAAGCGATCCTTCATGATAGTGCTCCCGGAAGAGATCGAGGGCAGTTCTTTCTTGCTTGCCATTTCTGGAAATGTTACAATTGTTGAAATGGGTGAATTTTATAAGTACACCCAATGGAAAAGGCTAGCTTCTACATCGCTATGTTAGTCTAACATATCGTTTGAGTTCTTGTCAACCGATTAGAGATGGTTGCCCGTTTGCCTTTCAGTCGATTTCTGAGGAGCGTAGGATGACCTCACCATCGGAGCAGCGATTGCACAATTTCACTCCACCTGATGATTGGCGCAATTTGCTCGCCACGCCGGTCAATCTTGTGTACAACTGGGGACGCATGTATTCGCTTTGGCCGCTGGCGTTCGGGCTCGCTTGCTGTGCCATCGAGATGATGGCCACCTTCGCTGCCCGTTTCGACCTGGGACGCTTCGGTGCCGAACTGATGCGTCCGTCTCCCCGTCAGGCCGACCTGTTGATTGTCTCCGGCACTGTCACCAAAAAGATGGTGCCTCAGATTGTGCGCTTGTACAACCAGATGCCGGAACCAAAGTATGTGATCGCTATGGGAGCATGCGCCTCCGCAGGCGGTCCGTTCAAAGAGGGTTATCACGTCGTCTCCGGCATTGACAAATTTCTGCCAGTGGATGTGTATATACCCGGCTGCCCTCCCACACCGCAAGCCCTGCTGGAGGGCTTCTTGCGCCTGCAGGATAAGATCAAGCGGCAGTCGATCTTCGAAGTTCCCTGGTACCGTAAGCAAGAGCGTAGCGAAGCGATCCCAATCCCGCTTTATGGTCCTGACTTGATTGATCCTCGTCGTATTGCGGCCATTAAGGAAGAGCTGGCAAGACAACGTGCTGTTCATGCACAAGAAGCCCCCTCAGAAGAACAGGGCACCGCAGCACCACCCGATAAGGCGCTCAAGCTGCCTGTGTGGGACATCACACCATTACCCCCCATCGAGGCGTTGGCAGAGCATCTCAATCAAGCTATGGGTGACGGCTGCGTAATCCCAGAAAAGGATGTACTCGTCGTCCAGCCCACTCGTCTGGTGGAAGTGGCTACCTACCTCCGCGATACCCCGGATTTGAGCTACGACTTGCTCTCGAACGTGACCGGAGTGGACTATCTAGGCCGTGATCCTCGTTTCGAGGTGGTGTATCATCTGTACTCAACCAGCCGTGGAGGTGGACCCTTAGTACTCAAAGCACGTGTGCCAGAAGAAAACCCCGAGCTGCCATCCCTCGTCCCTGTATGGCCCAGTGCAAACTTTCAGGAACGCGAGGTTTGGGATCTCTTCGGGATTCGGTTTATTGGCCACCCCAACCTGAAGCGCATTCTGCTCTGGGAGGGTTTCTACGGTCATCCCTTGCGTAAGGACTGGCGGGAGCCTTACTACGAAGAGCCAGTGAAACCATTCAGCAGCCGTTGGCCAGCTGGACATCACCAGTCTTCAGAGACGCGCACCCCCTATAACGACAATGTGTCTTACCCATTGCAATATCCTCCTGGGGTGGACTGGGATCCGGAGCTGTGGAGGCCTCCGGAGGAGGAACTGCCCGTGGTGGACTATCGAGAGCTGCCCAGCCTTCATATCTCAACCGACAAGATCGTCGTGAATGTGGGGCCGCAGCATCCTAGTACTCACGGGGTTTTCAGGATGGTGCTCACACTGGATGGCGAGACGGTTTTGCACGTCGAACCCGTGGTGGGCTACCTGCATCGCAATCACGAGAAAATTGGCGAACGCAACAGCTGGCTGATGAACATGCCGTATACCGACCGCCTGGACTACCTCAATGCCATGGGGAACAATCTGGGATACGCCATCGCCGTGGAACGT
>JBMFPH010000255.1:0-4075 GCA_049969215.1 Anaerolineae bacterium | reverse complement strand
ATATGGACTATGACAACAGCGTCAAGGTGGGCCGCTTGATATGGTTTACAAAAGGCATCGTTCGTCACACAGGTTCCATCAAGTTTATCAATCTCTTCTCCTATGTTTATGCCATCCTTTCTGGATGTGATATACTATATCATCGTAATTCCTATGTTATGCATTCCGTTATAGCTCCATACTTGGGATGCCATGTTGGTACGTAGCCGTGTGATCAAAGCCCTCGAGGCCAAAAAGGCACATTTCTCCCGGTATCAGGGGGGTGTGCGCGAGCATGTCGCCAGATTTGATGAAGCGCTTGCACAGATTGTCTCCCTCACCCGGGCCGAGATCGAGGCACGTCTGGCAGCGAGCGGGGTGGCGCGTCCGGGCGCTTTGCCCACCTATGAGCACGACCAGACCCATGGCGTCATAGTGCGCTTTGATGCCCGGTGGAATACCCACGAAGAAGCCCGTACATGGGCCAAGCGAGTTTTACAAGGTCAGCCGACCTTCGCCGTAGACGGCTCGCAGATCCCGCAATCACGTGACTTTTCGATCCCGGTGGCTGCGATCCAGATCGGCTGGTTCGAGAATCCCCATACTCCTTCCCGCCCGTATGTCAAGGACCTTTTCTTTGAGGTGCTGACGCCGGATGAGCTGGCAATATACGAGGAGATCACCGAAACCGCTGACCAGACATCCGTCAGCAGCGCATTTCCCGGCATCCTGGTCAATCTACGCCGCTTCCAAGGGGAATGCCGACGTATCGTCGCCTATATGCAGGAACGCGCCACTTGTGATCCCAAGCCTTTGTGCTTCTTTGACGGTTCGCTGACTCTCTCCTTTGCACGCCATCTGAGCCCTCAGCTGCGGCAGGACTATCTTGAGTCCATTGTGGATTTACTGCGCACCTCACAAGCTAGCGGTGTGCCCCTCGTCGGCTATGTGGACAGCAGCTACGCACGCGATCTGACCACGATGCTGTCGCTCGTCTCGGGAATGCCCATGCTTGACCACCTCAACGATGGGATGTTGCTCCATCCCTTGATGCGTTGGGGGGATCGCAGCCAGGTATATTGGTGCGTGCGTGATGATGAAGTGTTACCGATCTATGAGATGCAGGTAGGTCGCATTGCCTTCACATATCTCAAGACAAGCGCAACCGCTCCGCCGGCGCGCGTGGAGTTTCCGGGCTGGTTGCTGGAGGATCACGCGAGGCTGGAACACATTTTCGACCTGATTCGGGCCGAATGCGTGGTGGGCAACGGCTACCCCTATGTTCTGGAGACCGCCGATGCCGTGGCCGTCATATCCGCAGAGGACCGCCAACGTTTCTACGCAGTTTTTCAACAATTCGCCCAGAAGGAGGGTCTGGTATTACGCTACGCGCGCAAGGCGCGCAGTAAGGCAATCCGCCGATGACGAGCGTGTTCAGAGAGCGATTCGGGAGAGCTATCCATGCAAATCGGTAAAATCGTCAAATCGAACAGCCAGGTGGATTACGTGTGTCAGATCAACAATCCGGGGGAGTTCAGCACACTTCCGCAACCCCACGACTACACCTTTGGCACCTTCGTCCGCATTGAGCTCGGCAACGAGTCGGATTATTTGGTCGGCCTCATCTACAATACCATCCTGATGAACCCTGAATTTGGCAATCTGGGACCTCGGTTATCACCTCCGAGCGACCTGGAGATTTTCTCGCCGGACTATTTGCGCGAGCAAGCCACACTGGTGAGCATTCTGGCTGTCGGACAGGTGACACGAGACAGGGAGATCTATCAGGGAGTGCCCTTGCTGGCGGCCGCGGTGAATGCAGCTGTGAAGACGATGTCCCCGGAGGAGATCCGTCATTTCCATACACCGGGTGGCCGCCTATCTCTGGCGTATATGCCCAGATTGTTGGCGGAGAAGGATGCGATTACGCCTCACTTGTTGCTCAAAGTAGTGGAACAGCTGGTCGCGCTGTTCCCCGATCAAAAGCGCCAGCTGGCCGTCCTGCGCGGCAATCTCGCCTGGAAGGCAACGGTGACCCCGGTGGGATAGGCGACCAGGTGTCACCCGCCCGCTGCTGATTGGTTTAGAGGCGGGAGGTATCGATCTAGAGGTTGATTCGGTTGATGGCGAGGATATCGGATGGACAGACAATGCATCGGCACGACGAAAGGTCCTGGTGAATCGGCCCACGAATATACTTTCATAACACCCGACCCGGAACGACGCGTCAAAGTGGGAGAATTCGTCTATTATGAAATGGAAGTGGAGGGCAAACTGCGTCAAATTCTGGGGCGGGTTACGCGGCGTGTCCCATTGCGTCTCTACCCAGACACCTTTATGGCCGATCCCAGCGTGCCCCCCGCTGAAATCGCTGCAATGCTGGGCTTCCGGGAACAACACCACGAGCTCTCCGAAGTGACTGTGGTGGTGATGGGCTACTACCAGCCGGAGCTGGGTGATTTTGTCAACCCGCGCGTGCCGCCCGAATCCGGCAGCCCCATCTACATCGCAGAGGATGCGCTATTGGCACAGGTGCTCTCCAAGAAGCGGCGCGATGAAGTCGGCTCAGCTTACATCGGCTGGTTGCTGAGCCGCGATCCCGGTGCCGTGCCCGTCAATTTGGACGTGCGCAGCATCACTAGCACCCATTTGGCCATCATTGCCGGCACCGGCGCGGGCAAGAGCTATCTGGCGGCGGTGCTCATCGAGGAGCTGATGAAACCGTACAACCAGGCCTGTGTGTTGATCGTTGACCCGCACGGTGAGTACGGCACGCTGATGGAGATGATGGGACGCCCCGAGTTTCGCACCGAGGATTATCAGCCCGAGGTATACGTTGTCCGTCCCGACGAAATCCGCGTGCGCATTTCCTCACTCGAGTTGAGCGATCTTCGTTATCTGCTGCCCAACCTATCGGAGAAGATGCACTACCGCTTGGGGCAAACCTACTACGCTGTGCGTCGCAAGTATCACGATAACTGGACCTTGGGCGACTTCATGACCATGCTGCGCAGCGGAGATGGGGAGCACAGCGTCACAGATCCCCAGGCAGATGCCGAACTGGAAGAAGACCCCACAACCGGAGCATTGCTATGGCGAGTCCATAGTGTGTTCCAGGGATCGAAAATCTTTCATGACTATCAGAATATGCCCTTGGCAAAACTATTTCAGCCAGGGCAATGCACCGTATTGCAGCTGAACGAGATCGACCAGCGCGAACAGCAGCTGGTGGTCGCGACATTGCTGCGCCGCTTGTGGCGAGCACGGATGGAAACCGAAAAGGGTCGGTCGAAAGAGGGCGAGGATACCTATCTGCCCTACCCGGCTTTTGTCCTCCTCGAAGAGGCACATAACTACGCTCCGGCGAATGCCGAAGTGGTCACCACCGGTATTCTCAAGACCATCCTGTCCGAGGGGCGCAAATTCGGTGTCGCAGTGGGACTGATCAGCCAGCGACCTGGCAAGCTGGATAGCGATGTGCTATCTCAATGCATGACGCAATGTATTATGCGCATCGTCAATCCGGTCGATCAGGCACGCATTGCAGAGAGCGTCGAATCAGTGGGACGTGACCTGCTGCAAGAGCTGCCGGCCCTCTCCAAGGGGCAGGTGATCATCGCCGGCAGTGCGGTGAACACGCCGTTGTTATGCCGCGTGCGTCAGCGCGTCACCCGCCATGGCGCTGAAGATCCCGATGCGCCGGCACGTTGGCGACAGTATCTCTCGCAGACCGAGCGCGCCCGCCGCGAATGCGACCAAGCATTGCCATTGGAGCCAAAACGCAGCAACCGGATGTACAAGTAGAAACTCAAGAACAAGATTACGTCAAGACCACATCCGATCTCGCGACGAACTGAGAGGCTAAAAGCCTTGATCTATTTGCTCCCTGATGAATCGGGGCTTGATTAAACTTCCCTACAAGCCTATCACCAGGGTTTGTGCACACACTGGACTTGGCATATAATTTCCGCACAAATGTTCTAATCAGAGGAGTGATGCAATGCGTCAGATCACCGTGGCAGTCGTCCAGATGCAGAACGAGTTGTGTCAGGTCACCGACAACCTCAGGCGGATGAGTGAGTTCGTGGATGTCATC
>JBMFPH010000254.1:1139-4132 GCA_049969215.1 Anaerolineae bacterium | reverse complement strand
ATCAACTATTACCTCAACAAGCCGGCCAACGTGAGCGTCTATTTCATCGGCGCGGATGGCACCAAGTATCCCATCGCCGAGAAGGAACGCGACGTCAAGCCGGGCGAGCCCGGACTGCATATGTACGACTATGACGGCGGGGTCGATCTGGGCGCCGACCCACCCCCCGACGGCGATTACATCGTGCGCGCCGAGGCGGTCGACCGTGTCGGCAACCGCACCGTGGTGACCGATACGGTGACGATCCAGGACGGCGGCCGCCCCCGCGCCGATATCGTCCAGGCACACGTCGATTTCTACAACCCGGAGACAGGCGACAAGGTGGTGCCCCTGGGCGGCACGCTCGCCTTCACGCTGACGGTGGAGAACTTCGGCCAGGTGCCCATCCGCACCAGCGGGCCGGACTCGGGCACGCACTACCGCAGCGATGAGAACTTCAACACCAAGGGCTTCTACCAGTCACCCGGCGCATGGCGGGTGGGCATCGACTACGAGGGCAATCCCGGCTACCCCTACCCGTACCGCTGGGCACTGGGCCATCTCGACCAGCTGGAAGCACGCGAGATCGACGGCCAGACCTTCTACTACCTGTTGCCCGGCCAGCGCGCCGTGATCACCGGCAGCATCCAGATCGTCGACGTGCCCGCCAAGAAGGACCTCATCTACTTCTGGGCAGGCCTCATCCACGAAGAGGTCGCCATCGAACCCTTCAACCATTATGTCGATCCCCAACAGATCGCCATCGGATTTTGACGGATGAAGGACGGGCGATGATCCTGATCGACGGGCATAATCTCATCGGCCAGATGGCCGACCTCAGCCTGGATGATCCCAACGACGAGGAGGAGTTGCTGAGCCGTCTGCGCACCTATCGCGCGTCCACTGGCGCGGAACTGGCGGTCTATTTCGACCCCGGGCTGACCTATCGGACACCCGTGCGCCGCATCGAGGCGGGCATCACGGTGTACACCGCGCCCTATGGCCACCAGGCGGACGAGCTGATCCTGCAGGCGATCCGCAGCGAGGCAAACCCACGCCAGCTCACTGTCGTCTCGTCGGATCGCACCATCCAGCAGGCGCGTTCCCGTGCCCGCCACTGACCCATCACCACACCATGTCTCATCTGCGGAGGAACATGTGACCCAAACATCCACCCATCGCTGGCTCTACGGGGGCGTCTTCCTGATCAGCATGGCAGTGCTGACGCTGGAGATCGCCCTGACACGCATCTTTTCCGTCACCATGTGGTATCATCTCGCCTTCATGGTGATCAGCACGGCGCTGCTCGGCTTCGGCGCCAGCGGCGCCTATCTCACCGCGCGGCGGGCGGTGCGCGACGAACCGCTGACCGGCCGATTGCCCATTTTTGCCGCGCTGACGGCGCTGAGCGTCGTCGTCGCCTTTGCGCTGATCACTCGCCTGCCGCTCGACCCGCTCGCGCCGCTTCTGCCGGGCCTGAGCGACGCCGAGCGCTTCGGCCAGACCGCCTGGCTGATCGCGCTACTTCTGGCCGAATATGTCCTGGTGGTGGTGCCCTTCTTCTTCGCCGGGCTGACGCTGGGCAGCGCGTTTGCCACCTTTGCGCGGCGCATCAGCACGCTCTACTTTGCCGATCTCATCGGCGGCGGGTTGGGCTGTCTGCTGGTGGTGGCGCTGCTATGGGCGCTGCCGGGCCAGGGCGTGGTGCTGGTCGCCGCCGGGCTGGCGGCGCTGGCGAGCTTCTGCTTCCGCCAGCATGTCGGCGGACGGCGCCTCCTGGCCTATGCGGCGCCGCTCGCGGCGTTGGCGCTCTTCGCCAGCGCGCCCTTTGCCGAGCGAGTGTTCCCATTGCACATCCCCCCGAGCAAGCCGCTCTATCAGGCGTATGCCGACCCGACGATCGCGTTGGTGTACACCGGCCATACGCCCTTCGCACGCGTGGATGTGATGTATCGCCCGGGCGCCAGCCTGGGCGCCTGGGGGCTGAGCGCGCGTTGCCCGGCGCCACCGCCACCTGAGCAGATGTTCATCACCATCGACGCGGCCGCCATCGCCGCGATCACCCGCTTCAACGGCGACCTGGAGACGATCGGCTTCGTCAACTGCGCGCCGAGCAGCCTGGCTTATCGCCTGGATGAGCGACCGCCACAGAGCGCGTTGATCATCGGGCCGGGCGGTGGCATCGACGTGCTCACCGCGCTGTATAACCGTGTGCCGCGCATCGTCGGCGTGGAGATCAACCCGCTCATCATCGCCCTGGTGGCGGAGAAGGCGCTCTACCGCGACTTCGCCGGCGGCATCTACACCGACTATCCCAACGTGGCAATCCACGCTGCCGAGGGGCGCAATTTCGTCGCGCGCACCGCGGAGCGCTTCGACCTCATCCAGTTCTCGCAGGTGGACACCTGGGCAGCCGCCGCCGCGGGCGCCTATAGCCTCAGCGAGAACTTCCTCTACACCGTCGAGGCGTTCCTGGATTATTACGACCATCTGACCGAGGACGGGGTGCTCACGGTGGGGCGCTGGTACTTCGATCCGCCGCAGCAGGCGTTTCGCCTGGTCACCATCGGCACGGCAGCGCTGGAAGCGCGCGGCGTGGCCGACCCGGCGCAACATTTCATCGTGGTGCGCGCCGGCGACACCGCCACCTTCATCATGAAGCGCTCACCCTTCACGCCCGCCGAGGTCGCGCGCATGCGCCAGCTGACCGAGTCGCTCGCTTTCAGCATCCTCTATGCGCCGGACGTGAACGACGCGGACAACTGGTTTGTGCGCTTCTTCCGCGCCCCGGATCGCGCCGCTTTCTTCGCCGCCTATCCGCTCGACGTCAGCCCGACGACGGACGATCGGCCCTTCTTCTTCGAGTATTACGGCTGGAGCAACCTGGGCGACTTCCGTTCGGGCAAGGTGACGCTGCTGATCCTCTTGGTGCAGGCGCTGCTGCTCGCCAGCGGGTTCATCCTCTGGCCCTTGTGGCGCTTCCAGCGGCACGGCCTGGCGACGCGCGGGGCGGG
>JBMFPH010000254.1:0-1129 GCA_049969215.1 Anaerolineae bacterium | reverse complement strand
GCATCGGCTTCATCCTGATCGAGGTGGGCTTGATGCAGCGCTTTGTCCTCTTCCTGGGGCATCCGGTGTATGCCACCTCGGTGGTGCTGTTCGCCATCCTCTTCTTCTCCGGCGTGGGCAGCTTCCTGTCGGGGCGGCTGCTCGGTGAGGGCGATCCGCGCGCACTCCAGGTGAAGGTGATCCCGCTGCTGGCGCTGGGGGCGCTGGCGTACATCTTCCTGCTGCCGCCGCTCTTCCGCGCGCTCATTGGCCTTGACCTGCCCTATCGCATCCTCATCGCCATCGCGCTGCTCATGCCTTTGGGCATCGTGATGGGCATGCCATTTCCGCTGGGCATCCGGCTGGTGGACCGCGTCAACCCGGCGCTGGTGGCCTGGGCGTGGGGGGTGAACGGCTTCAGCTCGGTGATCGGCTCGATCCTGACCATCATGATCGCGCAGAGCTATGGCTTCTCGCTGGCGATCGGGGTGGCGGTGGTCGTCTACCTGCTCGGCCTGGCGGCGATCCGCATGGTGCCGGCGGCGGTGGCGGTGTGGGCGCCGCTGCCCGTGCCCGCCGACCCGACGGAGCAGCCGGTTGTGGATGGGTGAAGCTGGGGAACCGTTTTCAGGGGCAGGTTTTGATCAACCGCGCCGCGCGCGTGCGGGAGCGGAAAACTTTCTCACCGCAGAGACCGCAGAGGATCCTGTAGCTCTCTGCGCTCTCGGCGTGCTCGGCGGTAAAATCTTTCACCGCAGAGAACGCAGAGGTCTTTTTCTGTTCATTCTTGGCGCTCTCGGCGTGCTCGGCGGTAAAATCTCCGCCGCGGGATTGATCCCGTGGCGTCTGGTGGTTTATCTACAAGAAGGGAGCAGCAGTGGGATTACGCGATTGGTATGCGCAGCTGGGCGAGCCGCGGCGGACGGTCTACGCGCTGCTGTTCGCGGTGATTGTGCTGACGCTGCCGTGTTACTGTGCCGGGGTGGCCGCGCTGCTCGTGGCGCCGACGCCGGCGCCGCGGGTGGTGACGCCATGGGCGACGCCGCAGCCGTTGGCAACCTTCCCGCCCACGCCGACCGCCACCGCCACGCTCACCGCGGTGCTGATGCCCACACCGTCGCGTTCGCCGACCGCCACGTTGGAGCCGACG
>JBMFPH010000253.1:0-4144 GCA_049969215.1 Anaerolineae bacterium | reverse complement strand
TACGGCAGCGGCTTTGCCCTGTTGTATCCGCGCCATGAGCAGCCCGACGTGGTACAAGAGCTCAAGGAATCGCCCGGCCTGGTCGCGGTGTTCAATGAGTACGGCGAGTGGATGCGCCTGATGGGCATTTCCAACGTGGCGGCATTGAACGAGGCGCAAGAAGCTGGGCGCATGCGGGAGATCATTTTGGTGTCGGAAGCGCTGCACGAGCAGCGCATTGCCCGCATCGCCTCCGCTATCGCGCAGCGTCAGCCGCGCGTGCGCGTGGTGTTGATCGCAGGGCCGTCCTCTTCGGGCAAGACCACCTTCTCCAAGCGCCTCTCCATCCAGCTGCTGGCTAACGGCATCCGTCCCGTTCCCATTGCACTGGATGACTTCTTCGTCAATCGCGAGGAGAGCCCGCGCGACGAGAACGGCCAGTATGATTTCGAGTCGCTCCACGTGCTGGATTTACCCCTGTTTAATAGCACCCTCAATCGGTTGATTGCCGGGCAAGAGGTGACATTGCCTCGTTTCAATTTTTTCACCGGCCTGCGGGAAGAGGGAAACACGATCGCCATCGACAAGGATGAGGTCATCTTGATCGAGGGCATCCACGGGCTGAATCCGGAGCTGGTGCGCGAGATCGCGCCGGAGTGCATCTATCGCATCTACCTGTCCGCGTTGACGCAGCTGAACATCGACCGGCACAATCGGGTGCCCACGACCGACACGCGCCTCATCCGGCGCATCGTGCGGGATGCCACCTATCGCGGCTATACGGCTACCGAGACGCTGGCGCGTTGGGAGAGTGTGCGCCGCGGTGAGAAACGGTGGATCTTCCCGTATCAGGACAATGCCGACGTCATGTTCAACTCGGCGCTGGTGTATGAGCTGGCCGTGCTCAAGCCCTATGCCGAGCCGTTGTTGCTCCAGGTGCGACCGCGCACCCGAGAGCATATCGAGGCCAAGCGCCTGCTCTCGCTGCTGGAGTGGTTCGTGCCGGTGCCGCCGGACCATGTGCCGGACAACTCGATCCTGCGCGAGTTCATTGGTGGGTCGATCCTCCAGGACTATTTCCCGCAATTAGGCACGAGCCGCGAGCGTCCCTGATTCACCGCTGAAAGTCCGCGCCGCGCCCATTTATCCGCGCCGCGACCGTGCGGGAGCGGTATCAGCCGCTTGCTGACGCGCGCGGCTCGGTTTGTGCGTCTCTGCGCGACAAT
Organism: Anaerolineae bacterium; assembly: GCA_049969215.1. Lineage (GTDB taxonomy): Bacteria > Chloroflexota > Anaerolineae > 4572-78 > NAK82 > NAK82. Next base: position 2,939 of record JBMFPH010000253.1, on the reverse strand, counting down.
TCCAACCACTGCTGTTGGGCCTCTTTCCTGTTTCACCGCATATAGTTGCGCAGCAAGATGCGCAACGGTATCATAAAAGGGTCTCCTTGCTGGTGACTCCAGAAGGGGATGTTTCATACTTGCGTCAGGGTGCTCGATGTCCGACGAATTGAAGTATTGGGTGGGGTTCAGCCGCGTTCCGGGGGTTGGTCCGGTGCGGCTGCGCGCGCTGTTGAACCACTTCGCGGGCGATGTGGCCGCCGCCTGGCACGCTTCGCCCGCGACGCTGCGCGCGCTGGGGTTCGACCAGCGCACCATCGCCACATTTTGTAACATGCGTGACCGTCTGGATCTGGATGCGGAGTGGAAACGCACTCAGGATGCGGGCGTCACCGTGCTCACGTGGGAGAGCCAGGCGTATCCTCCCTTGCTCAAGTCCATCGTCCATCCGCCTCCCGTGCTTTACATACGGGGTGAATTGTCGCCCGCGGATGAGTGGGCATTGGGCGTGGTGGGCACCCGCCAGGCCAGCCCCTACGGGCGCGAGGTGACGCGGACGTTGGTGGCCGGATTGGTCGCCGCCGGAGTGACCATCGTCAGCGGGCTGGCATACGGGATCGACACCATGGCCCACCGTGCAGCGCTCGATGCCGGTGGACGGACGATCGCCGTGTTGGGCAACGGAGTGGACATCATCTACCCGTATGAAAATCGCGGCCTGGCCGAACAGATTGTCCGCAATGGGGCTCTGATCAGCGAGTATCCGTTGGGGACAAAGCCGGAAGCGCGCAATTTTCCACCGCGCAATCGTATTATCAGCGGGATCAGCCTGGGCGTGCTCGTGGTGGAAGGCTCCACGCGCAGCGGCGCGATGATCACAGCCGCCTATGCGCTGGAACAAGGCCGCGAGGTATTTGCGGTGCCTGGCAACATCCTCAGCCGCAATAGCGGAGGTCCCAGCTTCCTCATCCAGCAGGGCGCCAAGCTGGTGAGCTGTGTCCAGGATATCCTTGAGGAGCTCAATCTGAATATGGCGGTACAGCAAAGAGAAGTGCGTCAATCTCTGCCGGATAATCCCACTGAGGCGCATCTGCTGCAGTTCCTTTCCTCTGAGCCGATCCACGTGGATGAGCTGGGGCGCGTTGCCGGTCTGCCCATCCACGAAGTGACCAGCACCTTGACATTGATGGAGCTCAAAGGTATTGTGCGTCAGGTCGGCAATATGAGCTATGTGGCAACACGAGAGACCAAGCTTTCCGCATGAAAACCACATAAAAATGGGTCGAGGGAGACGCCGATGAGAGATTACTACGCGGTCATTATGGCAGGTGGCAGCGGCACGCGGCTATGGCCGCTCAGCCGACACCATTTACCGAAGCAAGCTTTGCAGCTGATCGGTGAGCGTACCATGTTGCAGCACGCCGTGGATCGGCTGTTGCCCATTCTGCCGGTGGAACATGTGTTCATCGTAACGGCGGCGGAATATGTGCCTCTCTTGTCCGCGCAGGTGCCCGATATCCCCTCGGGAAACTTCATTGCGGAGCCTTCCGCGCGTGGCACCGCCGGCGCCATCGGGTTAGCAGCGGTTTACCTTCAACAGCGCGATCCGGAAGCGGTCATGGCGGTGTTGACGGCCGATCACTTCATCCGTTCTGTGGATGTCTTTCAGCAAGCACTGCAAGCAGCTTACCATATGGCACGACAGGGGCATCTGGTCACCCTGGGCATTTGTCCCAGCTATCCGGCGACCGGTTTCGGCTATATCCGTCGCGGCGACCGAATTGCCCGGGTTGACGGATTTGATGTGTATGCTGTGGAGGCATTTGTCGAAAAGCCGGACGCCCAACGTGCTGCCGAATTTGTCGCCAGTGGCTTATACAGCTGGAACAGTGGCATGTTCATCTGGCAGGTGCCGCGCATCCTGCGGGAATTTGCGCAACACATGCCCGATGTTTATGTGTTATTGCGGCGCGTTGCCGCTTCGCTGGGAGCTCCTGACGCCGGGCAGGTGCTCCGTGAGGTGTGGCCCAAGGTGCGCAAGGAGACCATAGACTATGGTATTATGGAGAAGGCACAGGATGTGGTTGTGATCCCGGTGGACATCGGCTGGAGCGACATCGGAGACTGGGAAGCTTTATACGGTGTGCACACGGCGTGCGCGGATGGGAATGTCATCCTGGGCAATCACCTGGGCATGGCCACCAAGGGATGCCTGATCCGTGGTGGTGACAAGCTCATTGTGACGATTGGATTGGAGAACACCATTGTGGTGGATACCGAGGATGCCATTCTGATCTGCGCGCGCGATCGCGCCCAGGATGTCAAGACAATCGTGGAACAACTTCAAGCGAACGGCATGACAAATCTACTATAGCCAGAGGATATACACCGGTATGGAGACGTTGACTGCTTACTGCGTCAAGTGTCGCGCCAAGCGACCGATGCGCGATCCACAGCCGAGCTATACGGCGTCGGGCAGACCGTGTACGCAAGGTGTCTGTCCCGAGTGTGGCACCACCTTGTTCAAGATGGGGCGTACGCCGGCGCATGCCACGCTGCCGGCACCCCCGGCACTTCCCGCGAAGAAGAATGCTAACCGCACCACACGCCAGGCCAAGGCGGTGTCGGCCACGCGCGACAAAGAACGGGCTTCGGGCGATGGCCGTCCGTTGGTCATCGTCGAATCGCCGGCCAAGGCGCGCACGGTGGGCAAGTTCCTGGGCAGCGGCTACACCGTCAAAGCCTCAGTGGGCCATGTGCGTGACCTGCTGCGCTCGCAGCTGTCAGTGGACGTGGAGCACGACTTCGCCCCGCGCTACCGCGTGCCCAAGGAGAAGCGCCAGATCGTCGAAGAGCTCAAGGCGGCGGTCAAACGCGCTCCGGAAGTATATCTTGCCACCGACCCTGACCGCGAGGGCGAGGCGATTGCATGGCACTTGATGGAGGCGGCGGAGATACCC
>JBMFPH010000252.1:0-4148 GCA_049969215.1 Anaerolineae bacterium | reverse complement strand
GCGTTGGTTGTGCCATTCACCCCACTGGGTGCACTTCTTGGGTTCGTGCCGCTGCCTATCCCGTTCCTTTTGCCGCTTGCGATGATTGTGGCGGGTTATATGATCACAGCGGAGGTGGTAAAGACGGTCTTTTACCGGAAGGTGAGGGTCTGAAAGAACAATGGTCGGTGTGGATGGTGCGCTCATGAAAGACATTGATCTTATGATGGATCTGGACGCCCGATTGATCTCCGATGCGATGCGATTGCGCTTCTATCCGCTTACGATAGAGCGCGCGCAAGGTTGCCGTGTGTGGGACGTGCAAGGAAAGGCGTATCTCGATTTCGCCGCTGGCTGGGCAGTGGTGAACATCGGTTATGGTCATCCCCACTTCAAGGAGGCGCTCTTGAGTCAACTGGAGCGCACCAACTTCGCCAGTCTGATCTCGGGCATGCATATCCCGGCGTTGCAGCTGGCCGAAAAGCTGATCGCGCTCACCCCTGGTGACTTTCCCAAGAAAGTATGGTTTGGCTTTTGCGGCTCGGATGCCAATGAGACAGTAGGCCGACTGCTCCCCATTGCTACGGGCAGGCGTCGCCTGGTGTCCTTTATCGGTGCTTATCACGGTGCCACGGCGACCTCGATGGCGATATCTGCCCATGCGGCACAGAGTCACTTCATCGGTGGCGGTCACGTGGTCAAAGTGCCCTATCCTCATCCCTACCGATGCCCTTTCGGGGATGGAGTGCGCGACTGCGCCCAAGCCACCATTCGCTTCCTGGAAGATTATCTCTTCAAGACGATCTGCCCGCCGGATGATGTGGCTGGCATCATTGTGGAGACAATCCAGAGCGATGGCGGCGACATTGTCCCACCACCCACTTTCCTGCCCATGTTGGCGGACTTGTGTCAGCGCTATGGCATTTATCTCGTCGTGGATGACGTCAAAGTGGGCATGGGTCGCACCGGTCGGATGTTCTCACCAGAACATTTCGAGGTGACACCCGACGTATTGGTGTTGGGCAAAGCGTTGGGAAATGGCATCCCCTTGAGCGCTGTGGTGGCACGCAAGGAAATCCTCGACGCCGGGGTAGGGCTGGCGATCTTCACCACCGCCGGCAATCCGCTGAGCTGTGTCGCCGGCCTGGCAACGCTCGAGGCGATTGAGCAGGAGAAAATGCCGGAAAATGCCGCGCGGGTGGGAACGTACTTGCACCAGCGCCTGCGCGCGTTGCAGGAGCGGCATCCGTTGATCGGCGATGTGCGCGGTATGGGCTTGATGCAGGGTGTGGAGCTGGTGCGCGACCGTCAGACCAAAGCGCCCGCTGCCCGCGAAGCCGCCAAGGTGGTCTATCGTGCCTTTGAACTGGGCCTGCTGCTCTTTTATGTGGGCATGTTCTCAAACGTGCTGGAAATCACTCCTCCGCTGATTCTCAGCGAGGCGGAAGTGGATGAAGGTGTAGCTATCCTGGATCAAGCGCTTTCCGATGTTGAAGCCGGTCATGTCAGCGATGAGGTGATTGCGCCTTATGCTGGCTGGTGAACTCGATCCAAAGCAGACAACAAACGAGGAAACGCATACAACGCACACTATGTCGGAACAGAAGTAGGTCAAGCACTTTTTTTGTGCTCCTAAGCCGAACGATCTGCAGATATCATTCCTATGAAATCTATTCTCAGGGAGCAAAACGGTGAACACAGCGGAAATCCTTCAACGCCTTACAGAAGATAACATTCAATATTTGTGGGTGATCTATCACGATTATAGTGGCCGTTCGTGTGCCAAGGCAGTGCCACCACACCGCTTTGCCACCGTCTTCGAGCGCGGCATCGTCTTTGCACGCGCCAATGTGGACTTCAACTTGCTCGATCATATGGCGCCTGGCAGTGCCTTCACCGCTGAGACAGGTGATGTGCTGGCGGTGGGCGATCCGGTGAGCTACGCTCCGCTGCCTTATCGCCAGGCCAGCGGTCGCGTACACGCTTTCCTGCGGGACATGGACGGCAGCGAGTGGCTGGGATGTCCACGCACTCGCCTCGACCATATCGTGCGTGCGTATGCCCAACGTGGCCTGACCCTCCGTGTCGGCTTCGAGCCCGAGTTCATGCTGTTCCGACGCACTGAAGATGGCGAATATGTCACCTCGGATCGCGATGGGATGTTCACCGTGGCGGGGTTGGATCGCCACTACGCCCTGTGGCTGGAGGTGATGGAGACACTCAAAACGATGGGGGTGCAGCTGGAACAGCTGGGTAAGGAATACGGCCCAGGCCAGTATGAAGCGACCCCCGTGTGCACGGGGCCGTTCAAGGCCGTAGATGACTACTTGACCTTTAAGGAAGTGGTGCGTGCGCTGGCACGCCAGGCGGGTTGGATTGCCAGCTTCATGCCCAAGCCCTACGCCCATATGCCCGGCAGCGGATTGCACGTGCACATCAGCTTGTGGGATGCAGAAGGAAAACGCGATCTGAGCTGTGGCGAGCGGCCGGACGAGCCCTTGTCACAATTGGGAAGGCATTTCCTGGGTGGCTTGTTGGCGCATGCGGCGGCCCTCACAGCGGTGGGGGCACCCATTGTCAACTCCTATAAGCGTTTGTTGCCCGGCTCTTGGTCACCAGCCCATGTCTGTTGGGGTGTGGGCAGCCGCGCCGCGTTGGTGCGCATTCCCGGCATGGGAGCACGCCGCCATCTCGAATTTCGCTCCGGCGACAATGCCTGTAACCCCTATATGCTGTTGACTGCGTTGCTGGCTGCCGGACTGGACGGCATTGAGCAGCAGATCGAGCCGCCGCCCGCCGTGACCGACGACGTGGGAGCATTGACAGACGAACAAGCACGTACCAGAGGATTGGCATTGCTGCCGCGTTCGCTGGACGAAGCGCTGAGCGCTTTGGAAGCGGACCCCGTCGTGACGGCGGCTTTGGGGCCCGTCATCACCAGCGAGTTCATCAAGGTCAAACGCTCTGAGCTGACCGACTATCATCTGCACGTACATCCTTGGGAGCGCCAGCTCTACCTGGAGTCCATCTGATGATCGAGATAGCGGAGCTACCCGTCGTCGACGTACATTGTCATCCTTTCCTCAACGCTGGCGCACTCACCCCTGAGCAATTTATGGACCTGGCCTCTTTTCCCGGCGGAGGGGTCAGCTATATGGCCCAAGCGGGCCTGCCGATGGACGAAACACTGATCCGCGAGATCCAAACCATTCGGCGCAATGTGGTGTATATGCGTTATCTCGTGCGTCAGATGGCTCGTTTCCTCGGTTGTGCGCCCGTGTTGGAGGATGTGGTGGCGGCGCGCAACCATGCGGTGACAAGCGACTACAAGGGCTATGTGCGTCGCCTCTTTGCCGCGTGTCATCTCACCGCATTGGTGACCGACTTCGGTTACCCGCAGCCCCCCTTGAGCGTGCCCGTTTTCCAGCAGGACATGCCGGTGCCGGTGGTGCCCATCTATCGCATCGAACCCCTGATCGTCGATTTGCTGAAAGCGGAGCTCGGATGGGATGAGTTTCGTCGTCGCTATGACGAGGCGATCGCCTATGCCCTGGAACGGGATGGCTATCGTGGCCTGAAGTCCATCATTGCCTATCGCACTGGGTTGGACATTTCGCCGCTCAGCCGCACACCCGATCAGGGCATGCAGGCGTTAGATGCCATTCGGCGTGGCACCGGCGGTGGCGCTATGAAAAAGCTGCGCGATCACCTGTTGTGCCGGGCGCTCGAGCTGTGTATCGAGTACAACGTGCCAATGCAAATTCACACCGGGGTGGGGGATTATGAGATCAATATGCCCGACTGTCGCCCCGCCCTGTTGATGGAGCTGCTACGCTTCCCTGCCTTTCGCGCCTGTACCGTCATCCTGGTGCATGCCGGCTATCCTTATTGCGCTGAGGCAGGATATATCGCTGGCATGCTGCCTCGGGTGTATTGTGACGTTTCCGAAGGAATCCCCTTCGCAGGGGGCGGTGCACGGCGTATCTACGCGGAAGTCTTGGAAATGGCACCCATCTCCAAGATCGTTTATGGTTCGGATGGGTTGGCACTACCCGAGCTCAATTACGTTTCTGCGTCGTTAGGTAAGCAGGCGCTGGCTGCCGCGCTGCAGGAATTGGTGGATGGCGATCTGCTTTCACCCCAAGAAGCCCATGAGGCAGCCCGCCTCA
>JBMFPH010000251.1:0-4159 GCA_049969215.1 Anaerolineae bacterium | reverse complement strand
TGCATGTAGAATATGTGATTGCTTTCACAAGAGGACTTTCCGACAGGTTCCCGCGCAGGATCGATGTAAGGATGGGGGAGGGAGAAAACGTATGTCGGTGGACAAAGTGCCCGATATTGTGGTGGGTCGTTTGCCACTATATTTGCGCACCCTGAATTATCTGATAGAAGAGGGCTACGAGGTGGTCTCCTCCCATGAATTAGGGCGCCGCCTCGGCATCAGTCCGGCCCAAATCCGCAAAGACCTTTCCCATTTTGGCGAGTTTGGTAAGCAGGGCTCCGGTTATGATGTTCATTATCTGAGCACCCAATTGAAACACATCTTGCATGTGAACGGCGTGTGGCCCGTAGCACTGGTGGGATGTGGAGCTTTGGGCCATGCGTTGGCAAACTACAATGGCTTTGTCACCAAGGGTTTCGAAATCACGCTAATCTTCGACAACGACCCTGCCAAAATCGGCCAGGCAGTCGCTGGCAAGATTATCCATGATGTGGCCGATATGCCCCGATTAATCTGTGAGCACGGCATCCGCATCGCCATTGTTGCTGTTCCGTCATCGGCGGCGCAGGCAACAGTGGACGTATTGGTGCGATGTCAGGTACGCGCGATTCTCAACTATGCTCCCATCAATATTTCGGTGCCTCCCGGTGTGCAGGTGCAGAACATCGACCCATCGGTGCACTTACAACGCATGACCTACTATCTCTGATTCTCCCGCAGAGACTGAATTAAGGCGTGCCCTGTAAGAGCACGCCCTATTCTTTTTTGAGAGATAATCCCCACGGAGGGGCTGAGAGCAGCCCGGGCAATTCGCGTCGGTGGCTTATTAGTCGGAGAAAGTGAACTCCGGCAGGTACATCCGTTCACCGCCGCGCATGGCCGATTCATGAGCCAGAATACCCGTGCACGTCCAGTTCGCTGCCTTACGTGCGTTGGGGAAGGGTTCGCGGTCCTCTACAATGCTCATGATAAACTCATGGGCTAAGTGCGGGTGAGAGCCTCCATGCCCGGAACCTTGGATGAAGGAAAGATGCTGCTGCTCGCCACCATACACCCCTTTGGTAGTGAAACGCTGGATCGGCTCTGGCAGTAGGTGAGCGTAGTCCAGCACGTCCACCTGGTGCGGTATCTCACCGATATGCACCACGGGTGGGGTGTGTTCGATGAGGGGCCACTCGAACGACATCTTGCTACCGTAGACATCGAAGCTCTCTCGGTACTGGCGTGCCGTGTTGAACAGGGAGCGCATCACCTCGGCCACCAGGTCGGAGTCGCGCAGCTTGATATGCGCTGTCTCGATGGCAAATGGTGAGTTGTACTTGGGGATGAGATGCTCCTGAATGCGCCCGGAACCGAAACATACCACCGACTCGGCGTCTTTCCCTGCCAGCGCCAGACATGGGCTGACCACGTGAGTGGCATAGAGCATAGGGGGAAAGCCCTCCCAGTAGCCAGGCCAGCCCAACATCTCTTGCTGATGGGTGGCGCGCAAAAATTGGATACGTCCCATCTTGCCCGACGTGTAGAGCTCCTTCACGTAGAAGAACTCGCGTGAGTAGATGGTCGTCTCCATCATCATATATTTCTTGCCGGAAGCCTTTTGAGCTTCGACAATCTGGCGACATTCCTCGACTGTAGTGGCCATCGGCACCGTGCAGGCGACGTGCTTGCCCGCTTTCAGGGCCGCTAAGCTCATCGGGGCATGGTCTGCAATGGGGGTGTTGATGTGCACGGCATCCACGTTGGGATCTTTGAGCAACTCGTTGAAATCGGTGTAGCGCACTGCCACGCCAAATGCATCGCCGATCTGGTCCAGCCGGCTCTTGGTGCGCTGGCAGATAGCATACATATTGGCGTGAGGATGGTTTTGATAAATGGGGATAAACTCAGCGCCGAACCCCAGTCCCACAATGGCAACGTTAACCTTTTTATCCATACCTTCACCTCCTTGAGAAGTGGATGAGATTTGTGAATAGGAAGAGATCAGCTATGATCCATCCTAGGCCATCAGCTGTTTCAGGAATTTCAATCCTTCAGAAGCGAGCTCGTCCTGACTTGGCGCGGGGGGCCGCCAGATCGCGGCAGCGCGCGCAATGGTCTTGTTCTCGCTGCTGAACGACTCGATCACCATCGCGCCGTTGTAGTTGATCTTCTTCAACGCCGCGGCGACATCTGCCCATGGCACGTGCCCACTGCCCGGTGTCCCACGATCGTTCTCATTGGCATGGAGGTGCACCAGGTACGGAGCTGCCTTCTCGATCGCCTTACCCAGATGCTTTTCCTCGATGTTCATGTGAAAGGTATCCAGCATGATGCGCATCGCTGGGCTGTCGATCATCTCCACCAGCTCCACCGCCTGCTCGGCCAAGTTGATGAAGCTGGTCTCGAAGCGGTTGAGCGGCTCGATGGCGAAGATTACCCCTTTGCTGCGCGCGTAATCTGCCACGATCTTGAGGTTGCGGGCGCAGCGCTCCAGGTCTTTTCTGCGCTGCTCGGGGGTAGCTTGCCAGGTGCGGCCGACCGAGGCATAGATCGGCCCGCCACAGATGGTACCACCCATCTTCGCCGTGGCATCCACCATATGTTTCAGATACTCGATGCCACCCTGCTGCTTGGCCGGATCCTCGTGCGTGGGGTCGCGGTCGGGGCCCATCGCCGCACATGTGCTCACCGCCAAGCCGGTGCCCCTGAGCGCGCGGGCCGCTTCCTCATAGTTGAGGTCGGACATGCCCTCGATGGGGATTTCGATCAGGTCGAACCCCATCTGCTTGACCTTGTCCAGCAGCACCAGATCCTTGGTGGTGAAAGGTGAGACAAATGTGAACGTATTGAGACCAAACTGAATTGCCATAGGGACACCTCTCGATCATTGATGGATGATAGTTAAGTGTGTGGCGCACCGATATTCGGTGCGCCACACGAAATGCTTATTTAAGGTGTTACTTGCACCTTGACGGGATCGTTAGCGCGCTCGCGCAGCATCCGAATGGCCTTGCCGGTGTCGGCCAGTGGCACCGTGCTGCTCACCAGACCCTCCAGATTGACCAGCCCCTCGGAGATCATACGGATGGCGGTGGGCCAGGAGAGCGGCGCCAACCAGGAGAAACGGATCTCCTTGTCCATCGTGTGCGTCGCCAGTGCAGGCACATGAATGACATCATCGGTGTTGGGCAGCCCGAAGTGCACCAGGATGGCAGCGTTGCCGGTGATGTCGATGGCTTGCTCGAACGCTTCGTTGGCGCTGGTAGGCACGATCGCCCGGTCGGCCAGGGCGCCGTGCGTCAGATCGGCGATCGCCTCCTTGAGGTTCTTCACATAATAGGGCGACTTCTCATCCTTGGTGTTGAAGATGTAATCGGCGCCCATCTTCTTGCCGTCTTCCAACCGATAGTCGCGCGTACCGATCAAGGCCACTTTGCCGGCACCCATTGCTTTGGCCATCTGTACCATCATTAGGCCCATTGGCCCCGGACCGAAGATCGCCACGAACTGCCCCGGCTCGATAGCTAGCTTTTTCATGCCGTAGACGGCACAGGCGAGCGGCTCTGTGAAGGCACCTGCGGCATAGCTGACGTTGTCGGGCAGTTTGAAGAGGCCGGTGTAGCGCGAGATACAGTACTCGGCGAAGCCTCCGTTGGCAGACACCCCCGGCACATAGAGGTTGGTGCACAGGTTGGTGCGTCCGGCGGCGCAGGCATAGCATGCGTTGCAGTTCTGCACCGGATTGACCACCACGCGGTCGCCCGGCTTGAACAGGTTCATCGACTTGGCGACTGCACCCACCTCAACCACCTCGCCGGTGAACTCGTGTCCCAGTACCAGTGGCCCCTTGCCGGTCGGGGTACCCAGCGGGCTCAATCCGTAGTAATAGGAGATGTCGGAGCCGCAGATACCACAATTCTTGACCCGCACCAGAACGTCCACATCAGTGACCTTCGGGATAGGGATTTCCTCCAGCTCCATCTTCTCCGCTTCGTAAAACACCTGAGCTTTCATCTTCTCAGCCATAATACATTTCTCCTACGTCAGCTTATCGTCAAATCATCCGTTATGCGAACTTTGCGGCCAACTGATCCATGAACGCCTTGGCGCCTGCGGTCGCCTCCAACGCCTTGGGCCAGAAGCACAAGTCGATGGGCCACCATTCGTCGGTGTAGCC
>JBMFPH010000250.1:0-4186 GCA_049969215.1 Anaerolineae bacterium | reverse complement strand
GAGGCAGCTGGTGCCACCGATGCGGTGATTTCTGAGTATCTGACGCGTGTGGGAGCGGGCCTTTCCCCTATCATCCCATTGCCTCCCGGGCCGGAGGATGCTCCTGGCGCCGCTACGACCCTGCGCATTCTCGCTATGGACGGAACACCGCGGGCACATTTTCACTTGTGGGAAAAATGGCGCATCATGCTTGAGTTTGAAATTTTCAAGCCCACCAGCCACGTGATAGCGGCTGTCGGGATACTGAATTTCGAGGGTGTGTCCATCATAACCTACTGGTCGCGGCCCAAGGACCTACAGCCCGGCCGTTACTGTGTTGAATTCCTCTGTAGCGTGCCTCTGAAGGCGTGCGATCTGAACTTTGCAGTAGGGCTCTCAGAGCACGAGCGCGCGTTCTATTATGTACAGGGTGTTGGCCACATCGCGATCAGTGAGATCGCGCTGGGTGAGCAACCTTTTCGTGCGTCTGGCGCAGGCCTCTTGCTAAGTCGTCAGGAATGCGAGATCGTCTCAAGAGATGGTTTCTTGGCCACATAAGGAAAAGGAATAATCGTCCGAGTGATCATACACGCCTTGCTTAGGCGCGTCCTGCATCGTCTTTTCTCATCCCTGATAAGGGAAGGGGGTTGTGGCACGCGCAACCAGGCAACGCGCGAGGCATGGTTGGAGCGTACCCTTGCAAGCATCCCTGCCGGCAGCCGTATCCTGGATGCCGGTGCCGGCGAGCTGCAGTACAAACGCTTCTGCAACCACTTGCAATACGTCAGCCAGGACTTCGGCCGGTATGACGGCAAGGGCGATGGAGTTGGTCTACAAAAAGGCACTTGGGATCAATCACATCTCGATATCGTAAGTGATATCACAGCCATACCCGAGCCGGACGCTTCCTTCGATGCAATCATGTGTATTGAGGTGCTCGAACACCTGCCGGCACCGGTAGACGCACTGTGTGAGTTGGTGCGCTTGCTCAAACCGGGGGGAGTGCTGATCCTGACAGCTCCATTCTGCTCGTTGACCCACTTCGCTCCTTACTTTTTCACACCGGTTACAGCCATTATTTTTACGAGCATTGGCTGCGCGCATTGGGTTGTGAGATACTGGAAATTGACTATAATGGCAACTTCTTCGAGTACCTGGCTCAGGAATTGCGTCGTCTGCCCTGGGTGGCGGAGAAGTATTCGGGTGCTTTCCTCTCGCGCCCGGAGCGCATAGCCCTTAGGCTGCTCCTGGCAGCATTGGAAAGATTTTCGAGACATGATAGCGGTTCGAACCAGCTGTTGGCATTCGGGTTGCACATTCTGGCTAGAAAGCGTGAGCATGTCTGATATAGCGATGCTATGGTCATCGTCCAGTTGATCGGTGGGTTGGGCAACCAGATGTTTCAATATGCCGCCGGGCGGGCGCTGGCGTGGCGTCGCGGCACAGCGCTCAAGCTGGACATCAGCGCCTTCGCCAGCTATACGCTGCGCAGCTACCGCCTGCATGTCTTCCGCATCCATGAGGACTTCGCCACGCCGCAAGAGGTGGCCGCGGTACAGGCAGGGGGGTGCAGCCGCACAGATCGGCTGCTGTGGCGCATACGTCGCCGGCTGGGACATGTGCCCTACTACGCCCGGCCGATCTATCGCGAGCGCGAACACCGGGCACACGTCTTCGACGCCAACCTGGCACAGGCGCGACGCGATGTCTATCTGATCGGCTATTGGCAGAGCGAAAAGTACTTCGCCACGATTGCCGACCTCATTCGAGAGGAGTTTCAATTGAAGAGGGAGCCGAGCGCGACCAGCCGCGAGCTGGCGCAGCGCATCTGCGATTGCCAAGCGGTCAGCCTGCACGTGCGCCGCGGCGATTATGTCACCAATCCGCGCACGCACCAGGTGCACGGGGTGTGCAGTCTGGAATACTATGCGCGATGTATTGCGTATATCGAGCAGCGCGTGGAACGGCCCACCTTCTTCGTCTTCTCGGACGATATGGATTGGGCGCGCGACCATATCCGTCCGGCCCATCCCACCGTCTATGTGACACACAACGGTGCCGCGCGCGATTATGAGGACCTCTGGCTGATGAGCCAGTGCAAGCATCACATCCTGGCCAACAGCAGCTTCAGCTGGTGGGGTGCCTGGCTGTGCGAGAATCCCGATAAGATTGTGATCGCTCCCAGGCGTTGGTTCAACGAACCGGGTCACGACACGCGCGATCTGCTGCCGGAGGGTTGGGTGGCGTTATGAATTTGGGAAAGAGGTATAGAAAACTCTCGTGACAGTGGCCAAGGAGATCTAGTGGAAAAAATATGAGGGTGTTACGGGGTCGCCTATACATCTATGCTGTTCCTAAATGTGTGAGTAGATGTCCATTGGTCTTCAACCGTCCCTTGCCCTTATTAGTAGTGCTAATCCTTGTATCTTATTGGTTCATTATTCATCCAGCTCGTGCGCAAGAGCCCGTGCCTGGAGGCACTTGGTTAGGCCCACTTGATTTGTCGCGATCACCAGGATACGAGTTTGGTAATCCGGTCCTGGTGGGAGACACGCAGGGAAAGGTGCATATATTCTGGGCACAAAGTGATGTTCCAGGCGATAAGGATGGGATTATCAATCCGGATGCCCCCTGGTCAATCCACTATACACGTCTGGAAAATGGCAACTGGACTAAACCCAATTCAATCCTGGCACTACCATCGGGCTCCTTTACATGTCGCTACCCTAGCGTGGATGTCGACAGTCAGGGGATGCTTCACTTTGTTTGGAGCGTCGCAGGACAACTATACTATAGCCATGCTCACGTCGATCAGGCTGAGTCGGCACGCAGCTGGTCGATACCCCGTCAGCTCGCTACAGCGAATGAAGCTGCTGTTAAGGTTAGCCCCAATGGCATCATCCATGTGGCTTTTGCGGTAAATAGCGAGCCAAATGCCTGGCATATCAGTTCCCCAGATGGAGGTGAACGGTGGTCTCAGCCCGTTTTAATCGGCAGTGTAGATCGTTTTGAAGGGGTAAGCCACATTCGTTTGGCTATAAGCGATGATAGAACGCTCCACGTTGCCTGGTCATTGTGCGAAATGCCGGGCGGTTTCCCATGTACACGCTTATTGTACTCCCGTTCTGCAGATGGAGGCCAGACTTGGCAGCCGACTGAGACAGTAACTTCTGTTGAAACAGACGCCTATACGAGCAAAGGGCCGCCGTGGTCGCTGAATGTCGCCACTGATGGGGCGGAACGCGTTTTTCTAACCTGGGACGGGGCGCCAAATCATCAACGTTATTTTCGGCAATCACACGACCGGGGAAACACCTGGTCACCCGCGGTGCGTATCTTTGCCGAGAGCGACAGAGGACACAATGGGTATAATCCGATCGCGGTAGACGGTGCCGGACGTTTACACGTCGTAACCGGGAATTACACACATTTGCGCTACATTTGGTCGGCTGATGGCATAAACTGGTCAGTGCCCATTGATGTTGGTCCCACCGGTGAGCCTCAGATGGCTATAACGCTAGGGAATGTGCTTCACTTGGTTGCAAACGTCGGTTTGGAAAGCGGAGGGTTTCAGATCAGGTATTTCACTCTGAATGTGGATGCCCCACAGTTGGCACCCGTCCCCTATCCATCACCTGTTTCCACGGCTGTTGAGCGTTCCGATTCCAGTGCATCGTCAACACCGTCGGCAGACCGAATGGACTCCCAGTCAGTGACGCCTTTTCCTAACCGCCCGACGTTGTCGCCGAGGAGTCGTGCCTCGGTTCCAGCTGCTCCGTACGGGTATATGCCATTGTTCCTCAGTGTGGTTTTTGCTGTTGTTCTACTCGCCCTTGTGATGGGATTGAGGATCGGTAATCGACGTCGATGGTAGGCTCTACTTCGAACTCAATGCGAATGAGAACAGGCAATCTGTGATGACGCCGGCCATTTCCGTGATTATGGCCGTCTACAACGGCGCGCGCTACCTGCGCGAGGCGGTGGACAGCATCCTCAACCAGACCTTTACCGACTTCGAGTTCATCATCGTGGACGATGGCTCGACTGACGAGACACCGGCCGTCCTGGACGAGTACAATGACCCGCGCATCGTGCGCCTGCGCAACGCACACAACCTAGGGTTGACCAAATCGCTCAACCGCGGCTTGCACGTGGCGCGGGGGCGCTACATCGCGCGGCAGGATGCCGACGATCTCTCCTATCCGGC